>DATFIA010000142.1:0-54835 GCA_035270545.1 Treponemataceae bacterium
CGTATTTTGTATGTATCTGGCGAAGAATCTGCAAGTCAAATTCGCTCTCGTGCAGATCGACTTAACCTTCCTTTAGATAGAATTGAGATTTTATGTACCGGGCGACTCGAAGATATTGGAAGAGCCTTGGAAGAGGTGAATCCTGTTTTTGTCATAGTTGATTCTATCCAGACTGTCTGGTCTCCGGAGGCGGGTTCTGTTCCAGGAACAGTTAATCAGCTTAAACTTTGCGCCCATGAATTGGTTTGTTGGGTTAAAGAGCGAGACTCCGTTCTTTTTCTTGTTGCGCATGTTACTAAAGACGGAACCATAGCAGGGCCAAAAGCTCTTGAACATCTCGTAGATACTGTTGTGTCTTTTGATCGTAATGACGAAGATATTCGATTTCTCAGGGCTCTTAAAAACCGCTTTGGTTCTGTAGATGAACTTGGGATTTTTCAAATGACTGCTCAAGGGCTGTCCTCAATGGAAGATCCTTCGAGTCTTTTTATTGTGAGAAGAACTGGAGTGCTTCCAGCTGGGGTTGCGGTTGTGCCTGTTTTTGAAGGGAGCCGTGTTTTTCTTGTAGAAATACAAGCATTAACCGTTCCTGCCAAAGGCTCAATGACGCGGGTTTATTCGGACAGAATAGATGCTGCTCGAGTAAGCCGAGTAGCCGCAGTACTAGAAAAAAGAGTTGGACTTAGATTTTCTGATCACGATATGTATGTAAATGTTGCAGGAGGGGTTCGTTTAACCGAAAGCGCAATCGATTTAGCTCTTGCAGTTGCCTTGTATTCTGCCAGAACAGATATAGCATCTCCAGGCGGAGCTGCATGTATTGGAGAGTTAAGCCTAGCAGGTGAGATTCGACCTGTTGCTCGAATGAAACCTCGTATTCGTTCAGCTTCTGGGTTGGGCTTTCCTCGAGTTTATGCACCCGAAGCTTCGGATGGCGCAATTGAAGTAAGTGATATAAAGCAAGCCATAAAAGTAATTTTTGGATAACAGAATTTCCTTTTATTCTTTTCATTATTGCACAAAAATTCTTTATGCAAGGTGTAGTAGTAAGTGGAGTTGATAAGTAATGATATACTCAGAAAAGGAGAATTTTGAAATGAAAAATATTATGAAGGTAAAAAAAGCACTTTGGATTACAATGTCTGTTTTATGTTTGTTTTCTTGGGTTCTTTTTATTTCTTGTGGCGAACCAACGAGCAAGACTAAGGTACCCGCGAATGCGCTGTACAAAAATTCGACAGCCCCGGTTTCTCAAAGAGTTGAAGATCTTCTTAAACGAATGACTCTTGAAGAAAAAATTGGGCAGATGACTCAAATCGAAAAGGGTAGTCTTAAAACAGGCGATGTTTCTAAATATTACTTGGGTAGCGTCTTAAGCGGTGGAGGAGGAACTCCCTCAAAAAACACTCCAAGTGCATGGGCCGATATGGTCGATACCTTTCAAAAAGAAGCCATGGACACGCGCCTTGGTATTCCCATTTTGTATGGTGTAGATTCTGTTCATGGCCATAATAACTTACACAACGCAACTATTTTTCCTCATAATATAGGCTTAGGTGCAACGGGAGATGAAGATCTTGTTCGTCGTATTGGAAAAGCTACTGCTCTTGAAACTTCCGCCACAGGAATTCCTTGGAACTTTGCTCCCTGTATTGCTATAGCAAGAGACCCTAGGTGGGGCAGAACCTATGAATCGTTTGGTCAAGATTCGTCTCTTGTTACTCGTCTTGGCTCTGCATATATAAAAGGATATCAAGAAGCAGATACCGGTTCGGCGGCTGCTACAGTGACCACTGCCAAGCACTTTCTTGGAGATGGTGGAACACAACCTGGAACTTCACAAACGGCTGGATATAGTCTGGATCAAGGCAATACAGCAGGGGATACCTCCTATGTAAGAGATGTGCTTTTACCTCCATATAAGGCAGCACTAGATTTAGGGGCAAGAACTGTAATGGTTTCTTTTTCTTCGCTAAATGGCGTAAAAATGCATGCCCGTGAAGATTTAATAACGGGACTCTTAAAAAATGAATTAGGATTTTCTGGGTTTGTTGTTTCCGATTGGGGTGGAATGGATCAAATTGATTCGAATTACTATAAGGCAATGGTTGCAGGCATAAATGCTGGCGTAGACATGAATATGGTTCCATATAAAGCAGAACCTTTTATTTCTGTGGTTACCAAGGCTCTTGAAAAAGGCGATATCACAATTGAGCGGATTAACGATGCTGTTCGCAGAATCCTTACCGTAAAATTTGAGTCAGGTCTGTTTGAAAAACCCTATGCGAATCGAGATTTAGCTCAATTCGTCCGCTCTCCTGAACACATAGCTCTTGCTCGCGAAGCTGTTTCTAAAAGCCTTGTGGTCCTTGAAAACTCTGGAGTCCTTCCGTTATCTCCATCAATAAAAAAAATCTATATAGCAGGAGTTGCTGCAGACGATATAGGGTATCAATGCGGTGGATGGACAATAGACTGGCAGGGAAAAACAGGGAAAATAAATAAAGGAACGACTATTCTTGATGGTGTAAAAGAGCAACTTCCAAATGCGGAAATTGTTTTTGATCCTAATGGAAGATTTGAGTCTGTAAACAAAAAAGATATTTGCTTGGTTGTTGCAGCCGAATCTCCCTATGCCGAAGGGAAGGGAGACAGCACGTCTTTATCTCTACGGCCTGCAGATATTCGGGTGATAGAGCGTGCAAAAGAAAGTTTCAATACCGTTATATTAATTTTGTTAAGCGGAAGACCTCTCGTTATGGAAGAAGCTCTTGAAAACATAGATGCTTTTGTTGCGGCTTGGCTTCCTGGAACAGAAGGGGCTGGAATAACAGATGTATTATTTTCAAAAATTAAACCTACCGGAAAACTATCCTTTGCTTGGCCTCGAAGTACGAGTCAATTACCTTTAGATAATTTTATTTCAGGCAAAGAAACTCCTCGTTACCCTGCAGGTTTTGGGCTTTATTGGTAGATAGAAGAAAGACTTTCCCCGTCGAGAAAGGTGACGGGGAATATTTCCTTTTGCTATACGCATCGCACCTATTATAAGATTATTTTAATAGACTTCCTACAAGGGCAGGGACAGCAATGAAATTACCAATTGCTCCACCTAAGCTTGAAAGGAAGAAAATAAGAAGGATATGCGAAATACGATTTTTGTAAAAACCTTTTATCGTTGTAACATCAGAAGCAAGGTGTTCCATATCTTTTACCTGCGGTTTTCGGATCCAAGCCTGAGCAAGGCCGGAAAACAAGCCTACTCCAATAAAGGGATTAATAGTTGCTACCGGTGCTCCTAAAAAGGCTGTTAAAATAGCAACGGGGTGTCCGAGGGCAATAATAGTGCCTAAGGCTGCAAGACTTCCATTCCATAAAAGCCAACGCAAAAGCATTTCCAAAGAAGTAAACGCTCCTCCGGTAAAGAAACCTGCAACGAGGAGTGCAATAATTAAACCAGGTATAATGAGCCCAGCTATGCGAGATCCAAGGCCCTTTGGTGGAATACCAGAAATATCGCTTGTATCCGATGGTCGAGAGCCTGAGGCTAGCTCGCGGATAATTGCTTCGGTACCGGGAAGGTGGCCTGCTCCAATTATGGCGACCACAGTTGTCCCTTCAGATTCCCATATCTTACTTGCAAGATATCTGTCTCTTTCATCTATTAAAACTTCTTTAACACTGGGAAGATATTGAGCTAATTCTTCCATCATGGAATCCATGGCACCTTGTTCTTTAAGGTTTTCAATATCTTCGCTGCTTAGTTCGTCATTTGAAAAAGCACTTGAAATAAGAGTTGCGAGTAATTTAGCTTTACCCCAAAGTTTTGTTTTTGCCCAAGCACGTTGGAGTGTAATGTGTATCGGTCGGTCTACCATAGAAACGGGTATGTCAAGCTCTTTTGAAACTCGTATAGCTTCTTTCATTTCATCGCCGGGCTTTACTCCAACATCATCACCCAGTTTCTTTTGAAAAGAAGAGAGAACGAGATTCGCTAAAAGTAAAAACCCCTTTCCTTCTTTAAGTACTTTAGAAATATCGAGTTCTTGCCAGCCTTTTTCATTCGTAAGCGAATTAAGGCGAGCATCATCTAATTCAACGCAAACACGATCAGGTTTTATTTCTTGTATTATTTGAATCGCGTCATCGATACTATTTTGGGAAACATGGGCGGTTCCTACTAATATTATTTTTCTCCCGTTTTCTTCAATTTCTCTCAGTGTTTGCTTCATTTTTGCTCCTGTATGTTGCTATTTCGGTAATTATCTTCCTCAGGAACTCATCTGCTCCGGGATATTCTTTTGCATTAATTATTCCGCCAGCCATGTGGCCGTGGCCGCCTCCTGTACCAATTCCAGAAAGGACTCGACGAATAATATAGCCTGTATCTATGTTTTGTGTTCTGCTGCGAGCAGAAAGATGATATTCATCTCCGTGTACCTCTATAACAACTACAAATTCAATTTCCTGCAAGCGTAGCAGAAAATCGGCCAGCACGGAAAGTAGTTCATTTGTATAATCACCATAGATCTCAGTAAATAAAATAGAATCGGAGACTAAAAAATGTTGAAATGCTTCTCCAATTTTTGGTAATTGTTCTATGCTAAGGGAGGTATATACAACCTCTCTTGCAAGATTACTGTTCCCCTTAAAAAAAAGAGCGTAATGAGCATCAAGATCTGTTTTGCTCACTTTGCGAGATAAAAAATCCGTATCGAGCTGAATTCCTGCCAGCAAAGCTGTGGCAGTTGTTTTATCTGGCTCTTCTTTTGATTCCAGCCAATAAGTCCAAATTATAGAACTACAGGAACCTGTATCTGTTCGAATATCTGTAAAAGGACAGTTAAGTGGTTTTCGTTGCGGGTGGTGGTCTATAACAGCTAGTAAAGTTCCCGCAACAACTTTAACAGTCCCAGATGCTGGGGATCCATCTACAACTATTGTCTGGTAAACGCTTTTAGCACAAGCTTCTTGAAAAGGTACAAGACTGATGTCTAGACGGTCAATCATTGAAGCGAGAGAAATACTCTGAATTAGACCTCCGTAGGTCATGGCACATTCAAAATGATGACGCAAGAGAAGTTCACATAATCCATAGGCCGCACCTATTGCGTCATGGTCAGGGAAGTCATGAGTTTGAATTAAAACCGGACGAGAAGGATCAAGTAATTGAGAGAGTGTGCTAAAAGGTTTGCTCATCTAGTTTTTCCAAGTTCCCGCTCACTTAAACGGTACTCAAAAAAGGTTGGAGATGGAATACTTGTAATTTCTATCAAATATTTCTGAGAGAGACTTTTGCTACCAAATAAGTCATAAAACATAGCCATGTAAAATAGCATTCTGTTTTTAATATTAACATTGGTTTCTTTTGTTATTCGGTTTAAAACATCTCCGTCGCTCGATTTATCTACAAAAAGTCTGCACAGAAAATATTCTGTAGAAGAGCGATCCAATGTAGCGATATATTGGCTCATAAAGTTCTTTGCCTCTTTATCGTTTCCTGCGCGATACGAACAAAGGGTAACCATTAGCGCGTATGAAGCATTTTTAGGATTCCATTCTAAGGCTTGTAAAAAGGCTTTTTTACTTCCCATCCAGTTTCCATCTTCCCAAAGCAAAATACCGAGACTTTCTGAGGCATAATGGTATTGAGGGAACAAAGCGCAAACCTTTGTATAATCGCTGATCGCCTCTTTTCTGTTTCCGAGGTCATCATTGAGTCCTGCTCTGTAAATATATCCGAGATAATTATTTGGATCGAGCGTTAATGCTTCTGTAAAAGCTTTTTGGGCTCCTGCTTTATTTCCACTACTAATTAAATAAGTTCCTAAATCCATCCAATGACTGTGAATTTCGGGGTCAAGTTCAATTGCCTTTTTTATATCTTTTATTGCTCCGCTGAGATCTTTCATTTCAGATTTTACGCGGGCACGTTCTGCCCATAAAACGCTATATTCAGGACTCTTTTCTATTGCAAGGTTCAGTGTATCTCCAGCTTTCGCTAGTTCTGACTCCATATAATATACTCGAGCAAGTCCGAGTAAGGCATCTGTATTTTTGGGTTCTGCTACAATTGCTTTAATAAGTAAGGTTTTTGCTTGTTTGTAATTTTTTTTATTAAGATAATCTAAAGCAAGTCCTGTAAGTGCAGATGCATTATTTGGTTCAATTTTTAGGATTGCATTGAGATATTTAGTTCGTTTTGTTTGATCTGCGCGGGCTGTTGCGAGCATCGCTTGTATGTAAAGTATTTCAATATTTCCTGGATATTGGGCTTCAAGTTCAACGACGAGATTTTCTGCTTCATCAAGATATCGTGCTGAAATTAATATAGAAAGTTTTAAAATTTGTATCGCTGAATCGGATGCGTCTGGTTCAGGGACTGTATCAAAAAGAGCTAAGGCATCATCATACCGATTTTCGGAGACTAATTTCTCAAGTTCTGTTGCAAATCGAACTCGCGTAAAAGGGACTTCTTTTTCTTCAGAAGTACTTGGTTTCTCTACAGGAAGAGACGGCGCTGTTGTTTTGCAAGAAAAAGTAAGTATGACAGAAATAAAAATAGACATGATTACTATGGGCATTTTTTTCAAATTCATTGGTTCCTCTTAATCCTCATTGAATTTATCATCTGCTTTACTATACAATCAAACAAATGATGAAATATTTTTCACGCAGGGTTTTATTTTTTTCTGCGCTCTATGTATGTATTATTTTCGGCATATTTGCGCTGCAGTTTACCAGAGGTAACGCTTTTTCATTTACTTCGGGGGTTTTACGAATTTCCGGGGCAGGGCAGAATGAAAGCGACGGGACTATCCTTCCTGTTTTACCTCTTCACATTGCTACAAATGGTGTAGATTTTTTTCTCGACGAACAAAATCCTGCACTGGCATATACCTCTTCGAACAAACACGTTCCTCTGGTAGTTACGAGTTTTAATCGACAGAGTGACGATTTCGTTGTCGGTTTTTCTAACAACATTACGCTTTCTTTTTCCTCAGAAATCCGAGGAGAAATTGATATTGTTACAATTTCTGTAAATATGCCTTCAAAGTATCAGAAAGTGGCATTGCCTTACAAGATAACACGAAGCGCACATCTTGAAAAAACCGACTCTCAATTACTAATTGTAAGTGGAAAAGAAAAATTTTATTTCCCGGGAATAGTATTAGATGAAATAGATCGCAACGAAGTGCGGCAATTGCCAATTTATAAGGTTTCTCCTGTTGTTCAGTACAGAACATGGATTCCTGTCCGAGGTCTTGTAGTTGAAGATCTCGTTACCCTTCCAGCGGCTTCAGAGTCTGCATGGAAGAGATCTGTCGAACAGTATGCTTCTGCGTCCTTAGTTTCATTTCGAGCTGCTCTAGCTTCTGGGTCTATAACCGAGCCTCTTGTAGCCTCTTATATTTCTGAAATGGGCCGTATTGGCATGTATCAGGCTGGTATTGAGGCTGTTCCTCTCGCATATCGAAACGGAAATTCCCGAACCTGGAAAACCAATACCTTTTTAAATAATCTAGAAAAAACAACTGCGGGTCTTATTATTCGTGAACGTGAAGATCGTACCATCTTATCACGGAAAATTTCCGATTCTGATCCATCTTGTTTTGAGTTTCCTTCTCTCGTTCCCTATCTTATTGACAGGGGAAGTTCTGTTTTGTTAAAAGATCTTGCAAAAATGTCTTCTTCTTTAGACTTTACCCGTCTTACTTCTCGACAGGCTGCAGGAATTCTTGAAATTATGCTCGACTATCCCATTCATGCACCTAGCGAAGAAAACCGTTTTAATACTCTCGTAGAATCGTGCGAGCGAGTATTAAAGTCTTCTTTAATACGCATTGGTGATAACCTCTATCTCAGCGATAATGGAAATGAAATACAAACATTACCGAGCTTAGAGGTTGCAAACATATTAATTCGCTATGGATCCTCTAATTCTACTCGGGCGTATTGGTCTTCAGTAGGTCGTCTTCTCGTAAACTCTCTCGTGAGCTTTGCAGGAGATAAGGCTATTTTACCAGCTCGATTTGCTTTTATAGACGGAAGCCGTGCAGAAGAAAAATCAGGAATTGTAGCAAAAGCAGATCAGGTTCTCGATATTGCAGATGTGTATGATGTCATTGTTTCAAGCAATACATGGATTCCTCATTCTTATTCTCTGTCAAATCAGATGGGTTCCCCTTCATGGGCATGGACAAGTGCACAAGATATTAAAATTGCCAAACAACCAGATTCTTCCGTACAGTTTTCTGTCAGATTCCCTCAGGGTCTAACGCATTATATGGTTCTTCGCGGTATTAAACCTTTTTACAGAATTCAAATTTACGGCCTTGATTTTAGGACAGACCCACGTTTTGAAAGTTATAATTCTTCTGGGTATCGTTATAATGAAGAAACAGAAACCTTGTATCTAAAAATGAGACATAAGTCTGAAATAGAGCATATTCTAATCTGGTTTGGTAAGGATCCTTACGCTAAAGAGGTTAGTATAGTTTCTGAAAAACCAGTTGAAGAAGAAGTGCTTGATTTTTTCGAGTAATAAATGAAAAGGCTGGTCAGTTTTGACCGGCCGCTTCCATAAGTTGGTCTATTTCTTCTGGTGTGTCACATACTAAGTGTGCTGCAAAATAAAGAGCCACAGCAGTTTCTGTGGTAAGAGAGCCCATCGGCATTGCTCCTTCTCTCCACATTCGCCTAGATGTTGAGTATCCTGAAAAATCTACAACCCCTTCTTGCTGTGACGTGCAATAAAATCGGCAGCCTTTTCTTCTTCCTTGTATAAGAAGCTGTTTTAATGAATAAGGACTATCCTTCATGTTGGCAGTCCCTTTTTCATAGAGCTCTAGAAAAAAGTATCTAATTCCTTTTTCTGTAAGGGCCAGAAGATGATCAGCTCGCAGGCCCGGATATATTCGGCATAAATGGAGATTATCAGCTGCTTGGCACAAGAGTTGACTCATGACATATTGATCAGTTTCTCCGTAACCTAATAAAAGCCCGGTTCCTGAGTGTAGTTTTTCACCCGTATTCCAGTTGGTAAAGCCATACAAAGCTGGTCTAAGAAATTTTAAATTGATGGGAGATAGAATTCTGTCTCCAAAAACAACGTAAATACCACGATCTTTTTCACGAGCAAGATGTATCGCCTTGTTTAAGTTTAATCTCGCTTCATCATTTGGTTCTCCTGGCTTCAAATTTGCTGGAGGGTTATTGGAAGCGGTGAATACGATTGGTACATTAGTATCGGCAAAAAGCCAATAAATGAGCGGTGCCGTATAGGCGAGGGTGTCTGTTCCATGTGTAATAACAATTCCGTTTGCGGTATCCGATGCTATTTTTGTTGAAATAGCATGAATAAGGGCAGCCCAGTCTGCTGGTTGTATTTCTTCGCTCAAGAGTTTGTCGTTTGTTATGACTTCAATTTTTACATGATTTTCTTTTTGTTCTGGATCCAGCATCGATTTAATGATTTTTCCGTCTCCGCCAGAAACTTCACCATCATCCATGCTCCCCGTAATAGTTCCACCCATCGAAAGAACATAAATAAGACTAATATTAAGTTCTTCTTTTAAAAGTGATTTCACTGTACTTGGGTCGGCCAATCCTCTGGTTTTTTTCATAATTGAGCCAGTTAAAAACTCTAAAGGCGCCATGTCTCCTTCTCGAAGACGAAGGGTTTCACTGGGGTAATCAGAAATTGTTTTTTGTACAAGAGAGCGTAATTGAGTAATGTCCGTAATTTGTATCCAGTCATGTTCTTGCATTAAATCTTGTGGATCTTTATCGGTATCCATTACTGCTTGCAATAGTTGCTTCGCCATGCGGCTATTAATTGTTTTACTATGATATTGGTCGAGAATAAACGCAAATCTGCGAGGAGATAAGGGTGATCCCAATATTTTTGTTCCGGTTTTACGCAGTAAGCCAGTTACATCGGACATGAGCCAATGAGCTGTGTCCATTGGGTCTGCACCCGCCCTAATTGTATCTTCAAAAAAATCTGCACGAGATTTGACATCACAAATAAACTCAGCTCGGGAGCGCGATATACCCCAAGTTTGAATGAGGCGGTTTTGCCTTTGGGAAGGGTGTTCAATCGCAGAAGCTCGCAGTTCTGCAAGTAAGGTTAATGGACAAGCAAATTCGGGAGTACCTTCAAGAGGAATGGTCTTCACTCTGGAAACTGATTCCCTGTTTTGGTAATACTCCGTTCTGTCCTGTCGCTCATTCCAAAGTCTGCTTTCAGAATTAACCTCACCCCCTGAAGTTAAAATATCTTCTTGACGATGAAGTTCAGCGTTTATTGCTTTTCTTACGAAATTGAAAGAGTTTAAGTTGCGTAACTTTACTGTATAGTCGGGGTTGTTTGGATACCGTGCAAGAGAAGCATAGGCATTGCATCGTATTACGCTTTCGAGAGGAACACCTTTTAAAATTCCCATATATTGTATACGTCGGCGAAGTTCATTGAGAAAAATCTCTGCTTCTTCTCCGAGTTCGAACTCAGGACCCGTGCGTATTCGTATATTTGGAGCTCCAGCCTGAGAGTAGTCCATTTTTGTTTTGCCATTAATATGAGTGAGTCTTCCTGCATCTTCTTCGATACGAACTTCCTCTATGGTAATCCGTTTCTTTCTGCGATGGAACTCGATATCCATTGCTCCGGCAGAAGCAATCTTCAATGAAGCTCCGCAAAGGCTATATTGAGGAGGAAGCGTTGGGCTTCCAATAGGACGTTCATATGGCGCGATATCTGCCAGTTTACAGTCGAGGGCATGAGCGAGAGTATATGCCCTGCGAGTGGCTTGTTGGTTTATTCTGGGGGGGTCTGTGTTTTCTCTTCGGCAAATAGGACAGTTTCCCGATTTATTGCCTATATGGCAGGAACAAAAAGCTTTTTCACTGGTGGAAATAAGTATCCTTACTTCGAGAAATACATGGGATTGGTACATTCTATCCCTCCATCTAGACTGATAATTTGTATAGAAGTATATAATTTTAAGGTGAAATATGATATACTTAAAGTTTAACCCGGCTAATTAAAAAAGCTAAAGGAGCGAGCGTGAATAAGAGAGATTTCCCCAAAGTTCATTTCTATGATCAGGACTTTGTTGATGTATATGACCGAAGTTGGGCCTGGATACAGGACTACTGGGTTACACCCGAGGTCAAGGGGCTCTCTCCTGAAGGCTATTTTATTTACCCCGACGGAGAAAATTCTATATTAGATCAGTTTGAAACCATCTTTTCCTCTTTCTTTTTTGTGTATTCTAATCGTAATTATCACGCAAACCAGAGTCTTGATTTTTTCTATGAGCATCAAGAAGAAAATGGAGCAATACGGTGGAAGTATGATCTTCTCACTGCAGATCCCGTCCTAACAAAAGACAATCCAGAAGGAATAGGAATGCCTTTGTTTGCATGGGCAGAATTTAATCTTTTTCATAAATCCGCAAATAAAAAGCGTATTAAAGATATAATGCCAATTCTTCAAAAATATATGGCATGGATCGAAGCCACTTTCAAGAAAGAAAATGGTCTTTTTAAAGTTCCTCTTTCTGCTACTACTATGATAAATGCACCTCGAACAAAGGCTGAGTTCTTAGTAGATTTTAACACGGCATTGGCAATCAATGCTTTGTATATGTCTGCCCTTGGAGATATTTTAAACGACAAAGATTTAAGTTTTCAGTATAAAAGAATGTATTTTTCTCTTAAAACGAGAATAAATACCCATATGTGGGATCCTGAAACTGGTTTTTATCACGATATTGATGCAAATAACGTTCGCCTACCTCAAAAAACAATCGCGGGTTTCTGGCCCTTACTTGCTGAAATTCCAAACGAGGACAAGGCTGAAAAGATGATCGCTCATCTTATGAATCCTCAAACCTTTGGTGTGGATCATCCTTTTCCATCTTTGTCAGCAGATGATCCAGAGTACGATGAACGGGGAATGGGATATCGTGGGAGTGTTTTCCCCCCTTTTACCTTTATGGTCGTAAAGGGCCTCGAAAAATACCAACGCTGGGATCTTGCGAGAGAATGTGCAATTAGACATCTTTATTATGTGCTAGATGCTCTGTCTCCAAATGGGGAACATAATAAAGGCAGTCTTTGGGAAGCGTATCAACCACAAAAAGAAGGTCCTGCTCAATGGCCAGAAAACGATAATTTTCCTAGAAAACAGTATTTACCTTATGCTGGCCTTTCAACTATTGCTCTTATGATTGAAAATATAATAGGACTTGCTATTTCACTTCCTCGTAAAACTGTAGATTGGATAATACCAAACTTAGAAGTAATGGGTATTGAAAATTTGAGTTTGAAACGAAATCTTATAACCATTCTTTCTAATAAAAGTCAGCGTGGCTGGGAAATTCATATGGAAAGTGAAAAATTATATTATTTTACCATAAATATCCTTGGACAAAAGAAAAAAACTCTTCCAATTCCTTCTGGTAAGTGTTCTATGCTAATCGATAAGCTATAATAATAGAGGTAATTGCAAAACTTCTTGAGTTTTGCAAGATCCTTAATAGTTATCGAGATTTTTGCAAATATACAAATATTTTTGTAAAAATCTCTGGCAGGAAGGTATTGCGAGCAATGAAAAAAAATATCAACATAGAAACAACCCCTCGTATTGAAGCTGTAATAGAAATAGGTGCAACAGGATTACGCTTGTTAATAGTGGAAATTGGCGGTGACACTCTTTGGACTGTAATTGATAAAGCTGAGAGAGCCGTTGCTTTAGGTCGAGATGTTTTCACCAAAGGAACTATTTCGCGTGAATCTCTCTTACAGTGTTTGGCCATATTAAAGCGGTATCGTGAAATTCTAGATGGCTGGTCTATACCTGATTCGAATGTAACTGTTGTTGCCACAAGTGCAATAAGAGAGGCAAAAAATAGAGACGCTATCCTGGATCGTCTTTTTGTAAAGACAGGGTTTAGAGTGCATGTAATAGATGGGATTGAAGAAAATAGACTTATGTACCTCGTCGTAGATCATGCTCTGCGTAAAGCTCCTGGCGTTCTTTCCAAAGTTAATTCTATCATTATGGATGTCGGGGGTGGTTCGACAGAAATAATGTTGCTCCAAAAAGGAAAGATGGTAGCTGCCCATAGTTTTCGTATGGGAACCGTTATAATTGAGCAGCAAATTAAGGCTGTAATGGGTTCTGCGAAAGATATGAGACGTTTTCTTGGTGAGTATATTCGCACCACTAGTGAAACTTTAAATAAAGAATTACGGCTCGATAGAGTGCATCAATTAATTGCCACCAGTAGTGATGCTCGATTAGTTGCTCGCTCTATTGGGACAAATGTTACAGATCTTCTTTCTGTTATAAGCCGTAAAGATTTTATTTCATTTGTAACAAAGGTCACTGAATACAGCATAGAAGAATGTGTTCAAAATTTTAAAATAAGCTATTCCGAAGCAGAGTCTCTTACCCCCGGTTTACTCGCATATCGATATTTTCTAGAACTAACCGGAGCAGAAGAGGTTCTCGTACCTTTTTTATCAATACGAGAAGGTATTGTTCTCTCACGTCTTGTAGGTCCTGAACATATAGTTCACGAAGAATTTTATAAACAAATCGTTGCTTCTGCTATAAATCTGGGGAAGAGATACCATGTAGATGAAGATCATTCTCGATATGTGACCCGAATTGCATTAAAACTATTTCATTGTTTGGAAGATGAACTTGGGTTGGATCGTCATTCATGTTTGATCTTGCAAATTGCTGCAATATTGCATGATATTGGTAGTTTTATAAGTCAAACAGAACATCACATTCACAGTCAGTATATAATTTTGCATTCAGACATTTTTGGATTAAACAAAGATGATATGAATATTCTATCTAATGTGGTTAGATATCATCGAGGAGAACTTCCAAACTCGAGGCATCTCGGTTATGCCTCTTTGCCTCGATTTGAGCGCACTATAGTTCTTAAACTTTCTGCTTTGCTCAGGGTTGCAGATGCCCTTGATCGAGGACATTCCCAGCACATAGAGGATTTTGAATTGGAGCTTTCCAAAGACGTTCTTTATCTGAGAGCCTGTGGTACTCATGATGTGACTCTTGAGCGCTTAGCTCTTGAGGAAAAAGCTGATCTTTTTGAAGATATTTTTGGATATTCGTTGATAATGATTTAAGGCGGCGGTAAGTGAAAAATGACAACTCGTTTTTTAACAGAGATTTATCTTGGATAGAATTCAATGCTCGAGTTCTTTCAGAAGCCTTATCCTCTCGCGTCCCCTTGCTTGAAAGACTTCGCTTTTTAACAATAGTTTCATCAAATTTCGATGAATTTTTTATGGTTCGTGTTGCGAGTCTAAAAGCTCAGTGTAAAACAAACTGTGATGAAAAGGATCTTTCAGGGCTTACCGTTTTAGAACAATTAACACAAATTTCGCTTAGAGTTCGTGAATTGGTCTCTATGCAGTACGACTGCCTCTTAAACCAATTGCTCCCAGGTCTCGCCCTTGAAGGATTGTTGTATGTGGATCCCTCCTCTTATACAGTTGAGCAAGAACGTTATCTCGATTCCTTTTTTGTGTCTGATGTATTTCCCTTACTTACTCCTGTGCGTACGGGTTCAGATGCTGTTTTTCCTAGCATTGGAAATCTTCGTCTTCATGCAGCTTTTAAGTTACAAGGAAATCTTGCGGTTCCAACGTCTGCAATGACTTCTTTTTTAGAAAAAGTTGGTGTTTTTCACTGTCAGCAGGATAAAAAAACTGAAACATCTGGTCCTGAAAACATAGCAATAGTTCAAATACCAACAAGCATTCCTCGTATTGTCTGGTTGCCTGGGGAGCAAGGAGCAAGATGTTTCACTCTTATAGATGATGTTGTTCGAACTTTTGGACAAAGTCTTTTCCCTGGTTTTACAATAAAAGAAAGTCTCTTTTTTAAGTTAACTCGTGCAGCAGATCTCACTGTAGATGAAGATAGAGATACCGATTTTATTGCAGCTATAGAAGAAATTCTTGTTTCTCGTTTGTATTCTGTACCGGTTCGACTCATGTGCACAGGAGATTCCCCTTTTATACTTGAATACCTCAAAACAGGTATGCGTCTTCAGGATTCAGATATATATCCTGTTTCTGGACCTCTTGATTTACCGACACTAATAGAACTTTCAAACGCAGAGGGTTTTGATCATATACGAAATCCTGTATGGAAAAACTATTGGCCAGTAGAGTTACCGGTAGATGCTCCCTTTTGGAATGAATTAAAGAGGAGAGATGTCCTACTTCATGTTCCTTACCAATCTTGGGATCCAATATTACGATTTATCAATGATTCTGCAGACGATTCTTCGGTGCTTGCTATAAAAATGACTCTTTATAGAACAAGTGGAGACTCTCCTGTTATTCAAGCTCTTGCTCGTGCAGCTCGTTCTGGAAAACATGTTACTGTATTCGTAGAAATCAAAGCTCGTTTTGATGAAGCTCGAAACATAAGTTGGGCACAAAGACTTGAAGAAGTTGGTGTCATTGTCGTTTATGGAATAGCTCGTCTTAAAGTGCATGCCAAAATTTTACTTGTAATAAGACGAGAAAGAGAAGGAATTAAACGCTATGTACATCTTTCAACAGGAAATTACAACGATAAAACGGCAAAATTTTATGAAGATTTATCTATATTTACGACAAATGAAGAAATTGCAAACGATGCAACTTTATTTTTCAACATGATATCTGGTTGTTCGTCTGTTCTTGAAATGAAAAGATTAATTATGGCTCCAATTAATTTGAAAAGCGAACTCTTAGCTTTAATTGATAGAGAAATAAGTAAAACTACCCCGGAAAATCCGGGACATATTATTGCAAAGTTAAACAGTCTTGGAGATTCAGGTTTAATTAATGCCCTGTATCGCGCGAGTAATGCTGGTGTTAAGATAGAACTAAATGTTCGAGGTTTATGTGTGCTCGTTCCAGGGGTTCCGGGTATGAGTGAAAACATACGAGTGGTAAGCGTAGTGGATCGATTCCTTGAACATGCACGAATGGTTTGGTTTCAAAATGGCGGAGCTGATGACCTTTATTTATCGAGTGCTGACTGGCTTCCTCGTAATCTTGAAAGAAGAATAGAATTACTATTCCCTGTCCTTGATAAAAATATAAAAAAAACTGTCTTAGACATTTTACATATGTATTTTATTGATAATACCAATGCCCATTATTTGCTTTCAGACGGAACTTGGCTGCGTAGGCAACCAGGGAAAGACGAAAAAGAGATTCGTGTGCAAACATTGTTGCATATAGCAGAAAAAAGAAAAGCAGAACTCTTTGCACAAGAGCCACAAAGAGAATTTATTGTAAGAAGAATTGAGTCTTAGTGAGTTATAATTTCGAAGATGCGATCTAGGTCATCGCGAGAAAAATATGAAATTTCAATACTTCCACGTTCAAGAGATCCTTTAACCGAGACCTTGGTTCCCAGAATATCAATGAATTTCTGTTCAATACTACGAGTTTCTATATCAATTCCCTGATCTGACTGAGATTTTTTTGATTTTGAATCTTTTTTTGAAGAATCCGAACTAGCTCGGCTTCCACCGTTTAATTCTGCTGCAATTCTTTCTGAGTCGCGTACAGAAAGTCCGTTTCCAACAATTCTTCCAAAAAGTATGCGCTGATCTGAAGGATTTAGAACCGAAAGAATAGCTCTTGCATGTCCCGGTGTTATTTGACCGGAAGCAAGAGAAGATGTCATGTCTTCTGGTAGTTTAAGTAATCTGAGTGCATTTGCTACTGTAGATCGGTTTTTTCCTACTCGAGCAGCAGCTTCTTCCTGGTTCAAATTACCGAGCGTCATTAGTTTATGATACGCTTGAGCTTCTTCTACAGGGTTAAGGTTTTCTCTTTGAATGTTTTCTATCAAAGCTACTTCAAGCTTACGTTCTTCTGAGAATTTTTTTATTATTACAGGAACACGAGTTAAACCCGCAATTCGAGCTGCTCTTGTTCGTCTTTCTCCAGCAATAATATAGTATGTTCCGTCTTTCGCATCTTCAACAATAATTGGCTGAATAATTCCATGTTCGCGTATTGAATCGGCGAGCTCACCTAAAGCTTGCTCATCAAATTCTCTGCGAGGTTGGTGCGGGTTTGGTTTTAAAAGAGATGGATCTATAAAAAGTTCTGTTCCTGCAAGGGAAGGTTTTCTTTCTTGTTCTATTTCTGCGTCTTCGAGTAATGCATTTAATCCACGTCCAAGACCACTTGTTTTAGCCACGATCAATTACCTCTTTTGCAAGCTTTTCATAACTACGAGCCCCTACACAAAGGGCATCATACTTGCAGATTGGCAGACCGTGAGAGGGTGCTTCTGACAAACGAATATTTCTAGGAATGATTGTAGTGAAAACTCGTTCCTTAAAGTATGACGTAACTTGGTGGACAACGTCTTGTGCCAGTCTTGTACGAGAATCGTACATGGTAAAAAATATACCACCAATGTCTAATTCTGGGTTCAAGCTTTTTTGAACTCGTTTTACTGTTTGCAAGAGGAGTGTAAGTCCTTCTAGTGCAAAATACTCGCATTGGAGTGGGATTAGAACAGCATCTGCAGCAACGAGTCCATTTAAGGTAAGAATTCCTAACGAGGGAGGACAGTCTATAAGAATGTAATCATATAAATCTTTAAGAGGAGCCAAAGCTTTTTTGAGAAAGAATTCTCTTTCTTCTTGATCAACAAGTTCTATTGCTGCTCCAGAAAGATCTATAGAGGCCGGTATAACTGAAAGACCGGGTATTACAGATTTTCGAATTACTTTTTCAGCTGTTGCCGTCCCTGCCATGAGGTCGTAAATGGTGGGCTTTTCACGTTCTATTCCAACTCCTGAAGTCATATTACCCTGTGAGTCAAAATCTACTAAAAGGGTTTTTTTTCCTTCAAGAGCTAAATATGCGCCTATATTAATTGCGGACGTTGTTTTACCAACGCCACCTTTCTGGTTTACAAAAACGAACGTTTTCCCCATATCAACATAGTATATCTGATTTCTATTTTTTATGAAAGACTATTTTAATGGTAATGGGTTATAGCTTTCTTCTAGGTCATAGATGTCTGTTTGTTCTTTTTTCTTCACAAAGCCTACAACCATATAAGTGAAAGGAGTAAATGCTACTTCAATGCCTGTTTTAAATACATAATTTGATAAAGCCATTGTTATGAGGATAGACATCGGATAGTGTCCTGTGAAGGCAATAAAAACGAAAAGTCCACTGTCGAGTAATTGTCCTATTAAAGTTGATCCAATTGTGCGAAACCATAAATATTTACCACTAGTGAGTATTTTAAGTTTTGATAAAATAACAGAATTAGAATATTCACCCACAAAATAAGCAACAATGCTTGCTAATGCAATTCTGGGCATAATCATCAGTATGTTGTTAAAATCAGATTGAAATGTCCAACTTGCCTGAGATGGTAAGAAGCCTATAAGATATATGTTTAATGCCATAATAATGAGCATGACAAGCCCAGTCCATATAACTTTTCTCGATTCTTTATATCCATATACTTCTGTAAGAACATCACCAAAAATATATGAAAGGGGAAAAAGAAGCGTTCCTCCATCAAAAACAAATGGTCCAATTTGGATCATTTTTGATGCAAGAATGTTTGAAATAACGAGTATGCCCACAAAGAGTCCGGAAATAACCGGCAAGAAATCTTTCTTGTTTTGTATATTCATGTGTGGGATATTACTGAAAAGATATGTAAGATACAAGTTCCGCTAAAAAATAAGGACTCCTGTTTAGGAGTCCTTGCATGTAAGAGCGTTTAGTTAGAAGATGTAATTCTAATTGAACGAGGTTTGGTTTCTGGCCTTCTTGGAATATTAATAGTTAATACTCCATTTTTAAAAGTTGCATCTACATTTTCTGCATCAATATCTTCTGGAAGAGTGAATCTTCGTGTGAAGCAAGAACTGCGCCTTTCACGTACCAGATATTCAACTTCTTCTACCTTTTTCTCTTCTTCTTTTTCAGCCTTCTGAATAGAAGAAATAGAAAGAACTCTATCTTTCAGGTTAATCTCGACATCATCTTCGGTCAGGCCTGGAAGATCCATGTCCATAATGTAAGAATCGATTGTTTCTCTCACATCTACTCTTGGAGAAAGGGAAGCTTTTGTTGAGACCGGTGCAAATAGACCTAGTCCTCTATCAAAGGCGTCGATAACGTCAGATGTGAACGATGGGGAAAAAAGACTTACTGTATTCATGGTGTACCTCCGTAGGTATTATTTATTTTGTCCAAACAGGACACTTATATACAAGCAAGAACTGTGCCAACTTTTACCTTTTGCGTATATTTTTCTTAAGTCGTTGCCTTGTAAGTATTTATTTGTGTTTTATGAAAAATAAACTAAACATAAAGTGAGCGTGATTTGTAAAAATGATTCATAATTAACCTATTGTGTCAAAATGACCAAAATTTTGTGTTTTTATGACACAGTTAAGTTTTCTTTGTTAAAATCAAGGGTCTTGGTGAACCTCTGGTAATTTTAGCATATCTTGGTATACTATCAGCACTGATGAAAGAGCCTTTGGATGATATCCTGATGCAGTTTATGTATTCAGAGTTGGAACCGTTTTCACTAGCTAAACTTCTTGAATATTTGGGTGAACCCGATTCTCGAGAGAACCGTGAAGATCTCTCTGATTTTCTTGTGTTCAATCAGCTGGCTTATTTACATTCAGGTAGTGAAGCCTCTGATGCTGTTTGGATAACTAGAGCCGGATTATTTTCTGGTAAAAGTGTAACAATCCAACCAACAAACAAAGAAGTGTCTACTGGAATTTTGATTCCGGGTTCCCGCTGCGTTCCGTTTTGCAACCCTTCTCTAATGCCTCATGAATATACCTTTAGATACAAGGGTGTAGAACTTCCTCGAATCCTCTGCGATTTGTCCTCAGACGAGGTTCTTCCCTTATACATGCTCTTTGGTGAAGAATATATACCTCAATATCTCGCTTTAGATAACGAAAAAAACAATGCCATTTTTTTCGATTTTGAAGAATCTTATCCTGTTACTTTTTCTCTTTCAGCAGTAGATCTGACTTCTGTATATTGGGATGAATCTTTCACATATGGAGATTGTCTTTCTGCGAAAGTAATAGATTGGGCAGATGGCGTTTTCGAACTTTCTCTTGTTTCTCCAATGGACCCTATTGAAAAGAATACATGGATAAAAAATTTTGAAGATGCTTTAATACAAGTTTTTGAAGTTGCTGGACCAGGTTCTGGAATAGATGAACAGCTTTCCTTTGCCTTTTTTCTAGACCAGGAAAATCTATTTGTCCCTTCTGTACCATCAGTATCTGAAGTGTTGGCTCTTTCAAAAAAAATAGGTCTTGAGCCTTATGGGGTTGAGACTCGTTTATGGTATCGAGATGTGGTAATTCCCTCTCAATCTTCTTGGATAATGAATCTTGTTGTCGCACCAACTTCTATAGTCGAAGAGGCATTTTTATTACTTGCCATACCAGTAAATATGTCTGTAATGGACTCCTATATACAGGATGCTCTTTTTTTGAAGGAGAATGATACTAAAGCGATTCTTGAGCGTTTGATACCGGTTCGTTATGGTCACAATTTATTTTGTATCCCTGTTGTTCAAAGAGAGCTTGATTCTCGATTTCAAGAGACTAAGGCGACATATAATCTTTTTGCAGATCATGAAATTGGAGTATTACGAAATAGATTTGTAACTCTTCATTCCGCTCTTTCAAGAATCATTTTAGAACTCCATCATTCTGGTGTTTCTCCAGATGATATTCCTGAACAAGGCGCTGTAGTCCTGGAACAATTGCTTTCTCATACAATTTCTGCTCTTGAAACTATAGATAGTCTTAACCATGTAAATATCGAAGTAGATGCTCTTTGGGCATCAATTGAAGGAATGGAAGATAGCTTTTTTGATACGCGAACAGCCATAATGGAAGTGTTACCAAATCTACATAAAAAACGATTTCATGTTATAAAAAAGAAGGACATATCTGATGAAAGATTCTGAAACATTAGTAAAAATGATACAAAAAGGTGGAGTGTATTATAATATTTGTGGAGATACACCGCAACAAATATTTGCTGATCTAGTTCATCAGCTTCCGCTTCCTCCTACGGTTTCCCCAGAAGCTCTACTTTCCGGCCTTTTAGAGAGAGAAGGTCTTATGACAACCTCTATTGGAAATGGCATAGCTCTTCCTCATCCACGAACACCTCTTGTCTTTACTGAAGCTGATGAGAGAATATTTGTGTGCTTTCTTGATAGGCCCATCAATTTTGATGCTATGGACGGTAAGCAGGTCTATGTTCTTTTTATTATTGTCTCTTGTGGTTCAAGCTCCCATTTAAAAATATTATCAAGACTTTCTTTTTTGTTTCAAAAAGATTCATTTCGTAATGTATTGCAAAAAAAACCAGATACAGAGGAATTAATAACTGCGATAGCAGAATACTTATAAGGAGTTTTTATATGAAAAAAGAGTTAGATGCTGTTGCCTTATCGGTTCGCAGTCTTTCTATGGACGCGATTCAAAAGGCAAATTCGGGGCATCCAGGTCTTCCCTTAGGAGCTGCCGAGTTGGCTGCCGTTTTGTATGGAGCGATTCTAAAGCATAATCCAGCAAATTCTGGATGGAAAAACCGGGATCGTTTTGTGTTATCTGCAGGGCATGGATCGATGCTTTTGTACTCAATTTTGCATCTTTCTGGGTATGATCTTTCGTTAGATGATATAAAAAGTTTTAGACAAGTTGGCTCACGCTGTCCAGGTCATCCTGAATATGGGTATACAGATGGAGTAGAAGCCACAACAGGACCTTTGGGTCAGGGCGTTTCGACAGCTGTTGGTATGGCTATTGCAGAAACAATGCTTGCTGCTCGGTTTAATACACCCGAATTTCCTGTTGTCGATCATTATACCTATTCTCTCGTTGGTGAAGGCTGTCTTATGGAGGGTATTTCTTCCGAAGCTTCAAGCCTAGCAGGGCATCTAAAGTTGGGTAAATTAATTGTTTTTTATGATGAAAACAAAATCTCGATTGACGGATCTACAGATCTTGCTTTTACAGAAAATGTTGAAGCTCGCTATCTTTCTTATGGATGGCAAGTGCTTCGTGGCTCAATGTATGACTACGATGAAATTCAAAAATTAGTAGAACAAGCAAAAAAAGATGAAAGACCATCCCTTATAATATTAAAATCTATTATTGGAAAAGGTGTTGATTCTGTTGCGGGAACAGCAAAGGCTCATGGTGCTCCTTTGGGACCAGAAAACATAGCTATTGCAAAAAAAGCATTTGGTCTAGATCCATCAAAAGATTTTCAGGTAGTTCCAGAAGCATATGAATGGTTTGCTCAACGTCGTAAGGTTTTTGCGTCAGAAGAAAACTCATGGAATGTATTGTTCGATGCCTGGTCAAAAAAATATCCAGAAAAACGTATGCTTTGGGATTCTGCTTTTGTTGATGGTGGGATAGATCTATCTTCTTTGTCAAAAGTTGCCCTTCCCGTGTTTAAGGACGGAGAAAGCATAGCAACTCGCACTGCCTCAAATACTGTTTTAAATGCCTTTGCTCCCATTCTTCCGTCCCTAGTTGGCGGTTCTGCAGATTTGCAGGGTCCAAATGCAGTTACTATTAAAAATGCAGAACCATACTCAAGTGAACACAGAGCAGGTCAATATATTCATTATGGTATTCGCGAATTTGCTATGGCCGCAATTTCAAATGGTATACAGCTTCATGGCGGTTTTCGCTCTTTTTGTGCAACCTTTATGATTTTCTCAGACTACCTTAGACCTGCCCTTCGGCTTTCTGCTTTAATGAAATTACCCGCTTTGTATGTGCTCACTCATGATTCTATCTTTGTAGGAGAAGACGGTCCAACACATCAACCAGTTGAGACTATAGCTTCTTTGCGAGCCATTCCTAATATCTGGGTTCTTCGGCCAGCAGATGCTCAAGAGACAGTGCTCGCTTGGCAGATGGCTTTATCGCGAAAAGACGGCCCTGTTTGTCTCGCTCTGTCTCGACAAAATTTAACTGTGTTTAGTAAGGATGATCCTGACTGGACTCATACCATTGAATGTGGTGCTTATATTGTAAGAAAAGGATCAGAACAGCCGGATATAACTATTCTTGCTACTGGCTCCGAAGTTTCTCTCGCTTTGGAAGCAGCAGCAGCTGTTCCTGAAAAAAAGATCAGGGTTGTTTCAGTTTTATCCAAAGAACTATTTGACTCTCAATCTGAAGTAATACGTTCAGCAATAGTTGGGGGAACTCGAGATACTCTACGTATTGTAACAGTAGAAGCAGGGGTTAAGACTGGTTGGGAAGGTTGGACTCTCTCTAGCAAAGATAATTTTTCTATCAATCGCTTTGGTGAATCTGGTCCTGCTAATGCAGTTGCAGAACACCTTGGGTTTACTGCAAAAGCTTTAGCAAACGTGCTTAAATCGTAGGAAAAATCTGTGAAGCCTTAGTCTTCACAGATTTTCTATCGTGATTCTTAGTTCATTTAATGCATATTGAACCTCGCGCTTCGCGAGGTTCTTTTTTTCAGAATAATCATCGTTTTCAAATTCAAGTAGTTTATACAAGACGGAACGAATCTCATCGAGCTGATCGTTAAAATTACCCATGAGGTGTATTTGATTATTTGCCACGTTTTGTACTCCGTGCTCTAATTATAAGAAAAAGGGTTCCCCCTATAATCATTAGTAAGCATAAAATTTGTCCAGTCGATATGTTTAGTAAAGATTCATTTAGATAGGTTGGTGCCGGGTTTCCATCTGCAGTAATGCGATAACCAATATCAGCATCAGGCTCTCTAAAATATTCAATTACAAAACGAACCACACCATAGCCTATTGTGTATATAGCGGTTAAAAAACCATTAAAGGGGCGTTTTCTTCCTAGAAAAACCCATATAATAATCCATAGGACTATTCCTTCAAAGAGAGCTTCATAGAGTTGGCTCGGGTGTCTTGGTAAATTAATCATCAATGCACCTTGGGGAATGGAAAGCCCAATTTTTTCGGCTGTTGCTCGTACCCAATCAAATGAAAGAGAAAAACGGGCTGCATTTGGGAATATCATTCCTAGAGGACTGGTTGTTACCCTTCCGTAGAGCTCTCCATTTAAGAAATTTCCAAGTCGGCCAAAGGTGTAGGCAAGAGGAATTGCTGCTGCCATGGTATCGCACCATGCGAGGAAAGGTCTTTTGTGTCGAATCGCCCAAAAAAGCATTCCAAAAAAGCCTCCAATAAAACCTCCGTGATATGACATTCCCTGAAGACCTGTCCATGAGCCATCTTGGCCAAAAGGCCAAAAAATGAGCCAAGGTTTTAACCAATAACTTGCGTGAGTTTCATATATGAGTATTGAGAAAATACGTGCCCCTAAAAGAAGGCCCATGATTCCCCAAGTGAAAAAGTCTAACACGTCGTCATCTGTTATAACTTGAGAGAGGCCTTCGGCTTTTTGGAGTTCCCCTTTTTTAACTTGGTAACGAAATAATAAAAATGCAATGCTGAAGGCTACCAGATACATTAAACCATACCATCTTAGAAGAGGAAGTCCTGGAATAATTTCTGGATGTATCCATGAAGGATAATTGATGTATAAAAACAAAGGATGCTCCTTATTAACTTTCTATAGGCTTACAGATAATTTGACCAGTTGCAAGATCAAAATAAAAGACGACATGATTTTGACGTTCTCTTACTTCATAGTATCTTCCATGACTTTCAAGAATTACACCAGGGTATACCGTGTTTTCTACTCGAATGGAAGATGTTATGTGAGTTTCAAATTGCTCTTTTAACGTAAAGATACGCACAGTAATTTTTTCGGCTCTTTTCATGAGTTCAAGTTTTTTTCTTCGTAGCTCATGAATTTGAGGGTTCATTTTAGAAATAGCCTTCATTTGGGAATCTATCTTTTCAATAGTTTCTTTAATTTTATTTGCTTCTTTTTCACTCACTTCGATCTGATCCCCAACAAGATAATTTTGTCCAAAAGAAATACTTGTTCGTAGGGTTTTTTCAGATCCTAGTTCATATACTTCGACCCCTTGAGAGGCACGTATATTTCCTCCAAGAAGCACTGCAGGGTTTCCATGCATAATGAGTTTGCCATTTGTTTTTACGGTACACTGAAAACAATAATTCTCTATTAAAATATTCTGACCAGCAAGAAGACGAGCATTTTCTGCAAATGTTAATTTAATTTCTTTTTTTGCCCATACAGTTCCCCGACCACTTCCTTTTATCCCGCCTATCATTGTGAGATTTTCATCGGCAGAGACGAGGGCCATTTCGGCATTTCCATTAATCTTAAGATTGCCACCAGAACGCACCGTTCGGCCATTGTGAATAGAGCCAGTTATTTCAAGGTCTGCAGGAAAATTGATGTCCCCTGTCGTTTCATCTATATCTTTTATTAACGCACGAGAAGGTGAAATTGAAAGTTTATTTTCCTTAAAGGTAAGACTTCCCGAAATAGCTGCTGTATAAATACGTGTACTTTCTCCTTTTTCAACAAGTATTGTGTCATCATGTTCCGGATCAGGGTGTTCGGGTGCGGAACTTGCAGGTTGTACTTCGCCAAATACATTTACACCGTCTGAACCTTGAGCTAGTACCTCAGTAAGTAATATACGCTCTCCTGAATGAACAGTAGCAGAGTGTTCAATTGGTGAGAGTTGGCTTGTCCAAGTGTATCGAGATTTACCAGGTTTTACTGCTTGGATACCTTTTAGAATAGGAATTTCAAGACTTTTACCTGTGTTTTTTATTTGTTCAATTGTTTGATTTATTAAATTTAAGTCAATTTTTCCCGTTATTTTTTTTTGTTTGAGTGTATCTAGTACAAATTCTGATGTAAGAGGTATTCCAGCTCCTACTTCACACTCAAGAAGCACCGTTGCAAGTAGTTTATCGTCACTTATTGAAGGAATTGATTTTGCATCACAATAGGGAATTAATTCAGTATGCAAATCTTGTCCTGAGCCAAAGACAATTAAAAGTCCATTATCTTCTGTTTTTACACCAGTAGGACCAAGTGAGAGGCTTCCCGAGAGTTTAATATATGGATCGTTTCCAGGCAGTCCGGGTATTTCTTTTCCATAAACATCAACGCCGGAGGCTCCAAGTTCAGTTGGAGAAAAAGATAACACAATTGTATTTTTCGTTACAAAACCGAGTTTTAAGTTCTCATATTTTGTTGAACTATATGGTATAGCTGCCTTATTGAAAATTTTCTTAAATGTATCAACTCTATGCAGAATGGGCTCATGTGTATCTTGAGGTATTTCTTCAAAGATAGAAATAAACTCGCGATCATTTCCACGCGAAGGAGCTATTCCTTCAGAAAGGGGAAGAGCTTGTAATTCCATTTCAGAGGAGTCTCGAAATTCTGTTATGGTTTTTTGAATTTTTTCTATATCGAGATCTTTAAGTTTGGAGTTATTTAAAACGGTCGAAATGAGTTTTAAATCCATTGGAACTTTGGGATCCGATGCTTTTCTGATATACAAAGAGGCTGTCGTTTTATCTGGTGAAATAGTCAAGCGAACATCAAAGGTTGGCTCTATTACGACAGGAAAAGAAAATGTTTCTCCCGGTCGCGCAAGGGCTTTTTTTATGGATATTTCCAAAACACTATTAGACAGAAGAGCTTGCTTTTTTACTCCCTTTTCGATCGCTTTTTGGTAAATTTGCTGAACATTGGGATAGGCTGAAGCAGGCGTGCCTTCCTCTATATGAATAAACCAGCGTTTATTTTTGAGATTTTCTACTAGATCCCAGTGTTTATGTGCCATGCTTTTTCTGATTCTCCGGTCAAATTCTAAAACCCTGTTGCAGGGCTTGTGATATTTTATTTTTTAGCAAAAGATTTTCTTTTCGTAAGACCGAAATTTCATATTGTTGAGATTTTATAGTTTCTGCTAAATCTCCCATAGATAAGGCGCCACTTCCAACGAGTTCTTCTACATAATTCATTCGAGATTCATTATCAATAGTTGCTTCCATTTCAGCAGTAAGAAAACTGTCATCAACAAAAGATTCAATATCTTGTAGGGGGTCTGTTTCTGATTGTATTATTTTATCTGCGATTCTATACACTGCTTGAGCCAGTATCGATTGAGGTTTATATATAATAACTGGAAGTCTCGATGCAAGAGCTGTATCTTGAATAGAATCTCTGTAAATTACCCCAAGGTGCTCAAGATCAATATTAAGATACTCTTTGCAAGATCTTCTAATTTTTAAAGCTTTATCTGCATCCTTTGGGTCATCTATCATATTCATAACAAGACGGGGATGAAAACTTGCAATACGCTTACGAAATTTATCTGCACTTTCTGGGTCTACTAAGGATATTTCTTCAATAATTCGTGGAATATACATACGCTGCAAAGAAGTAGCATCTTTTTTTAAACTTTCAAGCCGCTTCCATGCAGGAGAACCCTTCTTGAAGCTACTATACATGAGACGGAATACAGCATTTTTCAAAAATAAATAGGCATTAAGGGTTGCAGTCACCGAAGGCGCTGTTACTATTATCCCTTGTGTTGACATTAAAAAAAAGTCAAGAATTCCAAGATGAGTTCCGGCTCCAAGATCGAGTATCAAGTAATCTGCATCAGTTTTGAGTAAATTGCGGATCAAATTATTTCTTTGGCTTACTTTTATTGCAGATAATCCCGGGATTTCTGAATCTCCTGCAATAAATGTAAGATTTGGATATGAAGTTTTAAGCAGAATATTTTCAAAAGGAGAAGATCCTGTAAGAAAAGTACCAATTCCAAATTTAGGAGCCTGTACTCCAAGAACGAGGTGAAGATTTGAAGCACCAAGATCCAGATCGACGAGAAGAACTTTTTTATTTGCTTGCCCAAGCGCTATGGCAAGATTTGCAGAGAGAAGGCTTTTGCCAACTCCACCTTTTCCACTTGCAACAGGTATTATTTGCATAATTTTTTTCTTCTCCTAAAGCAATACCATAAAATGAATGCGTCTGCGAAAATAAAAAACACAGTTGAAAGAATTGGTTTGAGTAATGTTACATCTCCGGCTAGAGCAAAACGTAAAGCATTAGGCCAAGAAACGATACAAAAAAGAATTAAAGCTGGTATTTGCAGGGACTTCATAATAGATATTATCGCTAAAAATGGAGCATTTGTATCTTCATCTATGATTAAAAGTAAAAAAATAAGGGGCGTAAGTATTAATAATACCACAGAAGCATACCAAGTTATTGGTAGTTTTCCTGTAAAGCTTGCTGAACCTTGTTTTAAGAGCATAAATAATCTCACGAGTTCATATAAAATTAACAGGATATAAGGGCTTGATTTGATCCGCATTGTAAATAAGTCTACGCAACATCTGGTCTCCGGTCAAGAGGCAGAGGAATCTTGACAAAGGTTGTCTCTTGCGCAGACAATGAGATTATGAAATCAAAAAAAATAGTACTTGGAACAATTTTATTTTCGGCTGCGCTTTTATTGCTAACACTTGCCTCTCCATCTCTTTTTGCTCAACAAAAGGCTGATGAAGCACGTGCGTCAGATCGTTATTTACAGCTCTTTGAGTACGTTTATTCATTTATACAAAAGAATTATGTTGATGAAGTAGATCCTGCCGTTCTCTATGAAGGAGCAATGAAAGGAATGCTCGATTCGCTGGAAGATCCATATACGACATATATTGATACAGAAAGTCTTCTTGGAACAAATTTAAAAGATACGACAACCGGTGCCTTTGGGGGAGTTGGTCTATCCATTACTAAGGCCAATGAATCTACGCCCGAAAAACCTGCATGGGTGGAAGTTGCTTCTCCAATAGAAGACACTCCGGGCTGGAAAGCAGGAGTGGAGCCAGGCGATTTAATTCTTTCTATTGACGGAACTGCGACTTCAGATATTACTATGGAAAAAGTATTATCTCTTCTTCGCGGTCCTGTGGGAACAGATGTTACTATAAAATTACGACGGGGAAAGCATCTTGAGTTCCCAGTTACCCTAACGCGAGCCTTAATTGAAGTGCCCACGGTGAAGTATTCTATGATGGATAATGGAATCGGTTATCTGAGAATCATTGAATTTACACCAGTAACTGTTTCGCGTGTGAAGGAAGCCTTGGAATCTTTCAAAAAAGAGAAATATTCTGGATTGATTATAGATCTTAGAAATAATCCTGGAGGTCTTATAACCAGCGTTGTAGATGTTGCGGACCTTTTTATAGATTCTGGCGTGATCGTTTCGACTCGTTCTCGAATATTTTATGAGAATAGAGAATTTACTGCAAAGAAAACTAAGACTATTTTTGATTCATCAATACCTATCGTTGTTCTTATTAATAGAGGATCCGCAAGTGCCTCAGAGATTCTTGCTGGTGCTCTTAAAGATTATAGACTTGGGTACCTTGTTGGAGAGACAACCTTTGGTAAGGGATCTGTACAACAAATTATTGATTTATTGAATCAAGATGCTATGAAGATAACCATGGCTCGGTATTATACTCCAAGCGACGCTAATATTGATAAACTAGGAATCTCGCCCGATAAAGAAATCCTTTTTCCTGAACTGACAGAAGCAGAACAAAAAGCGCTGTCTGAATTATTTAATACAACGATACTTGCAGAAAAAATTGCAGGAAAAAAAGATCTTTCTAACAAAGATGCTGAAAAAATTGCGCTTGAGATACAAAAAACCTACGACGTAAACAGCCGAGTTCTTTCTCAACTCATAAAACAAGAGTTTTATAGAACACATTTAAGTCCCATGTACGATATGGAATATGACATACAACTCTCAGAGGCAGTATCCCTTCTGAAAAGTGGAACAATTTCGCAGCTGCTTAAATCTACCCGTACGGTGCGCGAACTTCAGGAGGCGAAAAAACTCGCTGAAACTGTAAACGAATGAGGCAATAAGATGCGACAACTGGTTTTAGATCAGATGCCAGACCTAGAAGGGCGTATTATTCTGTCTGGGTCACAGTTTAGATACGTTGTGAATGTATTACGCTCTGAAGAAGGTTTGTTGATTGATACAAGGCTTCCAGATGGAAGCCTGAGAAAAGCAAAAATAGAAAAAATTGATCGTGTTAATAAACATATTTTTCTTTTATGTAGCCTTGAAGATAGTAATCTTGATTCTTCGAACCTAGCAGTTGGCTCTTCTATGCCGCCTTTGACTAGGCTCTGTGAAAATTTTGTTTCTATAGTTCTGTTTCAGTGGATCTTAAAAGGACCGAAAATGGATCAAGTAATACGACAGGCAACTGAAACAGGCGTTACCCTTATAGTGCCTGTTGCTGGGGATCGTTGTCTTTCAAGGGATCCAGAATCTCTTGGTTTAAGTAAAACTTCTCGATGGGAGAGAATTGTTACAGAAGCCCGCCAGCAAAGTGGCTCTCCTGTTTCTACAATAATTCATCAACCTGTATTACCCGAAGAGATATTAGGCGTCTGGAAAGGAAAAAAAGATGGAAAAAGTGGTTTGCCATTTGTTTTAACAGAGGCCCCTCTTGCACGAAAATCACTGCACGAGTATTGTTATGGCGTACATTCACATGCGGCTATTGCTATTGGTCCAGAGGGCGGTATGTCTCCTAGGGAACTAGAATTGCTCGATACTGCAGGTTTTTATAGAATTCATTTTAATACAAATATTTTACGGGCCGAAACAGCTGCATTATACGGAATAGCAGCAGTTCAAACCCTTTTGACGGAGTCTGAAAAGTGGCAATTGAAAGAATAGATTTTCTAAAAGTCCCGCTAGATATCGTTGCTCCGGAAGAACTGGAACAAGTAGTTCTCGATTTACTTACACGTGAAGGACCACAGCATATTATGCTTGTCTCTTTATGGGATGTTTTACGAGCGCGTCGCAGAGGCGAATTTCGGTCAATGGTTACATCTGCGGCTCTTGTTCTACCAACTTCAAGAAGTTTAATACGCGGTGTGTATTTTTTGAAAAAAAGTAGACCGGTTAGGTATTATCCTTTTTCCCTCATTATCAGTTTGCTTGGAATACTTGAAAAGTATTATAAAACTATATATTTACTTGGAGCACAGCAACGAAGTCTTTTGCAGACAGAAAAAAATGTCCGTATTACTTTTCCCCATTTAGGTATTGTTGGCCGTTTTGCTGGATATTATCATAAATCTATGGAACGAAATCTTATGACAGCCATTGTGAAATCTCATCCTTCTATTGTTCTCATTGGCGATGGAATTCCAGGTGGGCAGAAATGGATACAGAGAAATAGGTCAAAATTACATAGCGGAATTTATTTATGGGATAAAGATGTTATTGATATTTTTTCAGAGCGAAAAAGACGTGTTCCTGAAAAAACATTCGAAAAAGGAATGGAATACTTTCCTAAGATTTTAAAAAACCCGTTTAGAATTTTTAGATTTTTTCAATATATATGGTATAATATACTTCTTGTTTGCTACCGGTTATTTCGTATTTCTAACAAGAGCTAAGACACCTTAAGTAATCTGGATAGTGCTGTAAAGGAACGTCCATGTGAAAAAAGTTTTGTTTCTTGCTTCTAGAAATGAAGATGCTTGTCAGCTTCGATATTTATCGAGCTCTGTTTGGAGCCTCGTTTGTCCAGTAAATTCTGCAGGAGTCATTTCTCTTTGTAAGAATTCTGATTGGGATGCAATATTAATTGATATAGATATTTCAGGTGTATTTGTTATTGATTTACTTGAAGAACTAAGAGAAATTTCGGGGCATCCTGCATATTATATATTGAGTCGCAGTCCTTTTTTTCAACTGGAAGATTTTTATCGTCGCTATGGAGCAAGCGGTTTTTTTCCTCTACCCGAAGAAATGGAGTTGCTATTTCTCAGAATCGAAAACATATTTTCTTCAACTGATGATATTACAATTCCAAATCTTATAGAAAGCACTCATTTGGTAGGCTCCAGTCAGGCTATGAGTGATATACGCAGAAAAATAGAAAAATATGCAAGGTCTTTAGAGCCTGTTCTTATTTGTGGCGAAACGGGTTGTGGTAAAGAATTAGTCGCCCATGCTCTTCATTCTTGTTCCTATAATTGCGAAGGACCCTTTGCTGTTCAAAATGTAAGTTGTATTCCTCATGATTTAGCTGAAAGTCTTTTGTTTGGTTCGATTCGGGGTAGTTTTACAGGATCTCTTGATTCTGCGGGAATTTTCGAAAAAGCACATAATGGGACCTTATTTCTAGATGAAATAGGAACCCTTGATCTTACAATTCAATCTAAATTGCTTAGAATTTTAGAAGAAAAACACGTTTGCAGGTTAGGTTGTACAAAACTTAGACCAGCAAAATTCAGACTAGTTTGTGCTACTAATGTGGATCTTTTGGAATCGGTAAATAGCGGTGTCTTTCGTAAAGATTTGTTTTATCGTTTAGATGTCCTGCGTATTACGATTCCTCCTTTACGAGATCGAAGAGAAGATATTCCTATCCTTGCAGTTCACTTTTTAAAAACGCTTGAAAAAAATCTTTCTATTTCATGTTTTGACAGTCTCAAGAATTATCACTGGCCAGGAAATGTTCGCCAGCTATTTCAATGCCTTAAACGGGCAGCGGTAAATAGTAATTCAAAAGTTATTTATCCTGAAGACATTCAGTTTTAATATATGTAATTTTTTGGAATAAACTCTCTAAACGCTTTGCCTCGCCCTCAGATAATGCTGCTCGAGAAAATATATCTTGTAAAAACTCGTCGTTATCAACTTTTCCACTTGTTTTATATAATCCGATACGGGTAAGATTTTCGCCTATTCTCTTTGTTATTTTTGCAAGGCGTGAAATTTCTATTGGTTCATACCCTCGGTTTTTAGAGTCATATTCCTTAAAAAGAGTATATGTCATGATTTGAACTGCATGGGAAAGGTTTAAAGAAGGAAAGGTATCGCTTGTAGGAATATTAACAGCAACAGTGCAGCAACTTAGTTCTTCGTCTGTTAGTCCCGTTCTCTCAGTTCCAAACACAACAGCCTTTTTGCTGTCTCCAGATTGAGAAGCAAAAACAGCAAATTGATCTGGAGTCATTCCCCAAGATTTTCTTTTTTGACCCATTCGTCGTGTTGTCCCTGCAGCAATAGAACAATCTGAAAGTGCTTCTGTAAGACCTTCTTTTGAAGGATGAAAAAACCGTGCATTTTCCCAGATATCGGATGCGTGAACGGCGAGTCTTCTTACTTCTTGGTCAGAAAAAGAGTTTTTATCTCCGACAATTCGAAGATCGGTGCATCCCATGTTTTTCATTGCTCGACACACAGATCCAATATTTCGGCTTTCTTCAGGTCGGCATAATACAATTGTGTACGGAAGTGATATCACAATGCAATTTTGAAAGAATATGCTTGTTATGTCAATATATTTGCGCTATCATTATTGAATGGTCTCGAACTTCTTTGGTAAAAAAGCTGTTGTTGTGGGCGGCTCTGGCGGAATAGGTTTACCCTTAGCACGTCTTTTAAAGAATTCTGGGGCAGATGTTCATATAATAGGAAGGCATGAAGTATCTGGGTTTAAATCCACTGTTATAGATTTAGATGTACCAGAAAATATGTTAGATGTTATTAAAATTGTTTCCGTAGCTGATATTTTGGTTTTAGCGCGAGGCCCTTTTTTGCAAAAGCCCCTGCATGAGACAAGCCCTCAGGACTGGCAACAAATTGTGTATGCAAATACCCTTTTGCCTAGCATATTAATATCTTCTGCTTTGAATAATCAGTGCGAATCTTCTTGGGGGCGTATTCTTGTTTTGGGTGGAACTAGAACTGATACAATTCAGGGATTTAGAACAAATGCTGCATATGGAGCTGCAAAAACCGCTCTTTCGTCGTTAGTCAAATCTGTTGCACTTAGCTATGGATATATAGGAATCCGTTGTAATGCAGTCTGTCCTGGCTTTGTTGATACAGAATATATAGATTTTGAACAAAAAAAGAACTTGGCGAAAAAAAATCCTGATGGGAAATTGATTTCGGTAGAAGAAATTGCAGCTGCAGGTTTTTTTTTGTTAGAAAACCCTGTTTTTAACGGTGTTTTGCTTCCGGTGGACAAGGGATGGGTTCCTTCGTTCATTTGACAATTTATTTTTATATGTTTATAGTAATGATATTAGAGAAAAACCCGATAATCTGGATGGTAGGAGAGATATGAATAATAACACCATTATTCCAGGCTTTGACGAGGAAAAAGACGACAGTCTAAAGATTCGCTTGGAAAAAATAACAGAAATAGAAAATTGCATTGTATTATTTCTCAATGGTTACATTGACACATATAATTCAAGCTTTTTTCAAAAACGGGTCTCTAAGGTTGTTGAAGCAGGATATACGAGATTAATTTTTAATTGTGGCGCTCTTAATTATGTATCTTCAACAGGAATTGGTTCTTTTACAGCCTTTCTAAAAACAGTAAAGCCTAAGGGTGGTGATGTTGTTTTGCTTGAAATCCAACCAAAAGTATATGAAGTTTTTCAATTACTCGGTTTTTCTCAGTTTTTTAATATTAAAGATTCACTGGCTGACTCGATAGATTTTTTCAAAACAAGTGGAATTGAAGTAAAATCAGAAGTCTTTCCTAAGATTTTTGTTTGTCCTATTTGTTCAAAAAAGCTTAAAGCGACAAAAGCGGGCAGATTTCGCTGTTCCGAATGTAAAACAATTCTTGCTATTGATAATAATGGCCAGGTATTTCTTGGTTAATCTGTAGGCTTGCAAATACAAGGGTTAAAAGTGAAAACTTTTAGCCCTTTTTTATTGACTTTTTTTAAGAATGCTGAAAAGCACTGTTTAAAGTCCACGTTGTGGATAACCTGTGGATAAATTAAACCAATCATCCGTAATAATTTAAATTTTGTTAATTATAAAAGCACTAAATGATCTTGATTTTTTTTTAATAATAAAATTTAAAATTAAGTTGTTGTATAGCATAGATTTAATTTAATTATCCTTAAAAAACCTTAAAAAGGGCAAAATAACGGAAGTACTTGTATGATAAAGAGATGCAAAAATTCTTGGTAAATAATATTGTATAACCTGTGGATAACTTGTTTATTACCACTGGAAATCTTTACCCAGTATACAAAAGTTCTTGAATTACCGAGGCACGCATGATACTCTTTAGTATATGAAAAATACGCTCATGGTACCTTTGGTCTTTGTTTTATATTTCTTATTGTGGACCTTGGTGCTTTCTATTTTTCCTGTGCTTGGAGTTTCCAGCCAGATTGAAAATCTTTTCACCGGTAAGTACGACTTGTTCTTTGCCGGACTGCTTCATTATGCTATCTATTTTGTTCCTATTTCTCTTATTTTTTCATTTGTTTCAATGTTTCTCTATATTGTACGGCATCCTACCTTTATTTTTTTGACCATTCCGGTTGTACTAACTCTTGCTTTTGCATCTCTATTTTTTATTATTCCCTTTTCATATAAAGGGATGCAATATATAGCTCGTTATGACCCAGAATTACCTTCCAATACAAAATCTGAGACATTTAAAGATGTAACAAATTCTCCCTTGCCTTCCTCAGGTATCATTCATGGCGATTCATATTTTAGGTTTGTTTGGTTCTCTCCCAAGAATGATCCTTTTTCAGGAGGCCCACTTATTGTAGTTAATTCTGAATCGCGTCAAGTCTACCCGGTATTATCAGTGTTTCAAGACGTAAAATATTCACCTTTAAATAGAATTTTAACTGCAGACGGAGTTCAAAGAACACGACCCTTACCTGGTCCAGACGCTCATCTTATTGAAATGCTTCAGAGGCCTTCTTTCCTTAATTCTGTAATTACAGATATGAACAGTACAGTTGAAACACTCAAAACCTATTGGAAACGTGGACACTTCGATTATTTATTGAACGTAGGATCCCTCTTTTTTTTAATTCTTTCATTCAGTAGCATTACGTATTTTACAGGATGGATGCTTTTAAATGGTCTTTTATCATTTGTTGTCTTGAGACTTTCGTTTAAATTGTACCCTTTATTATGTGCTGGTTCATTTTATGACGAGCTTTCAAAATCGGTGCTTTCTTTCCTCCCATCTTTTTTAATTACTCCTGTATTATGTGTTTCAATTTCTATCGTATTCTTTGTGCTCGGTTTAATATCATTATTGACTCATAAGTCTAAAAAAAATGGGCCGGAGATTAGTTATGAATGAGGCGCGACGTTCAATTCCGGTAGTTCTTGCCCATTTTATTATTGGATTTATTATTTGTATTACATACTCTTTTTTTCAGCCAGTACCTTCGGTATTGCTGCCTCCATTTGTTTTTTCTTGGCATTTTTATACAGGATTATTACTTTTCTTTGAGGTGCTGCCAGCATTAATGTTAAGTGGCATTCTTGTTGGATATTCGCTTTCTTTTGGTAAGTTAAATAGAGTTGACGTACGGAGATGGTCTCCTGTATTTTTGGAATATTTAAAAGGTGCATTTGTTGTCTCTTTAGTTTGTATTGGCTTATATGTTGTATGTATCGAAGGGGTTGCTCCTTTTTTGGAAAGCGGAAAAAAAGGTTCTGAAGCCAAGTCCAGTGATTATCATGATTATATGTTGGTTGCAAGAAATGCTGTTTCTAAAAATGATTTTGTAAAAGCAGAATCTCCTCTTTGGAGTGCTTTGCAAATATGGAGTTCAAGTGAAGAAGCCTTGCTTTTAAACGAAAAAGTTCAGTATGGAAAAGCGAGTGCTTTGGATGCCCTACCTTCAGAAAAAAAGCAACTTGATTATACTGATCCAGGTCCTGAGCAAGGCTCCGCAAGTCTCGATGTTCTAACAAATATAAAACTAGCAAGAGAAGCTATTTCCTCTGTCGATTACTTTTCTGCTCATTATTATGCAATGCAAGCCTGGCGACTTGCGAGCAATATGGATCCAAACAAGATGGTTGCCATGGAAATTGCTTCAGAGGCATGGAATCTAATAGGCGCTGGGGTTACTCGATTAGCAGAAGCGGGGGAAGCCTCGATTTATGACACAAAGTTAGTAGGATATTCGGCTATTCAAAATGGAGATTTTCTTAAAGCATATTATATCTTTTTAACATTACAAGAGCGTATAAAAAATGAGGAGGGTCAACTAGATACTGATGTAGATAAGTTTTTAGAAATATCTAAACAAGGAATTCTGAAAACACATTTTTTTACCGATGAACTAGTTCATCTACAACTTTTTGAATCGTCCCGAAATATTTTTTTTATTATTCGCAGTGCGGATAGAACTTTGGATGCTATTTTTATAGGGGGTATCACATACACTCGCTCCTCCCGACGTGATATTGCCTATCTGAGAAATTTAGAAATTGTCAGATTTAATAATGCGAATGAGACAGTTTTTCATATTGGAACGGAATATGCAAAAATGTTTCCATATAGAGGTCTCGATTCTGTGGATCGCCCTCAAGTTCTTTTGAGATCGATCGATCGTCAGCATGAAGGGGACGGAATATTTTCAAACACAATATCTGGATTACCAACAGAGCAAGATTTGATCATGCAGGTTTTGGATATGCCATACAAAGATTTCTCTTTGGTTGTTTCGGCCAATAATGGCTTGGAAACAATGCAGTTGATTGAAATTATGAAATTTATTACAAAGGCAGAACGGTACGGGTTTTCAAAAGAACCCTTGTTTGTAGAACTTTTAAATCGTTTATCTGAGCCTTTTATTTTAATGATACTTTCTGTTTTTAGTTTGATTTTAGCTTGGAGATTTCGAATTGCGCAGAACAGGATATTTAAAGCCTGGTGGATTATGGCTGTCCCTGTTTTCCCCTTTGTATCACTGTATACAGTTACATTCATTCGCTATTGCACCCGAGTTTGTAACAGCCTTGTTGTGAAGCTGTTCCCATCCTATTCAATTTTTTTAATACTTGGTGGTTTGTTTATATTGCTTTTTGGGGTATCAATTTATTTCTTTTCCCAGAGATCCGAATAGGGCGGCTCAGCAGAATTGTTGGCGCACGGTGCTCTTTGAAAAAACTGGCGTCAACAGATTTGCTGGTATGCTCGTTTCTTCGAATAACCCTGCTTTAGCAGGGTTATTCGGAGTGCTACGTCTTTGACCTAAACCATTAACAGCTTGAGATTCGCTCTATACGGGCACCTAAAGATTTGAGCCGTTCGGTAAGATTTTCGTATCCTCTTTCTATTTGATACACATTTTTAATTACACTTTCGCCTCGAGCACAAAGGGCTGCTATAACCATAGCCATACCAGCTCGTACGTCAGGAGAAACAAGCTCAGAGCCTTGAAGTACGCTCGGTCCAGATACTACAGCGCGGTGTGGATCACAAAGCGTTATGCGAGCGCCCATACCAATGAGTTTGTCTACAAAAAACATTCTGGACTCAAACATTTTTTCGTGAATAAGAACAGTCCCTTCTACCTGAGTCGCTACAACTGTCATAATGCTGGTTAGATCTGGTGGGAATCCTGGCCAAGGGGCATCATCTATTTTGGGTATCATTCCTCCAAGGTCGCAGTTTACCTGCAGGTTTTGCTGTGTGGAAACCGTTAATGTAGTTCCTTCAATATCCCATCTAATTCCAAGTTTTCCAAACGCAAGCCGTATCGGTCTTAAATCGGCAGGTTCTATATCTGTTATTGTTATACTTCCATGAGTAACAGCTGCAAGACCAATAAAGGAGCCTATCTCCATAAAGTCAGGACCAATGCGGTAGTCTGTCCCATTGAGGCTTTTAACACCAGAAATTGAAAGGATGTTTGAGGCTATACCAGAAATTTGAGCTCCCATCGCATTGAGCATTTTACAAAGATCTTGAACATGCGGTTCACTGGCGGCATTGGTAATAGTAGTTATGCCTTCAGCAAAAACAGCAGCCATTACAGCATTTTCAGTTGCTGTTACAGATGCTTCATCTAAAAAGATATCTTGCCCAATTAATTTATTAGCGGTGAAAGTAAACTGTCCGTCAATTTCAACTCGAGCTCCAAGTTCGGTTAGAGCGAGAAAATGTGTATCAAGTCTTCTTCGGCCAATAACATCTCCTCCGGGTGGAGGTAAAACTGCCTTCCCGGCTCGAGCAAGAAGGGGACCAGCAAACAGAATAGACGCTCTAATTTTCTTAGATAGATCTAATGGAATATCCGTACGTATTAGGTCTTTCATTTGAAGCGAGTATTCATTTGTTGCTATTTTTTTTACTATGCCACCGAGAGCTTCAAAGATTTCAAGCATTACTTGCATATCTTCTATTTCAGGAAGGTTTCGTAAAATTACTTCTTTATCAGTTAGTAGAGCCGCTGCAATACAAGGAAGTGCTGCATTTTTATTTCCGCTAGCACGAATAGTTCCTTTAATAGGAAATCCACCTTCGATACGATATTCGTACATTATTCCCCCCATACTTTTGCAAGCTCTATCAGTGTTTTTACCATGTTAGTCATTTGATTAAGAGAGGCCCATTCTGTTCTTGAATGATAGTTATGGCCACCTGTAAATATATTTGGAGTAGGGATTCCCATCTCTGTAAGCCTTGATCCATCTGTTCCTCCTCGAATTGGTTTCATTCGAGTTATTACTCCGGCTCTTTCTGCCGCCTTTTGGAGTAGTTCAAGAACATGTGGTTGGGAATCTAGCTTTTTTTTCATATTTAAATACTGGCATGTTTTTGTTACGGTTACAGTTCCCCCGAGATATCGAGCTTCAACTGCATGAGCTAAAGCATCTACTCTTTCCAGTCTTTTTTGCATGGAGTCATTATCGAAATCGCGGAGATATAACAGCACAGAAGCTTCTTCAGTGCTTGCCTTCATTTCAAGAGGACAAAAGAAACCAAAATATCCGTCGGTTGCTTCAGGACTTTCTTGTGGAGGAAGGGCTGTTACAAAAGCTGCAGCCATAGAAACGGCATTTACCATTTTTCCACGTGCGGCGCCAAGATGAGCTGCAACGCCTGTAAATTTGAGTTCTACTTTCCAGGCATTAAAGCATTCAGTTTCGAGTTCTCCTTCTTGGCCACCATCAACGGTGTAAAAGGCTTTTGATTTTAGTTTTTGTATAGGAACGCGGTCCATTCCATGGCCTGTTTCCTCATCTGGACTAAATAATATTTCTATCGGTCCATGCGAAATTTCAGGGTTTGAAAGTAAATACTCTGCGAGCGTCAAAATACCTGCAATTCCCGCTTTGTCATCCGCACCTAATAGAGTTGTCCCATCGGATGTTATAATGGTATCTCCTATTGAACCCGCAAGATCTGTATCGGTCGCAGGATCAATTATAAATCCATCTTTGAGTATTATTGTGGAACCATCCCAGTTTGCGTGAATTTGGGGCTTTACGTTGTCTCCTGGTGCATCGCTAGCTGTATCCATGTGAGCGCAAAGGCCAAAAGAGGGTTTATTCTCAAATCCTTTTGTTGCAGGAATACGTGCAAGAATATAGAAGTTTTCGTCAAGATCGACATCGGTGAGGCCTATCTTTTTTATCTCTTCGACTAGTTGTCTGGCAAAGTCTTTTTGTGACTCAGAGGAGGGTAATGTGCCTGAATCTGCAATATCTCTATTACTTTGTGTGCCTATGGCTGCATAACGAGTAAATCTTTCGAGAAGGGCAGTTGAAATATTTGTATCGGTCATGATGGTTTTTACCTTACGATATTTGTTGTGCATGGTCAACTTCTTACTTTCCCATTGCCGTTTTATTGTGAAAAGAGTACCTTAAAGGAATGACTTCGATACCTTTATACCCTTTGTTCGCTCCCATAACTATAGAAATGGCTAAAGAAATTACACCTCAGTTAGTTAAACTTCCGGATGGTGTTTCTGAATATACTTTTGCCGGTTTTTATTTATTTCGAAATTCATATAACTATAAGGTTTCTTTAAAAGATGATCTTTTAATTATATCTGGTGAAAAACATGGTAAAAGTTTTTTTATAACACCCTGTTGTATGACTTCTATGGAAACAATAGATGAATTGTTTCTTACTCATGATATGTGGAAGTTAATATCTCCAAATTTTATTAAGAAAAATAGTGCCGAATTTGAAAAAGCTGGTTATATACCAGAACCAGACAGAAATAATTTTGATTATGTCTATTTACGCTCAGATCTTGCGACTCTTTCGGGAAAAAAGTTTCATAAAAAGAGAAATCATGTGAATTCTTTTGAACTCACGTATCCTATATACTCTTCAAAAGCATTGGATATTTCAACTCGGGAAGATGCGAGAGAAGTTCTTGAGCATTGGGCCTCATTGCAGGAGCATCCCGATACGACAGATTACAGAGCTGCGGTCGAAGCACTTGATCTACTTGAACATTTTGACATGAATGGATTGGTTTTATATGTAGATTCTGTTCCTGTTGCATGGACTCTTGCAGAAACGGTAGCTGCTGGCACTATGGCAGTTGTTCATTTTGAAAAGGCCCGTATTGATTACCGTGGTGCGTATCAGTTTATTAATTATCTTTTCGCCCAAAAATTACCTGAATCTATTGTTTTAATTAATAGAGAACAGGATCTCGGTGATCTAGGTTTGCGTCAGTCTAAAATGACTTATAGACCCTCTGGCTTTGTAGAGAAATTTGTTTTGAACAAGGCGAGTTTATAAGCATGTTGTGGTCTTTGTTATATCTCCTTATTTTTTTGGCACTTGGATTTGTTTTGGCCAAGACAAAACTGCTTTTATGGAATTCAATTTTTGAAAAAATATTTAGTTTAGCTTTGTTTTCACTTCTTTTTTCAATGGGCTTACGTCTCGGTCAGAGCAGAGATGTGTTGTCTCAACTTCCTTTAATAGGTCTTCTTGCTTTTTTTGGGACTATTTTTGCCTGTGGTGGGACAATTATTTTTCAACTGTGCATGATTCCTGTGTATAGGGTTTTTGACAGCAAACCTGACATTAATTTTGGAATACAAGAAAAATTAACTGATAGGCATAAAAAGCTAGCCGATTCATATGCTGTAAGACCGAAGCAATCAATTTCTAAACGGCTCGCATTTTTTTTATATAACATGAAAAAACCTGGAATCTTATTACTTCTTGTTTTTGCTGGAACAGGTGTAGGGCTTATTCTTCCCCATTTTGAAATTCTTTCAAATGGAACAGTTGCAACTTGGATTTTATATGCCTTACTTTTTTTAATTGGAATTCAAATGGCTTGTGGAGATTCTAGCTTAAAAGCTTCATTTTCAACCCCTGCTGTGCTTCTTGTCCCCATAGTGACTGTTCTTGGCTCTCTGGCTGGATCCTTAATACTTTTAGTATTCTATGATATTACCCCAGGACAAGCCTTGGCCCTAGGTTCAGGATTTGGGTGGTATAGTCTTTCTGGTGTTCTTATTGCAGATCTTGGGTATCCTATGCTTGGAGCTGCAGCCTTTCTTTCAAATTTACTTCGAGAAACACTTGCTTTTATAGTTATACCTCTGTTACGACCAATTGGAAGATGGGAAAGTGGTATAGGTATTGCAGGAGCAACAAGTATGGATGTCACTCTTCCTGTTCTCGAAGATACCTGGGGCGCTCAAATAATACCCTTTGCGGTGGTTCATGGGGTAATTTTAAGTTTTCTTGTCCCTTTTCTTGTCCCATTTGTTATGACGTTCTAGTATAATGAAAGTACTGTAAGTGTTGTAAACACTAATAGTTTTCGGGAGGTTTCAATGAATTTGGTCAGTACTCGCGATAGTAAAAAAATTGTTAGTTTTCGAAATGCTGTGCTTGATTGTATGCCCGGAGATGGTGGTTTATATGTACCTGCACGAGAGGAAGATTTACGCCCATGGGTAATGTATATGGACGAAACAACCAGTTTTTCATCAATTGCTGGCACTCTCACTTCTGCCTTATTGAAAGAAGAATTTAGTCCGGTCGTATGTGAAGGAATAGCTGCAACTGCATTTAAGAACTGGAGTCCGGAACTGCGTCAGTTGGACTCTAACCTTTTTTCGTTGGAATTATTCCATGGTCCAACAGGAAATCACAAAGATTTTGGTTTCCTTTGGCTTGCCTCTGCATTAGAACATATTCTTACGATGGAAGATCGCACCGCTGTAGTTTTGGCAGCCACCTCTGGACCTGGAGGGAGGAGCATGGCGGCAGCCTTTGCCGGTAAGAAAAGATTAAAAACAATCCTTATTTATGCACGTGGAACATTGATGGGCTTAGATCCATCTGTTTTGGCATGGAACGGGGGGAATATTTATCCCGTTGAGATTGATGGAGATTTCAAAGCGGCTCAGAATCTCGTGCGCACAATGTATTCCGATAAAAAAATAGTAGAAACCTATGGTTTGACTTTAGCTAATACAATAAATATTGGTCGCCTTCTTCCTCAAGTGTTTTTTTATATGTATGCATTTACACGTCTTCGCAAAAAAGTACGCGGAGATATTTTTTATGCAGTTCCTTCAGGAAATTATGGAAATTTAGTGGCTGGTTTATACGCATGGAAATTTTCTTTACCCGTAAATGGCTTTATTACAGACGCCACTCCTTCTCTTTCCTGTGATGCAACAGGGAGATGCTTTTGTCTCGATTCAATTGTACCCCTTCTTGAACGAGGAACCGCAGATCCTGCAAGCCCCTCGAACTTGGAGCGATTAGAACAAGTTTTTGCTGTGAATCCTGCTATGTTGCGCGGTTTAGTTTTTCCAGCAGAGATTAATTCAGATTTAGTTCCCGATTTTATGTTTGATGCCTGGAAGAAATATGGTGTAATGTTTGATTCTGCAACCGCTTCTGTGTATGGAGCTGTTAAATCCATGCAAGAGAGAATAAATTCAGATGAAGGAACCGTGGTTCTTCTTTCAAAAGATCATCCTTCTTTTGAAGCTGATAAGTTAAGAGTCGCGTGCGGTGAATCGCCAAAAATTCCGAGCTTTTTAGAAGACTCAAGTATGCCGGTTAAGGGAGCAAAAATTATTAAGGCAGAAAAATCTGCCCTAGAACAAGTTTTGCGTGATTTTGCTTAACTTAGCGAATCCTTTTTTTAAGTTGAGGATTGGCATTATTGATGTTCTGTGAATAAAGTAATATAATGACAATTGCAACTAATGTAGGGGGGAAAAGTGGCTTATAAACTTGATGGTGCAAAATTTGAGACTATTGATGAATTAGTGGATGCTTTATATCCCTTATATTCGGATAAGATGTCGCTCGAGGAATTCAAAAAGTTTGCTGAGGAGAATGCTTCACAAAGTTAATCTCTTCGTTTTGTATAAAAAAGCACGCACCTTTATTCTATTTTATTAGAAATAAGGTTGCGTGCTTTTTTTTTTATTTAGCAGACTTTGTTGGCTTAGCCGTTTTCTTGGGTTTTACAATATCAACTGGTTCAGTTTTTCCTTTTGCCTTTGCTTTCGTGGCTATTGGCTCTATGGCTTCAACTTTTATTGGCTCTTCCATACCAGGAAGTAAGGTTACCTGGTATCCTGATTCTGCGAATGCTTTTTCTGTTTTATCTTTTAAACCTGCAAGAATAATTATTTGAGCATTCCATGAGTCAAGATTCTTTTTGCTCAGGATAGGATCTTTTCTTTCTGTTAAGTCACAAACACAAGCGATTGTAAATAATGCACTTATTAAACTGTCTCCACCTTCTTTGTTAAACCAGGTTTTCCCATCCCAGTCGTGTACTCCAGCTTCTTTTGCAATAAGAGTATCCGAAAATAGTTTGGGAAGAAAAAGCTCAATCGATGGTTCAAAAACATCTTTTTTAAGAGTTTTTTTCTTTTTTTCCCATATTCCAGAAATAGCTTTGAGTTTATTGAGCTTTTGAGTAGCTTTTTCTATTGAAATGCCGGAGTCAGAAAGAATTTCAGCAAGTTTAAGGTCAAGGCTCCAAAGATCTATTAGTGTGCGAAGCGCTATACCAGATGCAGTTGGTTTTACCAGATCTGAAAGAGGAAGAATCAATAGCGAAACAGCAAAAAGTTCAGGAGCATATGGCTCAGAAAGCTCTGTTTCGTAGATCTCGTTTATAAAATTGATAAATTCTGTCGTAGATGCAGAGGTTTTTGTCTTTATGAGAGACGGAATCTCTAATAATCTCTCTAGACTGTTCTTAAAGGTTTTCCAAAGATCATCATAGTTAAGATCTGTAGGGATTTTTCCAGGAGAGAGTAGTTTTAAGGTGGCTTTGTTTTCTGAAATAAAACGAGAAGCTGTCTTGTAAAAAGCAATGGCGAAAGGTTCAATCCCTTCAAGGAATTGTATAACGTCTATTTTATTTGTACCACTGTCTCGTGATCCTTTAGATTCTATTGCATAAAGAGAGCGTATGCCGAGAATAAATTCTTTGGAGACTAGGTTGGAAAGATCTGTATAAAGATCCTTTAGAAAAATATTCTGGATTCCCATGTGAACATCACGTATCCCTCTTCCTGCAAGAGTTTGATACAAGGTACGGTACTGAAAATTTGGATTATCATCAATTTCGTAAATATGTACAAAAACTTGAGTTTGAAAGCCGTTTAATGAAGCAAAAATGCCATTATCGGCAATTTCTTGAGTAGTGCGTATATACCAGAGTTTAGATCTTTGTTCTTGCATAATACAGTATCTATTTGCTGTTACTCGAAGATCGAGAGCTTCAGCTACTGTTCGTTGGATGAGAGTTTTTGAACCGTCAGGGTTTTTTATCGCACTGGCTGCAGCTGTTTTAATCCAGCCTTGTGCCTGTGCATATATATTATTATATAAAATAAGGGCCCTTTCATTTCCTACTCTATTCGACCAGGCAAAGACATTTTCATTAACTCTTCCGTTGGAGAAAAAGTCGTAAAGGCAAAAATTTTCTACACCAGCGAAAAGGTATCTTTTTTTCATTAGCGGGAAAATTTCATAACGGTGCCGGTTGATAAGATTTTGATCTTCATATTCGTCCTTATAGGCCTTTCTGTATTCCATGCCATATTTTTCTTCAAAGCCTTCTACCTGTCCATGACCAAACATAGGAAGCCCTGGCATTGCAACCATCATAGTACAGACACCAAAATATTTATCATCTCTACCGAATTGTACCGCGGCTGTTTCTTCATCAGGGTTGTTCATAAAGTTAACATATCGTTTTAGAATTTCTGGATCAAACTCTATGGTATTCTTTATTGTTGTGCGATATTTTTCGTTGTCTTCTCTTTTAAGCATATTCATAAATGCAGAGTTATACACTCGGTGCATACCAAGAGTTCTAACAAAGTAGCCTTCCATCATCCAGAATGCTTCTGCAAGAAGGAGGGTGTCTGGTATCTCGCTGGCACATCTGTCTACAACTTCGCGCCAAAATTCTTCGGGAATACGGCGTTCGAATTCATCGCGAGAGAGTGCATGTCGAGAGCGGCTTGCGATATCCCCTCCAGAGCCTGGTTCGGGGTACCAAAGACGCTGTATATGTTTTTTTGCAAGCACCATTGCGGCGTCAAAGCGAATAATTGGAAAGTTTTTTGCTACATGGAGAATCTTTTGAATTACTTCTTCCCGTGCTTCGGGATTCAAAAAATCAATTTGTGCTGTATCATTCCATGGCATTCCTGTTCCATCATTTCCGTGATAGATATATCTAACGTCACCAGACGTATTGTCTACCCGTTTAAAGACAACCGCACAGTCAGATTTACTGTAATAATGATTTTCAAGGTAAATACCAACGCGACTATCGTGGGATAAATTTTCACCATTAAAATCGTATCCAGGGAAGGGACTTTCATGAGTTTGAACAAAGAGATCTGGTTTGTTTACAACCCAGTCTGCATCCATTCCTGTGTGGTTTGGAACCATGTCTGAGGCCATTCTAATTCCACGTTTCCATGCGCGTTTTCTTAAATTGTCTAATGCATCCCATCCACCGAGCTCTCGTGCAATTTCATAGTCGTCTAAGCTATAGGCACTTGCAGCAGCTTCAGGGTTTCCACAAATTTGTTTTATTCTTGCACTTGCAGGGGATCTTTCCCATATTCCGATTAACCATAAACCTGTGAATCCTGAAGCCGCAAGAAAGTCGAGTTCTTCATCTGGAATCTGGTCTAAACGTGTAATGGAGCGGTTATATTTTTTTGTAAGTTGACTAAGCCAAACAAGAACACTTTTTGCGATAAGAACGACATTTGGCATCCATTCACGATCAGGGCTGAATCTTTCGTATTCCTTGCTTATGTCTCCGAATTCATAGGCATCCATATCTGGCGTCCCCGAACCTATTCCTCCACCCCATCCGGCCTTTTCTTCTTCGGCTATAAAATCTAGGCCAGACAATAAGCGAGCGAGCCATGCTCCAAGTATTGTAAGCCAGTGTGTTTGAATGTATTCGAGCTGTCCTTTGAGATCAAATGGTGAATAAACAACCGGTGCTTTAAGCATAGAAATAAGATCTGTACCCTCAGGACCAAAAGGAGGGTTTTTAGCAGACCATGTGTGCAAGACAGCATTGAGTTTGAACCATGAAGGATTCTTACTCAATTTTTTGTCACTAAAAAGAGGATAAAAAGGTTCAAAGGCAGGGTTTTCATTTGCGAGACGGAGGAGCATAAGTTCTTCTAAAACTAAAATTTTATGAGGAACTCCGTCAGCATCTTTCGAAGAGAGGTACGTTTTTGCATCTGTTGTGCCGGTATATAATGCATGAGAAGGAAATTCTTCTGAAAATTGCACGAGCAGAGATTCTGTTTCATCCTTTCCTAGTTCTAATTCTATTGCTTCAAGTGCTCCGGTAAAGAAAGATTCGTTTTCTTCGGTGCGGTATAAACGGCATACATAATGAAAAATTTCATCAATTAATGCCATTGCATTTAGTTGACTTGCTTTTAGAAAGCGTTCTGGAAGGTTTTCGGGATTCATTTTTTTATTATATTTTTGTACAAAATCATGGACAGCTTTTTGATCTGAAAAAATTATATTTCCACTCGATGAGAATAAAGAACGGTTAAAGTCACATTTTTTTCGCACGTCTGCACAGATATGAAATTCCATTAGCTGATTATCTAAACAGGGAAGAGTTCCTATTGGAATGAGATGTGTTGTTTTCTGTGCGGTCATTAGTGAGCTCCTTGATTTATATTTAACCTTCGACGAGATGCAATTATATCAGAGATTTCTGAAATTAGTTTTTTATTTTTTAGAAGAGATTCGATTTCTACAGGGAGTCGATAGGTCCAATTAAACGGAGTTACAGATCCTGGAATATTGATTCTCTCATCTGTACTATTTTGGGGTTTGTACAAAGGAGACAGCGCAAGTAAGTCTTGAATAGGAATAATTAAAATTGATGATGAAGTTTTTGCCAAAACTGAGAGTACAAAGGTGGCCGCATCGGGAGTGTATTCTGCAAGAAATGAATTTCTTGCGTCGGCGGGATACCCTTCTTGTTCCGGAGACCATTGATTCATAAATTCCTGGGCCCCATTTTCATTTTCCCACCACAGTCTCAGAGTCGAGGAGTCGTGTACAGATGAAGTTGCGACAGAAAGGTATGGATAGTCCCGTATATCTTTGAACGGATGTCCTTCTTCTGTCCATTTTTTCTCCCATCGAATAACTTTTAGACCAAGAATTCCTAAGTGAGAGAGAACGCCAGGAACACTTTCCGGAATTGTACCAAGATCTTCAGCACAGGCAAGCATACTCACAGACCCTGAAAGAGTTTTGAGTAATTCTTCTGCCTGTTGTTTCCATAAGAGCTCATTTTGAACATTTTTTTTCTCAACAAGGGCTTCAATTCCTCGTTTTTCTTCAGTAGAAAGACTGTCCCATGCTGTAGTCTTTTTATATGTCCACATTGTTGTGAACAAGGGCTTCCCCTTTTCATCTCTGCCTGTTTTAACGAGCATTCTGTTTCTCCACTCGCGTGCGAGAACTTCTTTAACAGCCACTGGTAGATCGACTTTCCAAATATCACTTTCTGTTTGAACTTCTTTTTTGAAAAGCCAGAGTTCTTCGTTGTCTATTTTATTCATTAAGGTATGAAGAAGTCCGTGTGTTCCTAAATAATCAAAATTATTGACTTCTTCAACACTTTTTGTTGGAACATGAGGTTCACAGATCCATCGTAAACGGTCTCCTGAAAAACCAAGAGCTGCGAGTTCCTCAGATGTAATTGGAGTAAGTGGATTTGTCCATCCCAAGGCTCCTGTTATTTCTCCATTTGGAATAGACCAAATTCTAAAAAAACCAAGAATGTGATCTATTCGGTATGCATGATAATACTTTTCTGCTTGTTTTAAGCGATCTATCCACCAGCTATATCCGTCTGCTTTTAAATTCTCCCAATTATAGATGGGGAATCCCCAGTTTTGACCAAGAGGATTAGAGTCGTCTGCAGGACTACCAGCTCGAAGGTCGTCTCTGAAAAAAGCTGGGTAGGCCCAGGCATCGGCGGAGTCTTCGTTCATCATTATTGGTATGTCGCCTTTAAGGGCAACTCCTTGTTTTGCACACCAAGAAACTGCTTGAGAGAATTGTTCGTCGAGTCGCATTTGAACCCAAGCGTAAAAAAGATGATCAGATTTTCTTTTTTCACTGTCCCATCGTTCTTGGATTTCAGCAAGAGTCGGGGTGACCATTTTTTTCCAAGATTTCCAAGAAGCTTCAAAATTTCTGTGTTTTAGATTCATGAATACGGCATATATTCGTACCCATGGATTTTTTTCGATCCACAAAGATAGTTCAGTACCGGCGATTATCTTTTTTTCGTTTGCATCAAAAATACGGCGGAGGAGGTCAAGCTTTTCCTCTCTTATCTTTCTGTATGGAAAGCGAGGCAAGGCTTCATAGGTACTTCGGATTTTTTCTATATCAGAAGAAAACGCTTGCGCTTCTGGAATGGCCTGCAAGCGTATGTAAATAGGGTGTAGTGCGAAGGCGGAAAGAGCGCTGTATGGAGAGCTTTCTGTCCCTGTATCGTTTACTGGGAGGAGCTGGATGATATCCAGATTTGTTTTTTTGCAGAAAGTAGCAAGAGGAATGAGATCGAGAAATTCGCCGATGCCGCAGCTGTCTCCGGTTTTCAAAGATCCAACTGAAATGGCTGTACCGGTTAAAAGATGAGAATATGTTGGAAATTGCATGAGTGTCCTCCGAGTGTTTCGTTATAATTTAAAGTATACGGCACTCGGGCTAAAAAAGATAGTAAATACTTAACCGGTTTACTAGGCGTGATTCCAATGCCACAGGGGCTTAGCCAATTCTGAAGAAAACGGTTGTTTTTGTGAAAAATCTGGAAGCCAGTCGTTATTCTGAATCAGTTCTTGAAAAAAACCATTATCAATTGCAAGGTCTTCAAGCAAAGATGTAAGTTCTGAAAATTCGGTTTTGTCGATCATCCTATTTGGAAAAGCATCTATAGTGGATGTCTCTTTATTTTTTGTGACAGGGGTATATTGAGTCATAAGTGAAAGAAGGGCTTTGTCTTTTAAATGCTCTGCAAACCAGTGTAAAACTATAGCTGAATCCGCAATTTTTCCTGGAAGAGCGAGATGGCGAACAATTACGCCCGATGTTATCTTTCCTTCCGGATAATCTTTTTCACCTACTTTTTCCAGAATTAGAGGAGAGAGATCTGCCATTCGTCTAATAGCTTTTTTGGCGGTTGTAGGATAATTAGGGGCATGCATGGTTTTTTCTGCAAGAAGAGAATTCAATGTTTTCAAATCGGGAAGCCATACTGTAACTAAACCTGCTAATAAATCGATAGCTTCTGGAGTTTCGTATGAAGATGTATTCCAAAGAACAGGAATAGAAAGGCCTTTTTGTTGGGCGAGTTTGAGGGCGCTTGCAATAGCTGGAATAGCATGACTTCCTGTAACTATATTTATGTTTTCTGCACCTATTTTTTCAAGTTCGAGGCAGATATGTGCAAAATCTTCTCTGCTTACTATTTTCCCCATACCTTGTTGTGAAATTTGGTAATTTTGACAAAAAACGCAGCCTAGATTGCACCCGGTTATAAAGATAGTACCAGAGCCTCCTTTGCCAGTAACCGGAGGTTCTTCTCCAAAGTGAAGTCCTGCCCAAGAGATGCGGATGTCTGAAGTTTCGCCGCAAAAACCGATTTCACCCTTGTTTCTGTTTATGTTGCAGTTCCGGGGACAGAGCTTGCAAGAGTCATATTCTTTTTCCATAGTGGCGGGAAGTATAACATTGTGGTTTAAAATAAAAAAGCCGGTCTATCACCGGCTTTTGATGGCCTTGAGCCCCTTTCTGGGAGCTGTTCTTTTAAGAACTTTGGCCACTATATGTATACCTGCGTTTTTCTCGCAGGTTGTAAATCATATGTAGTTACCGGTTTCTGTCCGGCGTTGTGTTTCAGGTGGATTTTCCATACATTGGCCCTCCTTAAATTATAACAAAAAAAGTTTATTAATCCTGTGTCTAGGTGGATCTTTTTGTTCTCCTTCCTGGCACCTCAAAAGTAATTTTTTGTTTTCTCCTTACAAGTTAAATATAACTCCCTTTTTTGTGTTGTCAAGAGTAAAAGGAAAAATAAATTAAGATTTTCCTCGTTCAACAATAACCGTTAAAAGTGAAGAAAGAAGTGTCATTTCCATGTTACCTGCTTCACTGGAAATAATTTCACGTATTGCTTCCCAGTCGGTGTCGGTAAAATCCATTTCCGAAGAGAATGAGTCGCTAAGAAGTGAAAGAGCGTATGCGAGCCATAGCGCCGCAGTTTTTTTTGCTTCATCGCTGTCAAGATTCTCTCCGTAAGTTATAGTCCAGTAATCAACTAATGCTTCTCCTAGACTCCCGTAATCTCTCGTCCATAGTTGAAAGTTTCTAGATAGTTCACGGGCTAAAGTTTTAGAACTCATAAAACCAGGCTTAGAGGCCTGTTTGAGAATTTTGTCGGTATCAGAAAAAAATTTATCAATATCTGTCATTCTTTTATTATATATAAAAACCTTGACTTTTCCTATGAACGAACGTAAAATTGAAAGCATGAACCTGAAAACCGTGTTGACTACTGAAACAGTCAATTTGCACCTCAAGGGAACTACCAAAGAGGAAATTATCGACGAGCTGCTTGATATTCTTGTCCAGGCAGGCAAAGTTAAAGACAAGAATGCTGCTCGCGCTTGTGTTCTCGATCGTGAAAGAAAAATGTCTACTGGCATGAAACATGGAATAGCAATTCCTCATGGAAAAACTGATTCCGTTGACGATCTTGTGGCTTGTATGGGTATTTCTGAAAATCCCGTGGATTTTGATTCTCTAGATCAAGAACCATGCCGAATTTTTATTATGACTCTTTCACCAGTTGATAAAACTGGACCACACTTACAATTTCTTGCAGAAGTAAGCCTTTTGTTTAAGAGTGCAGAGAAGAGACTGGAAATACTTAAGTCCTCAGATAAGGCCGAAGTAATTAGGATCCTTACTGAATAGTATACAGGACTATTTCGCAAACTAGATTCAGTTAAATTAGCTGGAGAAGGACCCATTGGGTCCTTTTTTTTTATTCTAAGTTTTTTAGCTTCGAAAATTCAAAGATGGAGAAAAAATGAAAGGATCACCAAGATATAACGTTGATGGTATATATATACGGGATAGCGAAGGTCGCTATGTTATTCTTCGGGGCTGTAATCTTGGAGGAAATAGCAAGATTCCTCTTACTCCCTCTCCAACAGATCTTGGAAGTGAAGTTTCATTTGTTGGAAGACCCTTCCCTGAATCTGAAGCCGATGTTCATTTTGCTCGGTTAGCCGGATGGGGCTTTACTTTTCTTCGTTTTGTTATCACTTGGGAAGCTGTTGAACATAGCGGCCCTGGAATTTATGACGAAGACTATCTTTCTTATTTGCGTACAATACTCAAGAAAGCAGAAGAATATGGAATATCAGTTTTTATAGATCCGCATCAAGATGTATGGAGTCGCTGGACTGGGGGTGATGGGGCTCCTCGTTGGACTTTGGAAGCGCTAGGATTTAATATTGATAATATAACTAAAACTGGTGCGGCTTTTACTATGGAATCCGAAGGCTCTCGATACAAAGAAATGAGCTGGCCTTTAAATTATCTCAGATATGCAAACGCAACTATGTGGACACTTTTTTTTGCAGGCAATACCTATGCACCTAGTCGTTTAATTGACGATACTCCAGTTCAGAATTGGCTCCAGGATCATTTTATAGGAGCTATGAATCATACTGCACGCAGGTTAAAAGATTGTGCGTCAATAGTCGGGTTTGGAACTCTTAATGAGCCTCACTGTGGTTATATTGGTCTCTCTGATCTTAATAAGCATCATAGAATAACAGCACCATCTGGCGCTGTTCCTTCCGCATTTGAGGGGATGGTTGCAGCCTCGGGTTTTAAGCAGGAAGTAAAGCAAGTTTCATTTGTTGGAAAAATCGTGCATCCTAAAAAAGTATCTTTGAACCCGGAAGGTTTGTCCCTTTTTAATCCTGGTTTTATTTGTCCTTGGAGAGAAGCAGGTGTTTGGGAAATAGAAAATAATCGCCCTGTATTAAAAAAGCCACAATGGTTTTCAGAAAAAAAAATTGGAGATTCGATTCGGCCAGTCAATTTTAATGAGGACTTTCTAAAACCCTTTCAACAAAAATTTATGTTTGCTTTATCTAAAAAACATGCGCATTACATTTTCTTTATTGAAGGGCTTCCTCATGCGGGGCCGGTATATTGGACAGAAGAGGATAAAAAACTTCCAGATGGAAGTCTTTTATCTGTGGTAGAAGCCTTTCATTGGTATGATGGTCTTACCCTTTTGTTTAAGAAATGGAGAACGTGGATTTCTCCAGATAGTGAGACTGAAGCTCTTTCAATTGGGCCTGGTGCGTCTCGAAAAAGTATATTTACTCAGATTTCTAGAATGGCAACTCAAACTCGCTCTGGTGGATTACCTCCGTTTTTAGGAGAGTTTGGCATACCCTTTGATTCTGCAAAAGGAAAATCAATACGTACAGGTCACTTTGCTGCACAAGAAGAAGCTCTTGGTACCTATTATGATGCAATTGATGATTCATTACTTTCGTCTACTATTTGGCATTATGCTGCAACAAATACGCACAACGAAGGCGATGGTTGGAATACAGAAGATTTATCGTTGTATAGCGGTACTACCAAAGAGGGTAGAGCTGTAAAAGGTTTTTGCAGGCCCTATGCTATGGCTGTTTCGGGTATTCCTTTGAAAATGAAGTTTGATACTAAAAAAAGAGAATTTACTCTTGCTTGGGAAGCAGTTTTAGGAAGTACAGAGATTTATGTTCCAAATATCTGGTTTCCAGAAGGTTGGACCTCCTCTTTTGAAGGAGGAGGCGCTGAAGTTGAAGAGCGGCCGCAAGAACAACGTTTGTTTATTCGGGTTTTTGAAGCTGCTTCTGTAGAAGTTACCGTTCGACCCCTTCGAAAGGGAGACTGGTAACAAAGAAAATAGTGTTATTTTTTTACAGAAACGGTGTTGTTTTTGTCCACAACGTATCTTGATGCAACTTGCTGATCAAAAGTTTTAGTAAGTCCATCTCGATAGCTGAGAATTCTCGACACATAGTCAAGAGTTCTCTTGGGAGTGTTATCATTTCGAACTTTTGTTGTTCCAGCATTGTACATGGCAAGAGCGGCAACTTCGTTTCCTGATAGATCTATGCAGTATCGTAAATGAGAAAGTCCATATTTTGCATTTGTTTCAATAGAAAAAAAGTCTTTTTCAGTGAGTTTTGGAAATGCCTTGTTGTTTAGCTGAAAAAGGCCTCTGTCTGTGGATGAAGGGTTTTTGTTTACGGCTTTTGGTTGGTATCTGCTTTCTTCCCATGCTAGAGCGAAGGCAAGTGG
>DATFIA010000143.1:0-2137 GCA_035270545.1 Treponemataceae bacterium
GGGTAGGCAATGCAGACAATATAAAAAGAGACTCAGGTGCAAAAAGGCTGGAGGGATTCTTACAACAATTTAGCCAGCACCTTCTCAGCCCTAAAAATTCAAAAATTACTGATCTACAACCTGTTTTGAGTAAAGTCGAAAGTCTTTTACACCAAATGAAAAAGCATGAGCGTTTACCTTTCGTAACGCTGTACTTCCTATTCAATGGTCTTCTTTCTGAAGAAAACAGAATGAAAGGGATTGGAGATGTCGAAAAGAGATTTATAGGAGAGCTTAAAGATCCTTCACCAGAGTCATTGGTTTATCATCTTCTATTCGAACAGGTACCAGGTTGGGAATTACCCGTTCACCGTGAATTAATTATGACTTATTTTAAGGCTAGGGATAATAGTGGAAAAATAAGAATCCCTCGTGTATTTGAAGCCGGCGTTATTCTAGCCCTAGCTGAACGCTATAGGCTTGAGGGACATTATGAAGATGCAAAAGAGCAAGTATCTTTTGCGTTAGAAAACTACCCTGAAAGCATAGCACTCAGAAGATTTGAAGAAAAATATATAGTTGATAAAACGATAAAGATAATTTGGGGCGAAATTCTTCTGCCTAGCGAGAAAATCGACGAACAGTCCGAAGCAAATGCCTAACAAGTTGCTGCACTCGGAAAAATTACTCGCTACGCTCCCAATTTTCCGGTGAGCAAAGCGTTAGCCTTCTTTAAAAACCGGAGATGTTTTGAAACGAATCAAGCGAAATCCAGAGAAGTTTGAGGTTATAGATCTTTTTACCGCACTGGGGCGAGAACATGGTTACAAATTGTCAGTCAAGGAAGATGTGGAAGACTTCATAGACCGCATAGGGAGTTCACTTAAAGCATCTCAAGAGAATCCAAATCTTCTGCACGGAAAGAGGGTTGAATCTCTTTTCGCCCATGTAGCTGGAGCACTAGGAAATTGCCGGCTTATTAAGCAGGAGGATAGTGGCGAAGCTTTTACTACAGAGAATAATATTCAGGCTCCAGACTATAAAGTAGTGCTCAATGATGGGAGCCAGTACTTTATTGAAGTAAAAAACTGCCACTTTCCAAATGTTAAGTCGCCATATTCTTTTAAAAAAGACTATCTGGAGAAAGTCGAGATTTATGCGGAGCTGCACGGTGCTCAGCTCCTTTTTGCTATATATTTTTCACGTTATAATAAGTGGTTCTTACTGCGGAAAGAGTCTCTTATTGAGCAGAAAAATAGGTATGTGACAGACTTTATCAATGCAATGGCACAAAATGAAATGTCATTACTAGGTGATCGTACAATTGCCACTGAGCCAGATCTTTCTATAGAGCTACTTGCTGACCCTTCACAAGAATCGACAGTAAATGAGCAAGGAGAAGCGAACTTTATCATTGATGGCGTAAAGATATATAGCTCAGATCGAGAAATTACAGATGACCTAGAGAAATCGATTGCTTTTTACTTGATGAGGTTTGGCACTTGGAATGAAGGCGATGCCAAAGCTATTTATGATAATGGTAATTTTACAGGTGTGAGGGTTACATCCACTCCGGACTTTCCGCCTGAAGAACAGGGGTTTTCCATGATAGGTGAATTAAGTTCAATGGTAAGCTCCTCATATGGCGAGCAAACGATATACGAAAGGAGTATTATTGCGCTGGATACAAACTTGGATCCAAGCGTGTTTTCGGTTGAGATACCGGATGGATATAAAGGAAAAGATTTACCATTATGGCAGCTTATTATGCAGCCAAATCCTGATTTTAAAGGGTAACAAGCGTATGTTGCCGGACTTGTTTTCCGCTGCGCTCCAAACTAGCCGCAAATGCGGGCGTTATGTGTACAAGGAAATTGAAAGCTCCCAATGATTCTAAATCCTAAATCGCTTGAAAAATTGCGCCTATTGATCAACGAAGAGACTGAGTATCGATCAGGTCCTCAGCTAATTCGTTTCTTCAATAGCCTGGGATTTAATGATTCATACGGGCAAGGGTCTCCCTCGCGATGGATGTACACTGACGAAAAACTGGAACGAATCAACGGAACCCCGGAGCTAGATCAATGCATCAGAATGGTGCTCAATCCTGCAAATTTTATCGATAGGTTCACAGAACTCGATAATTGTATTTCCGAGT
>DATFIA010000144.1:0-17725 GCA_035270545.1 Treponemataceae bacterium
TGTGCACGTAAATGCCCTGCAAGCTGTATTTCTGGCGAAAAGAAAACTCGCCACGTTATCGACCAAAGTCAGTGCCTAAAGTGCGGCGAATGCTTCACTGTCTGTAAATTTGGTGCAGTGGACAAGGCATAAGGAGAGAAAACATGAGTAACATGCTTAATATTAAAATAAACGGGAATACCGTTCAGGTACCTGAAGGAACAACCATCCTTGCAGCAGCCAAAAAGGTAAACGTACGGATTCCCTCATTGTGCTACAATTCAGACCTTCCTGCCTGGGCTTCCTGCGGTATCTGTATTGTTCGCCAAGAAGGCACAGCCCGAATGCTTCGTGCGTGCTGCACAAAGGTAACAGAGGGCATGAGTGTAATTACTCATGACCCCGAAATTGTAAAAGCACGTAGAACCGTACTTGAGCTCATTCTTTCAAACCATCCACAAGAATGTCTCACCTGTACTCGTAACAACAACTGTGAACTTCAGAGCCTCGCTGCAGAATTCGGCTTACGAAACATCCGATTTGAACACTTCATTATTGATCGGCCAATTGACAATTCAAACGATTCTATCGTTTTTGACCGAAACAAGTGTATTAACTGTGGTCGCTGTGTTGAAGTGTGCCAACAAGTACAAAAGGTTAATGCAATTGAATACCAAGGCCGCGGTGGAAAAACCGTAATTGGACCAGCAGCTCTTGTAGATCTTGCAGACTCCCCATGCGTACGCTGTGGCCAATGCGTTGCCCACTGTCCTGTCGGAGCAATATACGAAGCCCATGGAAGCCGTAAAATTTGGGATCACCTTGCAAACCCTAACTTCACTACTGTTGCACAAATTGCACCTGCAGTACGTGTCGCACTTGGTGAAGAATTTGGCATGGAGCCTGGTCAACTTTCTACAAAGAAAATCTATACTGCTCTACGAAGAATTGGCTTTGACTATGTGTTTGATACTAACTTCTCTGCCGACCTCACTATTATGGAAGAAGGCACAGAACTTATTGGTCGCTTAACCGAAGGGAAGGGCGAAATACCCCTCTTTACTTCATGCTGCCCTGCTTGGGTAGACTTTGCAGAAAAGAACTACCACGACCTTCTGCCAAACGTTTCTACCGCAAAAAGCCCTCAGCAAATGATGGGAGCTATGATCAAAACTTATTGGGCAGAAAAAACAGGCATTGATCCAAAACATATATTCTCTGTTTCTGTTATGCCTTGCACCGCTAAAAAATACGAGTGCAAACGAGACGAAACCATGAGTTCTTCTGGCTACCAAGACGTAGACTCTGTTTTGACAACTCGTGAACTTGCGCGTTTTATTAAACAAGCAGGAATTGACTTCAATTCCCTCGAAGAAAGTGACGCAGACAGTCCACTCGGGCCATACACTGGAGCTGGTACCATTTTTGGTGCAACCGGTGGAGTAATGGAAGCAGCCTTGCGCACAGCCTATGCTGTAATTACCGGGTCAGAACTTGGAGACATAAACTACATGCCTGCTCGTGGACTTAAAGATGTAAAAGAAGCAACCGTTAACATTAATGGCAAAGATCTTCGAATCGCTGTTGTACACCAACTCGGCAATGTCCCTGAGCTCATTGAAGCAGTTCGCGCTTCCAAAGCAAAGGGAGGAGAGCCTCTATACCATTTCATTGAAGTTATGGCATGCCGTGGTGGTTGTGTTTCTGGAGGCGGTCAGCCCTACGGAGCAACCGATGAAATTCGTGCTAAACGTGCTGCAGGACTTTATAATGATGACGCAAAAAGTGAAATTCGAGTGTCACATAAGAACCCCTACATCACGCAAATATACACAGAGTTTCTTGGCAAACCAAACTCGGAAAAGGCTCATCACCTTCTCCACACGCATTATGTCAAACGCCCATTGTATAAATAACATAATTTAATTAAAAAAAGGCCTGAAAGGGTTTCCCAACAATAAATTGTTGGGAAACCCTTTCATGGTAACCATCCTTCCAAACAAATCTTTTTTACACTTTAGAAATTAACCGCCAAAAAAACTCACAACAGGTCACAATTTTTTCAGAGGGAATTCGCTCATTTCTACCGTGCATAGTTTCTCTTTCATCTTTTGTTAATTCCATTGCGGAAAATTTATACACATTAGGACATATTCTAGAAAAATGCCTTGAGTCAGAACAAGCAACCATAAGGTAAGGAGACGGAATCGCCTGCGGCCACGTTTGTCTTACAGCCCAAGTTAAAACCTTCCATACATCAGTTTTAATATCTGAAACAGGAGAAGGGTCATTGCCATAGGCGACAGAAAGCTCAACTGCAGTATTATTTATTCTCTTTTTTAATCGCGCTAATACACCATCGACCGTCTCACCAGTTAAAATTCGAATATTTATTCCGCTACGTGCAGCAGAGGGCATAACATTAAAAGCAGGCCCGCCTTCAAGAGTTGTAAAACAATGGGTGGTTCGCATCATCGCATTGAGCTCTCCACCAGAAAGTCTGCAAAATAATTTTAAGAGGGGCAAAAAAATGGTAATATTTGCAAATAAAATTCGATACCCATAACTTGAAAAACGGCCAAGCGTATCGAACATTGCAGCCGTAGCGCCAGTTAACCTTGCAGGGGACGGATGTGAAACGACAGAACTAATGGCATCTGCTAAAACAGCAACACCTTGCCTTCGAGGAGGTGCTGAGGCGTGGCCGCCATTACTGTTAACAGTCATTTCTACATTTAACAAACCTTTTTCTGCAATCCCAATGACTGCACTAGGGCGCGTTACGCCAGGAAAAACATTAGAAACAACGGCGCCACCTTCATCCAAAACCATAGAGGGCTGTATTCCTCGTGACTCTAAAAGAGAAACGACAGCTGGAGCAGAAGCCCCAAAAACTTCTTCGTCGCCAGAAAAAGAAATCCATATATCGTTTTCTGGAATAAAACCATTTTTTATATGGGATTCAACAGCTTCAAGAATTCCGCATAGAGTAATTTTTGTGTCAATTGTTCCTCGTCCCCACAAAACTCCCTCAGAATCTAGAGTTCCTGAAAAAGGAGGATACACCCAACCGGTTTCAAGGGCCGGAACAACATCATAGTGAGCCATGAGTACTGTGGGAGAATCTGCATTGCGCCCTTTCCAGTGATACAACACACCAGAGGGGCCTACAAGTTCTCTTGGACAGTGTTTAGAAACATGAGGATAAAGCTTTTTTAAAAGTTTCTGAAACGCCTCAAATTGCTTTGTATCGCTTTTTGAAGAGTCAACAAACGAAACCGTTGGAATGCGAATCATCTGCGCTAAATGATCTACCACATCATCTTTAGAAAAAGAGACTTTCATTTCATTATGTTCTTTTTCTATTTCATCTAAAATAGGAGGTCTAAAAAATGCCGCCCGTAATAAAATAAAAAGCACAAAAATAAGGAGTAAAAAAACAGCACAAAGGAGAATAATTAGCCCAAGATTCATAAAAGGCCTTTTTTGTATAAAAAGCGAGCAGTTCCAATAGAAATGAGAGCACTAATAGGAACGAGCACACTCACTGCATTTGCAAGAGATGGAATCGCAATAAAAAGCACAATCATCGAAACCAAGGGAGCTATTGCTACCTTCCAATTTCTTGAAATAAACACAACCCCAAGTCCACCAAACAAAGCGGGCAGAATCATCTTAAATGCTGGTTTTAGTATCGGAAGCTCAAGAACCGGAGCTAGGGTGCTAAAAAGGGCCACACCACAAGCCAAAATAATAGTTGTTACTATAGAGGTAACTGCTATTGCGATTGTAGAAAGCACCTCGCCTTCTTCAGTACCAGGTTTAACCCCTGCGTTTTGCATAGCAGAAATAGCAGCTGGAGCTTTTAAATTAGTTATATTCCCTGTAACAAAGGCAAGATAAGTTCCCCCTGCTCCAAGCATAGGAGCAAAGGTAATAACTTCTATTGCGCAAACAGTCCAATATACCGGCGCCACAGCAAGCAATCCTTTAAGAACTGGAACAAAACCTGGCCAAGCCCGCAAATAAATTGAAAGAGACAGAGGAACAGCAATCATAACTGCAAGAGCAGAAAGCATCCAAAATCGGCCCCATACATGCACTTCATTTTCGTATCCAGAAAGAACTATTTTTTGTTTCATTTTTTTCCTCTTATTTCCATAGGTTGGCCGGAAGTAGTTCCGGAGGTAACAATTGAGCAAACCAGATAGCAAGAGCCATGGCTCCAAGCATACTTAGCGGCATAGCAAAATCTTCCAACCAGCGTATTTTCATCTTTTTAATTAAAATTCCAATACAGACCATTATGGCAGCCGAAGCAAAAAGAGTTAAAACCGGTAATATTCCACCAGATACACCCATTCCTAAAAAGGCAGAAATCATACCAAGGAACAAAGCTGTCATAAACAACTCTCCCCATCGGTTATCCTTTTTTTGAATAGATAATATTCCTTTTTGAATCTTTTTAAGAAATAAGGGAATTATTATAAGAGGAGAAATACAACCTAACGTCATAACCCAGGCAATAGCACTAAAGGCCGAAGCATTAGTTACCGGCTCAGAAATAGAAGAGCCTAAAGCATTTAAGGCGGCACTTGCCGCAGGAAGCTCATAGGTTACGGCACCTAAAACACTTAATCGAATCCATGGAAGAGGAAGTCCTAAAGCATAAGACAAAGTAACGAGAGCGAGCAAAATAGAAACAGAGGGAAGAATAGCGAAAACAGCTGCAGAAACCGCTGTTCTTTTGAGAACAAGAACATCAAGTCCTAGTTCTTTGCCTCGTTTAAGCGCCTTGCTCAAAAAGAAAATTGACTGGGCTATTACGAATAAACCGACGAGTCCGCCGAGCATATACATAAAAAAGCCTGATTTAAAATCAGCCATGGTGCACTCCTACAAAAAAAAATTTGAATGTACAATTATAGCATGAATTTATTGTAAATTAAATTTTTCTAAACAGTTCAATGCATCTTCATAGCCACTTTTATGAAGGCCATTCAAAAGCGCAGGGTTTCTCTGTAAACGATCTAAACCTGGCTGAGGAGAAGGCCTAATAACAACCGCAGTACCCTCTGCTTCTAAGGTATCTACAAGATCAAGAACCTCATTATAGCGCTCATTTCGACTTTGAAGAGTTTCTATAAATTGGGGATATTTTCGATACATCCACCGAATAAGAGACCTATATTTCGTTGGCCCTTTTCGATACCCCTTTGGCTGGGTTAATACAACAACAAGATTTTTGTATCCATCATCCAATGCTTTTTGCACAGGAATTGAATCTCCTATTCCCCCATCAAGATAGGGAATATTATTAATAAATACTGGAGGCGAAACAAAAGGAAGAGAACAAGAGGCAGTTGCAGCAGGAAGAAGTTCATGAGCTTTTTTTGGATTTAAATACTCAGGTTTTCCAGAAAGCAAATTAGTAACAACGACTTGAAAATTACCTACATATTGTTCAAAAGATTCAAAATCGAAGAGTTCATAGATATACGGAAGTTTATAAAATAATAGCTTCATTCCAAAAAGGGAACCTTCCGAAAGCAAACAACGTAATCCCATATAATCGTTTCTATTACAATAGGAAACATTAACCTTCCTTGCCCTATCTTTTTGTCTGGAAATATATGAAAGAGCATGGCTAGCTCCTGCGGAGACACCAATAACATACGAATAATGTAGATCATGATCTAAAAAAGCATCAAGGACACCCGTAGTATAAAGACCCCGCATGCCTCCGCCCTCTAAAATGAGGGCAGTTCCGGATTTACTGTTCATAAGAAGATCCTCCGGTGAAAAAGTTAGCACAAATGCTCTTTTTCGTCAGGCGAGTAATTCTTCTTTAACTTCAAATTGACTTTGATATAATTTGGCATAGGCACCATTTTGAGCCAATAAATCTTCATGGGCACCTTGTTCCACAATATCACCATCTTGCAGAACTAAAATAAGATCCGCATTTCTGATTGTAGAAAGCCGATGCGCAATTACAAAACTCGTACGTCCAAGCATCAAATTATCCATAGCTTTTTGAATTAATACTTCTGTAAGAGTATCAACCGAACTCGTTGCTTCATCCAAAATGAGAATTTCAGGGTCGGCCAAAATTGCTCGAGCAATAGTTAAAAGCTGTTTTTGACCTCTGGAAATATTTGAAGCATCCTCGTTGAGGAAAAAATCGTAACCATCGGGCAGAGTTCGCACAAAATGATCTACCTGTGCAGAAATAGCTGCCGAGACAACTTCCTCATCTGTGGCATCGAGCTTTCCATACCGAATATTTTCACGAATACTTGCATTGTAGAGCCAGGTATCCTGCAAAACCATACCAAACGAAGACCTAATCCCTTTTCGGGTGTACAAAGCCATATCTACGCCGTCTATCAAAATTGCCCCTGAATCTAGATCGTAAAACCTCATAAGCAACTTTACTATTGTTGTTTTACCGGCACCTGTTGGACCAACTATCGCTATTTTTTGGCCAGCCGTAACTTTTGCAGAAAAATCTCGAATTATTGTTTTTTCAGGGCTATAACCAAAACGCACATGTTCAAAGGCTACATCTCCTTTAACAACTGGAGACGGAAGTGGATTTACTGGACCCAAAGATTCCTCTTTTTCTCCAAGAAAGGCAAAAATTCTCTCCGAGGCAGCCGCCATAGACTGTAGAACATTTGAAATATTAGCAATTTGCGTTACTGGCTGATTAAACTGTCGTACATATTGAATAAAGGCTTGAATATTTCCTACTGCGAGGCGTCCATGAACTGCTAAGTAACCCCCTAAAATACAGACCACAACATAACCTAAATTTCCTATTACCTTCATTAAAGGCATCATAAGACCAGAGAAAAACTGGGCCTTCCAAACCGAATTATACAAGGCGTCATTATATTTCTCAAATGCTAAAACAGATGCCTTTTCTCCCCCAAAAGCCTTCATAACAATATGGTTAGAATACATTTCTTGAATATGCCCATTTACACGAGCAAGACCACCTTGTTGAGCTCTAAAATGAGGCTGAGATTTTTTTACAATATATTGAACAAAGAAAAAAGAAACTGGAAGTACAATCAAGGCACTTAAAGTCATTTCCCAACTTATCCATAGCATCATAACAAGTATTCCAAGAAGACTTGTTATAGATGTAATAATTTGGGTAACGCTTTGGTTAAGACTCTGTGTAACTGTATCTACGTCATTCGTTATGCACGAAAGAACTTCTCCCTGCGCTGTTGTATCAAAAAAGCCCAATGGCAATCTATGCAATTTCGCCTCTATTTCATTTCTTAGCCTGAAAGAGACATCCATAGTAACAGAAGTCATTAGAAAACCCTGAAGCCAAGAAAAAAGAGAACTTGCTACATATAAAACAATAAGAAAAACAAGCATTTGAATAATGAAGTTGAAATCTGGTCCTGAAAATATGTTTGTTGTAATTTTTCCTAGAAGCATTGGAGCAACGACACCAAAAAGTGTCGAAAAGATTGCAAATAGTATAACAATCGCAATTTTGGGTAAATATTTTTGTAAATACGAAATTAAGGATTTCATGCTACCTTTAAAATCTCCGGCTTTTTCACCCGGCATCATAGCACCTGGTCCACCCATTGGACCTCCACGCCCTCCCATAGGACCACGCCCTTTCATTATCCCCGGATTCGATATTTCTGTTCTGTCTTTTTTTTCTGTGCTCATGCCAATTCCTCCCCACTCAATTGCGATGACGCAATTTCCCTGTAGAGGGTACAAGTCTGTAAAAGCTCTCTATGGGTACCCATACCGGCAATTTTTCCCGAATCTAGTACAATAATTTTATCTGCATTCATAATAGTTGAAACTCTTTGTGCAACAATCAAAACCGTTGACATGCCCGTATGCATTCTAAGTTTTTTTCGTAATTCCGAATCTGTTTTAAAATCTAAAGCCGAAAAACTATCGTCAAAAATATACACAGAGGGTTTTCTCACTATTGCCCGCGCTATAGCCAACCGTTGTCTTTGACCTCCAGAAACATTTGTTCCCCCTTCTGTTATCGAGGATTCATACTTACCTTCCATATCTAAAATAAAAGAATCAGCCTGAGCTATGCTTGCAGCCTCAACAATGGCCGCTTCTGTAGCTTCAACTTTTCCATATTGAATATTAGACTTAACCGTACCTGCAAAAAGAGTCCCTTTTTGAGGAACATAGCCAATTTCCTTTCGCAATTCTTCTTGCGCAAGCAGGCGAACATCCTTCCCAGAAACTAAAACCTGCCCAGAACATACATCATAAAATCGAGGAATAAGATTGATAAGGGTAGATTTGCCAGAACCAGTTGCACCAATAAAAGCGACTGTTTCTCCTGGCTTTGCCGTAAAAGAAATCGAAGAAAGCGCTTTTTCCTCCGCACCAGGATATCTAAAACAAACATCTCTAAATTCAACAACTCCACGCAGCGCAGAATTTATACTTTCAGGATTATTTGGATTCACAATTTTTGGCTCTGTAGAAAGAACTTCTGCTACACGGTCTGCAGAAATAGCCGCTCGAGGAAGCATTATGAACATCATAGAAAGCATGAGAAAAGACATAATAACCTGCATAGCATACTGTAAGTAGGCCATCATTTGACCAACCTGCATGCTAGAAGCAGCAATCTCTTTCGCCCCTATCCAAATTATCAATAAACTGACCCCATTCATTATCAACATCATTAACGGGGAAAGAAGCACCATTACACGGTTTACAAAGAGATTTACAGAGGTCAAATCAGAATTGGCTTTCGAAAACCGCTCTTTTTCAAAATCTTCAGTACCAAAAGCCCTAATAACCATGAGACCATCAAGATGTTCACGAGAAACAAGATTAAGTCGGTCCACTAATTTTTGTATAACCCGAAATCGGGGCATAGCAATTGAAAATACCAGCATAATTATTACAATTATAAGAAGAACCGCTAAGGCCAATATCCAACTCATGGAAACACTTGTCCTAATAGCCATTATTATACTGCCTATACCCATTACCGGTGCAAATAGAACCATTCTTAAACTCATAAGAATAAGATTCTGAAGTTGTGTAATATCATTAGTTGTTCGCGTAATAAGTGACGAAGCAGAAAAAGAATCAAACTCTTCTATAGAAAAATTTTCAATATGGCTAAACAAGGCCCGTCTTATATCACGGGTCGCACCTGCTGCAACTCGAGAAGCAGCTAAACCGACAAGAATGGCTGCTATACCGGCCCCTACAGTAACCGCGAGCATCTGAATTCCCGCAGTGAAAATTAAGTTGGAATTACCAGAACTAATTCCTTTATCTACAATTTCTGCCATGAGAGAAGGTAAACTTAATTCAGCTAACGCCTGAACAAAAAGAAAAAAAACCGCTACAAATATGAGCGGAATATACGGTTTTAAATACCGTGAGAGTTTAAACATCCTGAACCTCTTCAGTTAAGAATACTGTCTGTAAAATCTAAGTCAATGTAAATACAAAAAATAAAGACAAAACAAAGGTAAATTGCTATACTTCTGATAATGAAAAACATAGATGATAGACTAATTAACGTTGAAACAAAACTTGCTTATCTTGAAGACTTTATAAATAAATTACAAGAAATTGCAGTTGAGCACTCTGAATCCATTGAACGGCTCAAACAAGAGAATAGAATGCTTAAAACAAAGCTTGGGGATATTGAAGACAGTGTTCAAGAGATTCCTAATATTCGACCACCTCACTATTAAAAGGACTCTTGACCGCTGACAAAATTCATATTAAGCTAATTGTAGATATTGGAGATTTTATGCAGAAAATATTGATTGTAGAAGATGATCTTTCTCTTTCGGAAATGGTTCAAGAGCTACTCGAAGAAGAAGGTTTTATGGTTTTAGCAGCTCCTTCTGCCGAACGTGCAAAAGAATTGATTAAAACAGAAAAACCATCACTTGCATTAATTGATATTATTCTTCCAGGCCAAGGTGGTATGGATCTCATCCTCGATCTTCATGCAACCAATCCCGACCTGAAAATTGTTATTACTTCTGGAAAGATAGATATGAATAAATCTACTTTCAAAGTTCTTGCCCATCAGTTCGGCGTTATTGCAATTCTTCCAAAACCATTCACCGTAGAGGAACTAATCAATACAATTAAGGAAGCTATCGCGAGTTAATTTCGAGTTCAGGGAAAGGAATTGTAATAGATTCCTCTCTAAAACGATTAACAACTTCGATCAATATTGAGTTCATTAAACTTAAAAAATACTTAGTAGACGACCAAACACCAAAAAGAATATCTATTGATGACGCTGAAAGAGAATCAAAAATAATTACGGGAGCTGGATCCTTTACTGCAAAGGCATTTTTTTCCGCAATAGCTAAAGAGACCGAAACATTCAACGTAAATCTACGCAATGGGTAATGAGTAATATTTTTGAAATTTGTCTTTATTATTGTTTCATTAGGAATACGTACGAGCTGATTTTCGGCTGTTTTTGAACGAACTGCAAGCAAGTCGATCGACACGACAGTGCCAACGACAGTATCGACTTGAATTACATCGCCCATTTTAAAAGAACGCTCGCTCATAACAAAAACACTATTAATTAAATAGCCGGTGAATTTCTTTTTTATACAAATCTTCGAGTTTAAATCGCATTATTTCTTGCTTAGCAGATAATTCAACACCTGTCTCAAAAGGTTTTTCAAGGAGAACAAACTTATTAATACGCTCAAAAAGCTTAAAGCCATTTTTAGAATTAATTAAATCTCCAATTTCAGTTTCAAACATCCTTCGAATCTGTGTATCCTTAAGAAGGAGCGAAAAGTCTGCTGTATCAATTCCATTTTCTTTAGCCCAAGATATAACTTCATCGCGATTTACAACAATAAGAGCCCCTAAGTAACGCTGATCTTGGCCAAGGACAACAGATTGTGAAATAAAACGAGATTCATTAATCTTCATTTCTAACGGAGTGGGCTCAATATTTTCACCACCACGTAAAACTATGGTATCTTTTTTTCTGCCCCTCAATATTATTTCGCCTTGAACAGTTTTGTATCCAATATCACCTGTATCTAGCCAACCATCTGCCAATAAAACCTTTGCACTGAGTTCTGGCTGTTTATAGTAACCCTGCATGACGTTTGAACCCTTCACAAGAACAGTACCTTTAAAGCCAGGGGCCAGTTCCACACCATTATCTCCCACAATTTTTACCTGACAGCAGGAAAGAGGAGTACCTATAGTTCCAAAAATAGGCTTTCTCATTGGACGAACTGCAACAACAGGAGCTGTTTCGGTCAAACCATAACCTTCGACAACATTTATCCCAACAGCCCAGAAGAATTCATCTATATATGGAGGAAGAGCCCCTCCACCTGAAACACCACCCACAAAACCAGTACCAAGTTTGGCACGAATTTTTTTGAAAACAAGAAGTCCACCTAGGGCTTTTAAGGGTAAAAGAAGAATATAGGGAATAAAACAGAAAATAGCACCAGTAACTCGCTGAGATTTTTTTAATAAAGGAGCCCTTCCCATAACTTTTCGCTCACAACGAGAACATACAATTGCAACATTGACAAAAAAACTAAAAAGCATCCAAGAAATACCACCGTTTTTTCGCATCAATCGGAAAATTCCGTCATAAACAGATTCCCAAATACGAGGAACAGAAGGTAAAAGTTGTGGATTCATTTTTGCGAGATCTGCCAGTAAGATACTTCCAACCGGTTTTGAATATATAATAGAACTGGCCCCATAGAGGATGACATATTCACATAATCGTTCAAAAGAATGCCAAACTGGCAACACGCATAAGGCTCTGTTCCCAGGAAATAAGGGTATACGAATAGATAAATCTTCAAGCTGAGTCATAAAATTTTCGTGAGTTAATACAACACCTTTTGGAGTTCCAGTGGTCCCCGAAGTAAAAATAATCGTAGCTACTTCTGAAGAAACACCTAAATCAAGTTCATGCTCAACAGCTCCTGAATGAGAAGATCTCCATTTTTTTCCAAGAATAAGAATTTCATCATATGAATAGAGGTTTAAGCCAGAATCTTTTACTTCGGAGGAGAGCTCTTTATTCACCTTCTCAAAAGTGATAAGAGTCTGCAACTGAGGAAGAGATTCTTTACTTAACAGAATTTTTTGAATTTGAGAGTCATTTTCGAGAATAACAGTTTTACATTCAGAAAATGATAATATATAGGAAATTTCTTTTAGAGTAGCATCGCAGCCGCGAGGCACATCTGCAGCTCCAATGGCCATAATTGCCATGCTGGAATGAAGCCATTCCTTACGGTTATCTGCAATCAATCCAATGTGATCACCCCGAACATGACCAAGAGAAAGAAGGCCCGCTGCATAATCCAGCACGATCTCATAATAATCCCGAAACAAGACCGGTTCAAATTCTCCGGAAGCGTTTTTCGAATACTGACCCGGAAGATCCGAGTGCTCTGAAGCTATTCGCTTCAACAATTTAGGCAGTGTTTGATCCATAGTAGATTACAAAATATCATGCAATGTCATTTTGCGCAAGTTTCCTTTTCGATTCTGCTTAAAAGAAAAAGATCTAGAAAAGGAGCAAAAGCCAAAATACCTAAAATAATTCGAGCAGCTAAAAAAGCATTCACAGGAAAAAGTGTAAAAACAAGCGTGCACAATGAAAATCCAATAATTCTAGCAAATAAAATAAAAATTTCCTGAAAAAGAAATGGTTCAAGAACAGTATACCCTTCACTTATTGCCATAAGATCTGATCTCTTGCGAATAATATTCTCTGAAAATATAGAACGTAAAGGAGAAAGAAAACTGTCACAAAAAGCTTTAATTATAAGAGATGGTATTGAAAGAAATATGGTATATACCAGCCGCCCCACAAAATCGCCTGTTGCTCCGCGAACTACCCATACAATTCGTCTCGTATTTTTCCCTTTTAATCGTTTTCGCACCGTTATAAGAAAAACAGCAGACAGTAAGGCAGCTCCTGAAGTAAAAATACCTATATTAAATTCTGTTTTAAGAACACTGACATTCAAAACTCCAGCACAAACTAAAGCCAGGGATCCGTTTATTGCGCTAAAGAAGATATATCTTCGCCAAGGCTTGTTTTCCCGAGAAAACAGAAATGTTTTGAATCTACGAAGTTCTGGTCGAGGAGGCGCGGTCGATACTATTACAGGACCAAGCAAAAGAGAGAGAAGCGCTGCCAATGCCGCCCCAAGGTATACGCCAGAGAAACCCGCCTTAACAGAATTAAAGTGCATGAATATTCCTGCAATTAACGGCATAACAACGGATACAAAGACTGTCCCCACCTGCAACGATAATAAAAATCTGTCGCGTCCCTCATTTTTTGTTAAACAGGTAATAGAAGCGTGTCGAGTTGACCAGAAAAAACCTTCAGAGACACCTTTAAGAGCAAAATAAGGGACAAGCATTAAGGAGTGTTCTTTGTTTGGCATAAAAAGATACATAAGCATCCCAATGCAAAATTGAAAAAAAAGATTAAATCGAAAACCTCGAGAAAATTTACCAGAGGAAACTAGAAAAGTTGCACAAACAAACGAAGCGGCCAAACAAGAGTAATAAAAAAGATACAAGCGCGTCAAAGCCACAAATGAGCCAGTCATACGTAATGTAAAAGCAACATCGAAACTGCCAGCAATTGCGGTATATAGAGTGTATGCTATTAAATAGTAGGCTATGCGAAAAGAATCATTTCGAAAAAATCGATGTTCCATACTCACCGTAATACACTTTAAAATATGTTTTGAAAAGCAGTATTATGGTTCTCAATAGTGAGTATTAATCCTTTGTTTCTAAAAAGACTGGATTTTATTATAGAAAAAGTATACGCTTACATTATTGTTTTGTTTATTTTAACTGGCAACCGGTTGCCTTTTTTCATTGACAATAGCAACATGTACAAACTATAGTTGATCTTTAAGATCGCATAAAAAAGGAGCTTTCATGAACGGTATTACTACAGAACAATTAAAGTCAAATGCCCCAGGGCCTGTGCAGGGGAATTTCACCCAATTCTTTGGCGACCGTTTTTACAAAATACAAAATTTTGATGCTATGCCTCCATTTTTTATGACAATTGTTAGTTCATCTGATATCTGGAATTACATTTGGTCAAACGGTGGCTTAACAGCCGGTAGAAAAAATGCAAATTATGCAGTATTTCCCTACTACACTGCAGACAAAGTTTCGGATTCCCGCTCTCATACCGGTCCTTACACTGCTATTCTCATTCCAAAAAGTACAGGAACTCTGATTTGGGAACCCTTTTGCGAAGCCTCAAATGGTTTTTGGAAAATAGAAAGAAACCTTTATAAAAACACCAGCGGGTCAAAACTTTATTTTGAAGAAATTAACGAAAATCTTGGATTAACATTTCAATATGGATGGACATCTTCTGACTTACTAGGTCTCGTTCGCCACGCTCGTATCTTAAATAATTCAAAAACACCAATAACACTATCTGTTTTAGACGGTTGCCAAAACATTTTACCAGCCTGTGTAACTTCCGACTTTCAAAACGACAACAGCGTTCTTCTCGATGCCTATAAAAAAACAGATCTCGACCTTGAAACAGGAATGGCTATTTTTTCTGTCACTTCTATTGTTACAGACAAAGCCGAACCAAATGAAGGTCTTCTAGCAAATACAAGCTGGTTTAATTGCGAGGGATCTTTACACCTGTCTCCAGATACTCCTGCAAAATTCCGAAAGGGTCTTTCTTTATCTAAAGAAACAGTACTTAAAGGCCAGCGCCCTTCATTCTTTATCCAACGCTCTTTTACTCTTACCGATTCTAATGAATGGTATCAAGTTTTTGACACATCACTTGAATTGGGTAAAATAAGTGAATTAAAAGTATTGCTAAAAGACAGAGCAGCAATAACGGCTACCTTAGAAAGGGATATTCAAATAGGTATCGAATTACTCGAAACCTATATTAAAAGAGCAGACGGTTTTCAAAACACAGCAGACACAGAGACATGCGTTCACCACGAAGCAAACGTACTCTTTAATATAATGAGGGGAGGAATCTTTGCTGACGCAGATGGAATCGATTTAACTGATTTCTTAAACTTTGCCTCAACTAGGAATAAGAGACTAGGCCTACTGCTTAAAGATCTCTTAAAAGACCTTCCCAAAACAATTTCCTTTAATGATCTAGAAAAAAATGTATACGCTTTCAAAAACCCTCAATTAGAACGTATGCTTCACGAATATTTACCTCTTACATTCTCAAGGCGCCACGGAGATCCAAGCCGACCATGGAATCGCTTTTCTATTGAACTAAAAGATGAAAAAGGGAATCCGAAATTAAATTATCAAGGTAACTGGCGAGATATTTTCCAAAACTGGGAAGCTCTTTGCTTTTCTTGGCCCGTTTACTTAAAAAATTGTATCGCAAAATTCCTTAATGCAGTAACGCCCGATGGATTTAACCCCTACAGACTAACAAGAGACGGTATCGACTGGGAAGTTCAAGAACCAGATAACCCTTGGTCGAATATCGGCTATTGGGGTGACCATCAGATTATTTATCTTTCCAAACTTATGGAACTACAATATAAAATAGATAAAAATTCATTGTTAGAAAGTCTTGACTCCCGAGCTTTTTCTAGTGGAAACGTGCCTTACAGGCTTAAATCGCATGAAGAGATTCTCGCAAATCCTCATTCAACAATTATCTTTGATTCAGACTTACATGAAAAAATTATTGAAAAGGAAACTGTTGAAGGAACAGATGCTCGACTTCTCCACTCTTTAAATGGAGAGGTTACTCTCGTTTCTATGACTTGTAAAATTCTTAACCTAGTACTCGCTAAAATTGCGAGTTTTGTTCCCGGAGGCGGAATTTGGCTAAACACCCAACGGCCTGAATGGAATGATGCAAATAATGCGCTTGCAGGCTATGGATTATCAATGGTTACCCTTTATTATCTACGCCGCTTTATGAGCTTTCTTTTGACTTTATATCAAGAATCGCCTATAGAATCTTTTAATATACCAGAAGAAACTGCGACCTTCTTAAAAAGCATTATCTCCGTTTACGAAAAAAGCACACCTGAATCTTTGTTTTCACCAAAGACTCGAAGAACTTGCGTAGATTCTACCGGTCTTCTCTTCCAAAAACAAAGAGAATCCCTCTATAAAAATGGTTTTTCAGAAGCTCTTACTCCTGTTTCTAAAACTGAGTTAATAACTGGCTTTACATTGTTTTTAACGCACATAGATGCCACACTAACAAAAAACAAACGCCCAGATGGTTTGTTTCACTCATACAATACATTAGAAATACTTGAAGATGGTGGAATAGAAGTTCATACCCTCGACGAAATGCTCGAAGGACAAGTTGCGGTACTATCTTCTGGGTTTCTGTCTCCCAAAGACGCAATAGACCTTTGTAAACAACTCAGAAAGAGCTCTTTATACCGTAGCGACCAAAATTCCTATATCTTATATCCTGAAAAAACCTTACCTCTTTTTATTCGTAAAAACTCTATCAATTTTTCAGAAATCAAAAAAGACCCTCTCCTTATAAAACATTTAGGAACAAACAAACACCAAATATTGTATAAAGATAGTACGGGCGACTGCCATTTTAATCCACTTTTCCGTAACGCAAAAATATTAGAAAAAGCAATTGTAGATTACAACGCAAATGCAGTTGGAACAGAAAACCAACAAATTACTGCTGAGGAAACGTTTGCACTAAAATCTCTTTACGAAAAAACATTTAATCACCGCAGTTTTACTGGAAGATCAGGAACATTCTATGCCTATGAAGGGCTTGGAAGCATCTATTGGCACATGGTATCTAAACTGCTTCTTGCAGTACAAGAAAATTTCTTAGTAGCTACAAGTGAGTCAGATAAAAAAGAGCTTGCCGAACTGTATTATGACGTCCGAAATGGCATTGGTTTTAATAAAACGCCAGAAGAATACGGAGCGTTTCCAACAGATCCTTACTCTCACACGCCTTCCGGTCAAGGAGCAAAACAGCCAGGAATGACAGGGCAGGTTAAAGAAGAAATAATAACACGGTGGGGAGAATTTGGAATAACTCTCCGTGAAGGAATTATTTCTTTCAAACCAGGACTTTTAAAAAGAAGTGAATTTCATTCAGACGGTACTCTTGAGTTCTCTTGGTGCGATACCCCCATCCACTACCTTCTTGAATCTACAAAAAAAACTCACGAAAGTGTTTTTATTTCTCCAGAATCAGTTTTTAAAATTACCTGTGAAGGTCCCAACGGAAGCATAAACGTCGAAGGCGCTTCTCTTTCTAAAGAAGATTCAACAAATATTCTTTTAAGAAATGCTAAAATAAGCAAAGTCTTGGTGTATATCCGAGACTAATTCTACAAATAGGCTATAAGGACAAGACCCGTTAAGCCTTGTCCTTATAGCCTAATAACTCTTATAGCTATAGCTCTTTTATGTTACAATTTGGCGTATGATACATCACTTACTTTTAGATTTGGACAACACACTCTATCCTGCCTCTGGTGGTATGAATGAGGGAATAACAAATAGAATGATGAACTATATAGCCTCATTCCTTAATGTCCCTCTCGAAAGAGCTATACAAATGAGAAAAGAAGCTCTTCCTCGTTATGGGACATCCTTGGAATGGCTAAAAGGTGAGCATAACCTAACTGATGATCAAAACTATTTTGACTCTATTCATCCCCCAAGCGAGATCGAAGAACTCCAAAAA
>DATFIA010000145.1:0-7465 GCA_035270545.1 Treponemataceae bacterium
TGACTGGGCAGCAGCCATTGCTCCCATCCTTTTAAAGTTTAATGAACGACATGGAAATTTTGAACATACAGCAAGTGTGTTTACTATTCATAATATTGGATACCAGGGTGTCTATGGTAAACACTTATTTCCATACACTGGGTTAAGCTGGGATAATTTTTATGCAGCAGGATTTGAAGATTGGGATAGAATGAACTTCCTTAAAGCTGCCTTAGTATCTTCAGATCGTCTAACGACAGTTTCTCCAACCTATGCAAAAGAAATACAGCGCCCAGAATTTGGATTTAGAATGGATGGTATTCTTAGGTACAGATCTGGAGATTTAACTGGTATATTAAACGGGGTAGATACAAATATTTGGAATCCAGCTAAAGACCCCCTTATTCATACCAAATACACTGCAAAAACTATAGATAAGAAAAAGTTAAACAAAGAAGCTCTTCAGATTAAAATGGGTCTTCCTGTAGATCCAGATGTTCCCCTTATTGGTATTATTACACGCTTAGCAGATCAAAAAGGTGTTTCAGAACTATTTGGGCCAGCCTATGGTTCTGCTTGGAGGATATGTACAGAAATAAACATTCAAATGGTAGTCCTTGGTGCCGGAGAGCAGTGGTGTGAAAACGAATTGCTCTCATTAAATAAAAACTTACCAAATTTCAGTGCCTATATTGGATACGATGAAAGTTTAAGCCACCTTATAGAAGCAGGATCTGACTTTTTTCTCATGCCTTCAAGGTACGAACCTTGTGGCTTAAATCAAATGTATTCTCTTTTGTATGGCACCTTACCAATTGTACGTAACACTGGTGGCTTAGCCGATACGGTAGAAAATTATAATGAGCAAACAGGAGAGGGAACAGGTTTCGTTCTTGAAAATCTCACACCTCAAAGTATTTATGATACAGTTGGATGGGCAGCGTATGCCTGGTTTAACAAAAGAGATCATATTAACAAAATGAGACTCAGAGGTATGGCCAGCAAATTTGGTTGGGATACCTCTGCGAAACAGTATGAAGATGTATACAAAAGTGCACTAAAAGCACTACTTTGATTGTACTGTAAGATCGGTAGCTCGTAATAATGCGATGCTGCCGTCTTTATTTTGAACTAATAAGCCTTTGGGTGTAACAATTATTGCTGTTGCGCTTTGAACCTCGACTGCAGACTTTGCCTTTGCATTTAGTTCTTTATCGAACCTTCCTATTACATAGGAATTGGTATTATTTTCAATTACTGCATAATAATCATTATTATTTTGTACCAGCATACTCGTTTCTGCTATTGAGTCTTCACCTTGTTTAATCATTTCTAGTGTTTTGGGGTCGATCAAAACAAGTCTAATTGCTGCTTGTCCACCTTTTTTTCCTGCAACTGCAATAAGGGCAGAACCAGTATCAAATATTGTGCGACCTCGAATAGAATTGATCGGGGAAGTTTTCATTACAGCACCGTCGTTCAAGTTTATTAATACTAATTCACAAAGAAGATCTTTTGTATCTGAAATTTTTAACGCAAAAGCCGGATCGGCATTCAAAAGCGTAGAAGCAGCAGATGCTAAATCTTCTTTCTTTCGCTCATCTATTTCTTTTTGAATATCTGAAGCAATTTCTTTTCTCTCAATGCGAACTTCTGCTTGTTTCGTATCAGCGAGACTTTGATCTTTTTCTGCTTGAGATTCTTTTTCAGCTCTCTTTTCTTGAGTTTCAGCTAAAGATTCTTTCTTTACCGCTAATTCTTCTTTTTTTGCATTTGCATCTTTTTCGGCTTGAGCTGCGCTTTCCTGTTGAGCCTGATTTTCTGGCTGTGCCTCAGCTTTTTTACGCTCTTCTATAGCTTTTGTTTGAGCATCTGCCGCTTGTTTTTCAGCAGTAGTTACTTCTTTTTTTTGAGCACTTTCTTCAGTTCTCGTTTTAGCTGCTTCTGCTTGAGCCTTAGCTGCACGATCTGTTGCCGCGTCTGTCTCTCGCTCTTTGAGATCTACCATGTCTTTTCGAGTATCAATTCCTTTTCCGGTATCTTCTTTCATTTTTTGAACAACTGAATTCTCGGTAAGAGTAGTTGTATCAATTGAACTGATAGTGCCAGAAAGTCGAGCTTCAGTTAAAGGAATAAGGATTTGAGTTTTACCTGGCCATTCATCATACCTTAGAGAAAGACCCACAGAATCTTCACGAAGATATCCAATTACAACTGGCTTGTAGCGCTCTTTAATAACAGAGAGTTTTCCTCGGTTTATTGCATTATACACTGTAATAAAATTTGCCAAGGTTGCGCTGTCTTTTTCTGAATATCCATAGGCAGTTGTTAAATATGAAGAAATTATTCTTCGTATATTATCTATATGATCTACTCCAGCCTGTGCACCTAGAATAACAATATCTGCATCAAAACCGGTTGTAATAGAGGGATCAATCGCATGAATTATGGTATATCTTTGTGTATCGCCTGCTGTTTGTGTCTTTTTAGCCGTTATTGCGGGCGTTAAAGAAGAGGCTAAATTACTACCAATAGCTCGAATTTCAGCAGCAGTACTAATGACCGTTTGCGGTCCAGTGTAATTTATAAATTCTATTGTAACACTATCTTTACCGGGAGTAATTTCTTTGCGATCAACTTCAAGAGCATAGAGAGAAAGGGGAAGCAGAATTAAAGCTGCTATCAATTTTTTCATAGCGATTCCTCCACAAAAATACTATTCGTTTATATATTTAATAATCGGGCCAAAAGAAGCCTAGCTCGATTCGCTAAAACATTATCATAAGGAGGCTCAAGAAAAGATGCAAGAAGAAGGGTTCCTTCAATGGCTCTGTCCTCTTGAGCATAGCGTATGAGCGCATACAAAGAATCACAGCCTGCCAGTAAAACTCCTTTTTCTCGATTTCCAGCTGTACGAATTAAGTAGGCTACAGCTGCAAGAGACAAACCATCGGGATCTGTTGCACACGATGCAAGGCCCCATAATAAACCTTCTGCAAGAGTTGGATCAAAGGGACCGTAACAAAAGTCTAATAAAAGAGATCTATATTCGCTTGAACCAAGCTGTCCAAGTAATGCAGCAGCGCGTGCTCTTTCAATAGAAGGCCTCTTTGTGTCAACAAGAATGCGAGAAAGTTCCCGTGCGTAAAAACCTTCATTAACACCAACTTTTCCTTTTAATAATAAATCATCTATTTCCTTAAATAGAGATAATATATAACCGGGAGCTTCTGGAAGATATTGAATCCATGAAGAATCCGTAGTATTAAGTATACCGTAGGATTGAGTTTTTTTGGTTTTTTTTTCTGTTTTTATCCATGTTTCTAGACGCCAACATTCTAATCTCCATTGAGATAAAGCTGCATAGATGAAACCAGAAGAAGATAGCACCGGATTCTTTATTTCTAACGGAAGAATCTGTCTTCGTAATTGTCTACCGTCAATACTCCATGCTCCAGCAAATCCTGCAGCTGTTACATTAAATTGTCCATAATCCCATACCGTATCAACAATTCCAGATAAAGATTTTTCTGTTGTATCAGTCCATAAAAGAGTGCCATCTGTCAGATTTAATACAGCTATATTCCCATTAGAACTTATAGTAAAAAGGCTTCCTTCTCCATAAGCCATTCCAGAAAGAGAATTTGAAAGATGAGAAATCCATAATAATTCAGTTTTAGTACGTATATCAAAAAAAGATATGTCACCTGCAGAAGTTCCTGCGACAAAACCCCCAGGAACTGATTGAATGTGAGTTATCATTTTATTTGCTATTCCGAGTTCTTCGAGAAGGCAGCGCTCTTTAAGTTCACCATAGGGTGAAAACCTAAGATATTGACCATCTGTTGTTATTATAAGCAGGTCGCCTTCACCAGAGAGACCACAAATTTGAGGAGTTGAATCAATATGTAAAGTAGAAAAATGGGCTGTCCATTTAATTAACGAAGAGCTGTACATACAAAGAACTGAATCTTTAAATACAAAAAAAATCCTGCCATCTAAGCCAAAAAGAGGCTCATAAACAGGATTTTGTTTTTCTACTCGTTTCCATAAAAAAGAACCATTTGAATTGAAGGCAATAATGTTCCCTTTTTCGCAGAAGGCCAAGACAATTCCTGTTGGACTAACAGCCAAAAAGGGTACCGTTTTTCCGGGTAAGGCATGATTCCACAAAAAGCGACCTGTAGAATCTAAGCACGAAATTGATCTGTCCTCTGTAGCTACATATACTCGATCATTAAAAGTTATGGGACCAGCAATTATGTCGGCACCTAATACTTTGCTCCAATGAGAATCTATTGCATATACAGATAAACAGAACAATAAAAAAAAAACGAAACTATGTTTTTTTTTGTGCAATACCTTTTCAACATCATTTTATAAAAATACCAAGAGTTTCTACATGATGCGTTTGAGCATAAAAATCGAAAAGGATTGATTCTTCTAGTTTATAGCCGCCTTGTGCAAGGCGAATAGCATCGCGTGCAAAAGTTGCTGGGTCGCAAGAAACATAAAAAAGAACAGGAATACCTGAATTATTAAACCATTCGGTTGCACTTTTTGGTAAACCCTGTCTTGGTGGGTCTATTATTGCAGTACTATAGGAAAACCGAGATTCTTTTTGAAGATGCCATTTATCATCAGTGCAAGTGCAAAAAATATTTCCCGTTTTATTTTCCGCTGAAAGATTTATTCTAGCTTTTCCAAGAGCAGCGCGATTATGTTCGAGCAAAACTCTTTTCTTAAACTTATTTCCTAATATTGTGGAAAAAGTACCAACACCTGAGTAAAAATCTAGAAGGCACTCATCTGAGTGTACATATTGTTCCATTTTTAACTCTAGGGTTTCTAGCAATTGAGAGAGAAGGGGTATGTTCGATTGGAAAAATCCGCGAACATCAAAATGAATATTTTTTCCTCTCAAGAAAACAGAACAATCATTTGATGCATCTTCTTGCCAAAGATCATCCCCATAGGAAAACACATGAAACCGACTTTTGCTATTAAATTTTGTTGCAGTTCTCGCAAGAGATCCGTCAGATATTGCTTTACGAATCATGGGGACTGCCACAGGGCAATCTGGGAGCGTTACCAAATCAGAACTTGAGCCTTCCATAAAAGAAACAGTATCTGAGGGAGAGCGATGAAATTGAAATCGAGACCGATATTCATAAGGAGAGCCAGATATCATGTAGGTATCAAGGGTTGAACTAAGTTTTGCTCTGTCAAAAACATCTTTTACTATTGAAAGACGTAATTCCTTTTGAAATTCTGAATCTGCCATTTGAAGTGTACAGCCACCACACGTTTCAAAAAGAGGACACAAGGGCTTCACTCTATGAGGTGAGGGTTCAATTACACGAACTATCCGTGCAAATGAATAATCTTTTTTGCTTTCGGTAATTTCAATTTCGAGGGTTTCACCAGGTAAAGAAAAAGGTATAAAAACTGCTTTTCCGTCTATTCTGGTAATACAAGATCCCCCAGCTATCATTTTCTCTGTTATAATAATCATAATAGTATGGAGTATAGCATATCATGGGAGGCTTGATCATGACCAAAGACACTTTTTTTTTAGAAGCTACAGATGGAGTGAAAATTGCTATTCACCGCTGGAAATCTAACACAGGGCCGAAAGCAGTTGTCCAGATCAGCCATGGTATGGCTGAATACGCAATGAGATACGATTCTTTTGCAGAAAATCTTGTTAATGCTGGGTATGCTGTTTTTGCTGCCGATCACCGGGGACATGGAGAAACAGCTGGTAGCCTCGATAAACTTGGATATTTATCCGATAAAGACGGATTTGCTCGTGTTGCTCAAGATCAATTTGAACTTACCGAGGAAATTAACCGTCAATTTCCTAAAGTTCCTGTTATTCTTTTTGCTCATTCATTTGGCTCATTTATTGGGCAAATGTATATTGAACAGCATGGAGATAAAATAGCAGGTTGTATTCTTAGTGGAACAATGGGTCCAAACCCATTGAAAACCATAGCTGGTAGGATGGTAGCATCTCTAGTCTGTATGATCCAAGGAAGAAAAAAACCGTCGCCCTTCCTTACACATCTAACTTTTGGAGCAAATAACAAAAGAATACCAAATGCTAAAAGCCTCAATTCTTTTCTTTCTCGTGATGAAGCTGAGGTAGAAAAATACGACGCTTCTCCTTGGAGTGGTTTTACCTGCACAGGTGGCTTTTATCAAGATCTTATGTCTGGTCTTTCTCGTATTCATGCGCCTTCTGCTATCAGTTGGATTCCAGACAGTCTTCCTATATTTTTTATTGCAGGAAGCGAGGATCCTGTTGGAGATTACGGTAGATCAGTCGAAAAACTCTATACCATGTATAAAGATAAAGGGTTAAAACGAGCAGAAATTAAAATTTATAAAGACGCTCGGCATGAACTTCTTAATGATATTTGTAAAGAGGAAGCGACTGCAGACATTTTGTCTTGGATTGAAAAAGTTCTAAAAGGATAAAAAATGGTCCCGTTGACAGAAATCCCGATTCCGTAGAAAATATAGGTACAGATGTTAATACGATATAGCTCCGACGCTCGGGGTAAAGCAGTGCGTACTGCCCTTATTTATACGAAAAAAGAACATGGAATAGACAAAAATTTAATTGATAGTGAAGCTATCAGAATTATTTCTCATTTGCGTAACTATGATTTTGAGGGATATATTGTTGGCGGTGCCGTACGTGATCTTTTAATTGGGAAAACACCAAAAGATTTCGATATTGTCACAAATGCGGAACCGGCTAAAATAAAACGTCTGTTCCGCAATTCCCGTATTATTGGTAAACGCTTTCGTTTAGCCCATATCTTTTTTGGTGATAAAATATTTGAAGTCTCTACTTTTCGTTCCCTCCTAGAGGGAACAACGGGAAATAGTTTTGGAACAATGGAAGAAGATGTTCAACGCAGAGACTTTACTCTTAATGCCTTATACTATGACCCTATCAAAGAACAAGTAATTGATTATGTTGGCGGCGTCAAAGACATTCAAAAAAGAAAATTACAGCCGGTTATCCCTTTAAAAATAATATTTAAAGATGATCCGGTTCGAATGATTCGGGCTGTAAAATATGCAGTTTCTACAAAGTGCAAAATTCCTTTTTCACTTAGACGAGCAATTCGCTCATCTTCTGAATTATTGCAGCCTGTTTCGCCTTCACGTCTTACAGAAGAAATAATTAAAATACTCAACAGTGGAAATGCCTGCAATATTGTGCATGAAGCACTGAGGTTCGATCTTTATATGTATTTACAGCCTGCTGCATGTAGTTTAATTGATGGAAGTAAGAGTTTTTCTCTTAATTATTCAAAAAGTCTTGCCAAGCTAGACGACCTTGTTGCTAGTGGTAAAGAAACACGGCTAGGAAGAAAATTAATATTTTTAATTCAAGATTTAATCTCTATTATTACCGATTGGAATGGATCTACCACAGAAGTTTACAATAAGGTCTACAATGAATGTC
>DATFIA010000146.1:0-17181 GCA_035270545.1 Treponemataceae bacterium
GTACTGTTAAGTGGGCGATATGTACCGGCTATTCTATAAAAAAAGTACATTCTGTTTATAAATATCAAAATTCCAAGAATAAGAGAAATAAGACCCATAGTAAAAATTTTTGTATCAGATCCCACAGCCTCGGAAAGAAAATTCATACTTATTGAAAGTGCGAGGTATATACCGACAAAGGAAATTATTGTTGAACGGTTCTTTTTAATAAATGCGATTACTTCTTGATGCATACTGCCATTTTGTCATATTTTTTGTGTTTAATATAGAGCATTGAGCTTTATTCAAAAATCACGGACCTTTGAACAAAGCTCATTCACAACTTCTATCTATTTTTAGTAGTTTGCTGCTGCAAATGCAACCCAGCCACCAGCTGTTACAAGTGCATTTTCAAAAGCTCCAAGTTTAAAAGCGTAGCTTTTTTCAATTTTCACACCATCTTTTCCGGTAGCGCTAAAGAAAAGCTTTTTTTCTGCAATATTCACTGAAAGATTGGTTTCCAAAGCAGAAAACGTTTTAAAAACTTCATCTATTTCATCTGCTGAGAGTTCAGTGGCTATCATTCCGCAGTTGTACATATTTTGTCTAAATATTCTGGCAAAACTTTGAGCTACAACAATTTTGATACCGTTTACTTCAAGAGCCCAAGGGGCATGCTCTCTACTTGAGCCACAACCAAAGTTTTCACGGGTTACTATAGCAGTATTACCCTCGATATCTGTTTTTGGATTAAAATCTTCTGTTTTAAGATCTTCAAGCAAATAAGGTTTAAGAGCATCTTTCGAAATTTCAGTTAGATACTTTGCGGGTATAATTTCGTCTGTGTTTATATCGCTGCGATCCAAAAAAAGGACCTTTCCATTAAAATTTTTCATGTGTACAACTCCTTAATACTACAATCTTCAGGCTTCGCAAATAGAACCGGCAATTGCAGTTGCTGCTGCACTCGCAGGACTCATTAAATGAACAGTACCACCCTTACCCATTCGTCCATAAAAGTTCCTATTTGTCGTTGAAGCACATACTTCTCCATCTGCTAAAACACCATTTGACATACCAAGACAGGCTCCACATGTTGGATTAGTAACACAAAAACCCGCGTCCATAAAAATTTTGATAATGCCTTCTTCAAGTGCCTGAGAAAAAATAGCGGGAGTTGCAGGACTTACTATACAGCGAACACCAGATGCAGCTTTTTTTCCCTTGAGTACAGCTGCAGCTTGGCGAAGGTCTTCTATGCGCCCGTTAGTACAACTACCAATATACACTTGATCTATTTTTGTTCCAGAAAGTTCCTTCATTGTTTTTACCTGATCTGGCTTAAAACCAAAGGTAGAAACAGGAACTAATTTTGACACGTCAATTGTATGAATAGCATCGTAAACAGCATCTTCGTCTGAATGCCATTGTGTAAAATCTGCAAGAGCTTCTGCTTTAGTTTTGTATACGCCCTCGCCTTCGGGTCCAATAAACTTCCATAGGTAATCTACAGTAACTGAATCTGGCATACAAACACCTGAGGTTCCCCCGGCTTCTATTGCCATATTACACATTGTCATGCGTCCTTCCATAGACATAGAGGCAACTGCAGTTCCGGTAAATTCCATTACCTTGTTTGTTCCACCATTTACCCCTATCTTTTTAATAATTGTTAAAACAGCATCTTTTGGAGTAACACCCTCTGGTAAGGTACCGTCCAAAACAAATTTTATAGTTCTAGGGTATTGAAAAGCACAAACACCTTTAAGAATTCCTACTTCTAAGTCGGTAGTTCCAACTCCTGCGGCAAAGGCTCCAAAAGCGCCAAGAGTACAGGTATGGCTGTCGCCCATTATTACAGTATAGCCTGGACGTACAAAGCCTTTTTCAGGGAAAAGAGCATGACATACGCCATTATTTCCAATATCAAAAAAATCTTTAATGTTGTGTCTCTGAGCCCATTTGCGGAGAACTCTACCTTGTTCTGCAGTTTTTGAATCTTTAGCAGGGGTAACATGGTCTATTACCGCTTTTATTTTAGTTGTATCAAAAACAGTATCCATACCACGGCTTACAAGATCGTTTATTGCAACCGGGGTGGTAATTTCATGACAAAAAACCCCGTCGAGCTTGAGAACCCAAGCTTCGCCAAAAGGTTTATCCACGACATGCGCTTCGAATATTTTTTGTGCAAGTGTCTTTCCCATATATTTCTCCTTCAGAAAGTTTCAATATTGATGTATCAATATTTAACCTAACTGTATTTAATGCAGTATAGATTAAGTTTTGATCTGTGACAAGATAGATTTATAGACAGGCGAATAAAATTATGCAGTTCCACGGATAACTAATTCAGGAACAATAAGAAGGTCTTCACCTGGACCATTTACTGTTGACTCTAAGGCAGCAACAAGAGCTCCCGCACCGGCAATCATGAGGCGTTGGCGTATTGTTGTAAGAGCTGGAGTAACCAGCGCTGCGACAGGAATATCGTCGTAGCCGACAACCAAAATATCTTCAGGGACTCGGATTCCATTTAGTTGCGCTTCTTTTATAAAACCTATGGCAGTCATGTCACCAGAAGCACAAATAACAGCATCTGGCAGCTGTCCCGATTTTTTAAAATATTCAAAACCGAGGATTCCACTATTGCCTTGATAATTTTGAGTTTCGTAAATAAGGCTTTCATCAAAAGGAAGATCTACCCGCTGCATGGCAGACACATAGCCAATGAGGCGTTCAGAAGGTACAGAGCCAGGCTCCAAACCAACTGTTGGGCCATTCATAAGAGCTATTCGCTTACAGCCTTTGTTAAATAGATAATTAACAGCTATAGACATACCTTTTTGATTTTCTAAAAGAACCGACTGTCCTCCTTGAACCTTAGTCTGAAGCATAATAAGGGGCTTTCCTGCTGATGTATATCTTTTTACGGTTTCTGTTTTTGGGTTAAGATTCATAGTAATTACAGCATTTACCATATTAAACACAAGTAAGTTGGAAAGGACGTCTTCTCTGAATGCAGGAGAATAACGGGTTGGAATAAAAACCATAGAAATAGTAAGACCGAGGGCAGACATTGCTCTGTCTATACCACGAAACATTTCATTATCTGAAGCCGATTCAACAGCCGTTGTAAGAACTGCAACAGAATCTCCTGCTTTACCTGTTTTCCAACGCGAAAAAGTTTCAAAATAACCGGTTTCACGAATTGTTTTCATGACAAATCTGACGACTTCCGGTTCAAGGGAAGACGGACTGACTAAAACTTCAAGAATTGTTTCGCAGGAAAGAGATGCGGCACGAGCAACATCCCGAATGGATACAGCCATTATGACTCCATGTATAATTAAATAGAAACAGGTGTTCCCAACCCGTTGGACTCAACAACTTTTAAACCTTTTTCAATATCTTCTACTTTAAAAATAATTACTGCGGTCTCCCCTATATTATCTAATGCGGCATATAAGTATTCAATATTAATTTTGTTTTTTTCAAACAAGGCAAGAACATCTGCAAGACTTCCAACCTTATCTGAAATTGTAACAGACAAAACGTCTGTAGTCTTTGTGGTAAATTGAGCTTTTTTAAGAACTTCTAATGTTTTTTCAGGGTGGTCTACGATCACACGTAAGATTCCGAAATCTGCTGTGTCTGCTATCATTATTGCTCGGAGATTTATTCCGCCTTCTTTAAGAACACGGGTTACCTCTGCAAGACGGCCTGCTGCATTCTCTAAAAAAATTGAAATTTGCTGTGTTTTCATCTATTCCCTCCTATATTAAACGTTTGTCGATAACTCTTTTGGCTTTTCCTGTCGAACGCTCAATACTCTTTGGCTCAACAAGTTTTACTTTCATACTAACACCAAGTTTACTTTTCATAATTGATTCTATCTTATTTCTTAGCGCTTCCATATCTTTGGTTTCATCCGAGAAGGCAGCTATATTTACTTCTACATGAAGCTCTGCTTCATCAAGGTGGGTTTGATTATTGCGGTCTACCACTATGAGATAGTTAGGATCAACACCTTGAATCTCTATAAGAGCATGCTCAATCTGGCTTGGGAATACATTTACACCCCGAATAATAAGAAGATCGTCTGTTCGGCCAAAAAGCCGATGAATTCGTCTAAGAGTTCGTCCACAGCCACAAGGTTCTTTAATAATAAAGGTAATATCTCGAGTCCGGTACCGAATTAGAGGGGTGCCTTCCTTGGTGATAGTCGTAATAACGAGTTCACCTTTTTCACCTTCTGGCAAAACTTTCCCCGTTTCTGGATCAATAATTTCTGGATACCAGAAGTCTTCATTTACATGCATGCCGTATTGGCAGTCGCATTCAAAGGCAACACCGGGACCGGTTATTTCTGTAAGACCGTAGATGTCGTAGGCTTTTATACCCCAGGCTTTTTCAATTTCCTTTCTCAAATTTTCAGACCAAGGTTCTGCTCCAAAACAGCCAGCTCTAAGTCCTAATTCTCGGGGATCAATTCCCATATCTTTTGCTTTTTCTGCCATATACAAGGCATACGAGGGCGTACAGGTAAAAATAGTTGAATTAAAATCTCTCATGAGCATGAGTTGTTTTTGGGTATTTCCAGACGAAATAGGTATTAAATTTGCACCAATTCGCTGAGCCCCATAATGAGTTCCCAGGCCTCCGGTAAAAAGACCGTAGCCATAGGCATTTTGAACTGTATCGTTACGGGTAGTTCCAGCGCCTGAAAGGGTTCTTGCCATTCCCTCAGACCAGTCGTCCATGTCTCGCTTGGTATACGCATCTACAACTGGAGTCCCAGTTGTTCCACTGGACATATGTATTTCAACAATGTCGGACTGAGGAACAGCGAGTAATCCGTAGGGATACGTTACGCGAAGATCATCTTTCGTGGTAAAAGGGAGAGTAGAGATATCGTCAAGACAGCGAATATCTGTAGGTTTTATTCCCAGTTCGTCAAATCTTTTGCGATAAAAAGATACATTGGTGTAGACCCGCTCTACAAGGTTTTTAAGCCGAGCAAACTGCAAAAGCTGCAGTGATGCGGGGGGCATGCATTCACTTTCTGGATTCCATATCATAATAGACCTAGTATACACCGGATTATACACTGATGCCAATATATTTGATTCACTCCGCACGAGGGGGTAGCGGAGAAACCCGGAGTGCGCTTTAAAAAAAGCGCACGAGGATTTCATAGCGAGGGGGAGCCGCCTGTGGTAGACAGCTTTTTATGCTGAACAACATAAAAAGCTGTGAATTGTGTTTCCCCTTTTAAAAGTACTACTCATTTTGCAATGTTATTTATTCTAAAGGACGGCGATCTTCTACTCGTTTTGCTTTCCCTTCAGAAACGGGAAGACTTCCCGGCTGTTTTATTTCTATAAAGGGATTAATCGTAATAAGGGCGCTCATTTCTGTCTTGAGCCGGTCGCGCAAACTATTAATGACACGAGCGTCATCTGCGAACATTTCTGGCGTTATTTCCACCTGCACAGTTAACTTGTCGAGCACGCCCTGTTTTTCTACAATTATAAAATAATTAGCTCCAACGCCAGGGGTTCTTAAAAGCACTTCTTCTATCTGGCTTGGGAAGATATTTACACCGTTGATAATGAGCATGTCGTCGGTTCGCCCAGTAAAGCGCGCAATTCGTCGGTGAGTTCGCCCACAAGCGCAAGGTTCCGTAATAAACCGGGTAAGGTCTCGGGTGCGGTATCGCAATAAAGGCATAGCATCGCGGCATAAAATAGTAAGAATTAACTCCCCTATTTCACCGTCGGGCACAGGCTCAAAAGTCTCAGGGTCAACGATTTCTGCAATGTAGCGATCTTCCCAAATATGCATGCCTGTGCGAAATATGCACTCGAAGGCAACGCCGGGACCATTCATTTCGCTCATGCCATAGCAGTTATATACTTCTATACCGAGTTTATCTTGAATTTTGCACCTAAGTTCTTCTGAATGAGGCTCTGCTCCCGTAATCGCCATTCGTAGTTTGAGGTCATCTCTGCTATAGCCTTCGTCGGAAATTGCCTGATGGAGATGCAAAAGATAACTGGGAGTTGCATGAATCATGGTTGTGCCAAAATCTTTCATAAATTTAAGCTGGCGAAGCGTATTACCCGCACTGGTGGGAATAACCATTGCGCCCATTAATTCAGCGCCATAATGAAAACACAGGCCGCCGGTAAAAAGACCGTAGGTCATCATGTTTTGAATTATGTCGTCTTTGTTTCCACCTGCAGCTGTGAGGGATCGAGCCATTGTGTCGCTGGCGGTGTCGAGATCTTTTTGTGTGAGATAAATAACGGTCGGAGTTCCCGTTGTACCGCTCGAAGCATGAACTCGAACGACATCTTCTTTAGAAACAGCTAAAAGGCCAAAAGGATAAGCCTCTCTAAGATCTCCTTTAGTAGTAAAGGGAATCTTGCTAATATCTGCGAGACTTGTAATTGATTCTGGAGAATCGATACCTGCAGCAATGAGACGGTCCTTGTAAAAAGGAGTTTTAAGCGCATGTACTATCTGGTTTTGTAAGCCTTTTAGCTGTATGCGGTCGATTTTTTCACGACTTGCTGTCTCAATTTCTTTGTCTCTAAAAGGTATGGATCGTTCAGACATTAGGATTTTTCTCCCAATGCGAGGGCCTTCATATTAATTTCCACTAAACGAGGGTCTTTTTTCGCAAATGTTTCGCTTACGCTTTTAGCTAAGGATTCTTCACTGACTGGAAGAGAAGAAGCAGCAGCTCCAATTAATACCATATTCACCGACTTCAAATGCCCTGCTTCTTTTGCAAGTTCTTCAGCTTTAACAATTCGGCTTCGCTTGAGGCGTTTAATTGCAGAATGCAATACGTCTAGATCGGGGTAATTGGGAATATTTACAAAAGGTTCAGCAGCAGTTATCAAAATGCCTTCTGGTTTAAGAAATGAAAGATAGCGAAGCCCTTCCATAGGTTCCATCGCAATAATCATGTCGGCCCCACCCGAGGGGATAAGGTCAGACGAAATTGGACAGTCTGCGATACGCATGTGAGCTTGAACGCCGCCGCCTCTTTGGCTCATACCATGAACTTCAGATTGGCGAACAGTAAACCCGTCTATCATGGCGGCTCGTGCAATTATGGTAGCTATAGAAAGAACACCCTGCCCGCCTACACCGGCAAGAATAATATCGTAGGTCATTTCGCAACCCCCTTCGAAACAGCTTCTTTTTTCTTTCGCAACCGAACTGCTTCGAGACATTCACGAACCATAATAATGACAGATAAGCCTCTATATTCAGCTTCCCTCATCATGAGCTCTGTATTTTCTTCGATCATATTTGGTTTTGTTTCTATGACATGGAGATGTTCAGGCTCTACTCCTAATCCTAAGATAACTTTCTCTAATTGAGCTGACGGCAACATGGTAGTTTGGCAGCCAGTCATTGCGACAATAGAATTATCTAGGATGATGACGGTCATTGGGGTCTTTGACGAGAGAGCGTCTATGAGGCCAGTAATTCCCGAATGCAGAAAAGTCGAGTCGCCTATTACACCAAAGGTGTATTTGTAACCGGCGTCTGCAGCTCCACGGGCCATGCCAATAGACGCGCCCATACACACAATAGTTTCTATTGCCTTTAGGGGCGCTACTGCTCCAAGGGCATAACAGCCAATGTCTGCAGCCACGACAGTAGACACCTTTCCTTCTTTTTTGTTCAAGCGCTCCACTGCAAGATTCAGGGAACTATAGGAGTCGTGGTGAGGGCAACCTTTGCACAACTGAGGAGGTCTTGCAGAAAGGTCTGGAAGATTAAAACCATCCAAGGCTGTTACACGTGGGCTCAAACCTAGTGCAAGTCGGACTGAGTCAGGATTTAGTTCTCCTACTCGGGGTAAAACACCAGAAAGTTTTCCGATTATTGTATTTTTGCCGGGGAGAAGACCAGCGAGTTGGCGCTCTAAAAAGGGCATTCCTTCTTCTATTACCAAAATAGTTTCTGCATGCTTTGCAATGCGGCGAATTAAATCGAGAGGAAGGGGCATTGTGGAAATGTGCAAAAGAGAGGGGATTCCTTTTTCGCCACAGAGAGTCTGGTAATCTTCGAGATTTTCCATAAAATAATTTCTGCCCAATCCACTGGTAATAATGGCAAGATCTGTTCGCTTTTCGTTCAAAACAAGTGTGTTTCGTTTGTAGGAACAAGACCATTCAACAAGAGGTTTCTGTTTTTCGATCATCTTGTTGTAGTTTTTACGAGCAAGAGCTGGAAGGAGCATCCAGTCGGCAGGAGAGCCTTTTTCGAGCTTGTTTTCTGGTCGCGCGGAGGTTGCTACATGCACAACAGCTCTAGAATGAGCAAGACGTGTGACCATTCGCATAATAACTGGAACACCCAAGCGCTCAGAGAGCTCAAAAGCCTCGCCTACCATTTCGTAAGCTTCTTGCTGGTTTATTGGCTCAAACAAGGGTACCATAGCGAAGTCTGCATAAAAGCGGGTATCTTGTTCTCCCTGACTTGAATGCATAGAAGGGTCGTCTGCTACGACACAGATTAAGCCTCCCTTTATTCCACACAATGAAGAATTCATAAAAGGATCAGCTGCAACATTAAGGCCAACATGCTTCATGGTAACTATTGTTCGTTTTCCCGCAAAAGAAACTCCAAGTGCAGATTCATAAGCAGTTTTTTCATTTGTACACCAGCGTGCAACAGGACCATTTTTATTTTCGAAATTATCTACCAGATATTCCATTATCTCGGTAGAAGGTGTTCCCGGGTATCCAAAACAACCAGAAACACCTGAATGAAGAGCGCCAAGGGCAAGCGCTTCATCTCCTAGTAAAACCATTTCTTTCATGTAGTACACCTCTAAAAAAGTAGTAGCAAATAATGCATAGTATAAAACGCTTAATCTCCAAAAGCCCGAGAAACAATAGTAGGGTTCATTTTGGGAGATAAAAAACTAACAATAGGAACAACAAAAAAAGGCACAATCATTGCAATACTCGAAGCAAGAGGAGAGCGAGATGGACCTAACACAAAAAATAAAATAATTGCTGTGCTCGAACCGGTAAAAAAACCAGCATAGGCACCTGCCTTCGTGACCTTTTTCCAATAGATTCCAAGTATATAAGGAGCCATAAAAGCCCCGGAAAGGACACCCCAAGAAAGAGACATAAGGGTTACAATAAAACCAATATTCATTCTAGAAATGGCATACGAGCATAAAATAAAGACAGCACTTAAAATTCTCATAAGTAATAAAGATGTTTTGTCGCTTACATCTGGGTGCAGATATCCTTTATACAGGTCGATAGTGATAGCCGAAGATGAAACGAGAATCATGGAAGCAAGGGTAGACATAGAGGCAGAAAGAACTAAGAGCATAATGAGGGCCATGAGGGCCTCTGGCAAATGATTCGTAAGTAAGGTTGGCACTATGAGGTCATAGTTGACCGCTCCGCTTGCAAGGCGTGGAATTGTTGTTAGGTCGAAAAATACATGGCTAAGCATACCAGTAAAGTAGGCACAAACACCAATAACGAGTGCAAATACTGTTGTAATAATGGCAGCTTTTGGAATTACTTTTTCGTCTCTAATGGAATAAAATTTTTGAACCATTTGAGGCAGTCCCCAGGTTCCAAAACTTGTCATAAAAACTAAAGACGCAATCGTTAAAAAGGAAGGCCTGTTGCCAACAGGAATATGTTCAGAATAGTTTTTTGCTACTGTTGTAATGGCTTCCACTGGACCGCCAGCTTTTATTATTAGCAGAACAACCATGGCCACAGCTCCAATGAGCATAATAAAACCCTGAATAAAATCTGTGAGAGTAACAGCGAAATAACCACCCAATACAAGATAGATTCCTGTAATACCTACGAGGACAATTAATGCAAAGTCATACGATATTCCAAAGGTAGATTCGAATAAATGACCGAGACCCTTAAAAACAGAAGCAGAATACGGTAGAAGAAAAATGAAAATAAGGACTGCAGATATCATTTTAAGATGATCTGAGCCGTAACGTGCTTCTAGAAATTCTGGCATGGTCATAACGTCCAGTTTTTGGGTCATACGACGGGTTCGCTTTCCAAGCACTATCCAGGCAAGCAGGGCTCCAAGGAGAGCATTCCCTACGCCAATCCACAAAACATTCAGACCAAAATTCCAACCTTGATTCCCTGCAAAACCAATAAAAATGACTGCGGAAAAATAGGTCGTACCATAGGCAAAAGCTGAAATCCAAGGACCGAGACTTCTACCACCCAGAAAAAAGTCATTCAAGGTGGTTGTTTTTTTCATACCCCAAACACCAACAGAGACCATTACAACCAAAAAGACAAGCAACATTACGAGACTATACATAGATTTTCTCCATTTTTATATTCGTAAAACCAGTATACGCCAATTCTAAAAAAACTGAAACAGAAAAATGCAGTGGGACTGCGGAAACTTTTGTAGAATGAGGTAATTACAAGTTATATAAAAGCTCTGTAACGAGCAGCTCTCCACAAAGTTTTGTTCGTGTGGCTAATATGGCTGCAGCCTGGGTTTTTGCTTTTTCTGTATGTATCACTTCTGTGCGAAAGATACTTGTTCCATCGGAAAGATTTCGAACCACAATAGAAGCTTTCATTTGACAAACCCACATTCCCTCATCATCTTGCTCTAAAATTTCTATACGATTAGTTCCAAAAATAAAGCGCGTAACTGCAGATCCAAACTGTGCCTTTGCAGCTTTTATAACAAGATCTTCATTCCCACTTGCTATTTGGTCGGGAAACTCTGCCATACCGATGCGGGAAAAACCATTTTTAACTAAAGGCATGAGCAAGGCTGTAGAAGATGGATTACTAGAAACAATAGCTTTTCCATTTTTGTCAAAATCTAAAAGCGAAATAGTTGTAGGAATAGCGCGGGCATTTGTAGTTACGCGGTAAGGGAATCCAGTACCCAGACGTCCCGATTTTTTAAGAACGTCAATATGAGATGAAACAAAGGGGTCGCGTGAGTCAAGAGAAGAGGCAATAACTACTGTACCCTTATAAGCAAAGGTTGGAACAGGAGGGGCGAATTCACAAATGCCTCGAGAATCTGTCATGGCATTTTCCACATGAACTGTCATTATTCCATCGGGACCTTTCTCTGGAGAAAAAATGGTACAGGCAAAATTTGAAAGAGGCAAAGACTCCTCACCGTTAAAAAAAGAAACACGTATACCGAATTCTTTATTAAATGGTTTTTCGGCCCTTGTCTCAGAGGGAATAGAAACAGCCTCGAAAGAAATAGATTCTAAAGCTAGTATTATTTTATTTCGAGCACTCTGAAGCCTTCCTGCTGGAATTGAAGAAGAAGGACTTTGAGACAAGAGGAAATACAAAGAATCAACAGATTGAAGAGCTCCTAAAAAATCATTCGATTTAAGAGCGGTGTCGAGGTCGGCTTCGTACAAAGAAGCGCGTGAGAGAAGCTCTTCTTCCTTCGTTTTTGCAAGGCCAGCCATTGGAACAGCTTTTGAAGGATTGGGAGAGTCATCGTCCATACTGCCTGCTCCGTAGCGGGCAAGAGAAAAATCAACTGTATTTTGTTTAGGAGAAGACATACAAGAGCAAACTAAAAAAACAGAACAAGATAAAATACAAATACGACGAAACATAGATACCTCACATGAAAACAAACTTTTTTTCTAGAATAGCCTATATTCTTGCATACGACAAACCAAAGATGTACAATAACGTATGCGAGCAACCAGAGCAATAATCCATCTAGGCAATTTACAATACAATATAGCCTCTATTCAAAAAAAAATCCCAGTGGGGACGAGAATTTGTGTTCCTGTAAAAGCAGATGCTTATGGCCACGGAGCACTGCCTGTAGCAGTAGCCGCTATTCGCTCAGGAGCAACAGTTCTAGCAGTTGCCTCGGTTCAAGAAGGTATTGATCTTCGAGAAGCCGGTATAGTTGCACCAATTCTCTCATTAAGTCTACCAATTCCTGAAGAAATATCTTCAATTATTCAATATGAAATTACGCCCCTCGTTGTCGACAGCGAATTTATTGGTCAAATAAGTGAAATTGCACGCAGTATGAATAAAGTAGTACCTGTCCACCTAAAAATTGATACCGGCATGGGCAGAATTGGATGTAACCCTTCCCAGGCCGTAGCGCTAGCTAGGCAGATAGTAAAAGAAAAGCACCTTATCCTTGAAGGAACAGCTACACATCTAGCGGCAGCGGATTCCACAGCACCTGACGACATTGCATATACCTTAAAACAAATTGAGCTTTTTGACACGACAATTGCAGAAATGCGAGCCGCAGGTATAGACCCAGGGATTGTTCACGCAGCAAACTCAGGGGCTGTATGCCAATATCCGCAGGCTACCTATGATATGGTGCGCCCAGGAATTCTCATTTACGGCTACCCCCCTTCCAAAGATCTTGACGATTGCATGGATATTAAACCTGTAATGGAACTAGAAACGCGAGTTGTCAGTATAAAGAAAATTGAAAAAGGAACTTCTGTTTCTTATAGCAGAACATGGACTGCACAAGAAGATACCTATATTGCGACAATACCCGTAGGTTATGCAGATGGTCTTGTGAGAAGCCTATCTCCTGGCCTAAAAGTTCGCATTGGAGAGGAAAACTTTCCAATAGTAGGCAGAATATGTATGGATCAATGTATGATAGATATTGGGCCAGACCCTTGGGTGCAACGATGGGATAAAGTGACCATTTTTGGGCCAGATAAAAACGGAGCCTCGGCCCGCACTCTCGCTAATCTCACAGACACAATACCCTACGAAATAACCTGCGGAATTAATAGACGAGTTCCTAGGGTCTATCTTGGAGATGACGCAAGAAGCCTTTAATAAGGCTTCTCGAACGTATTAAGCCCGTCTTACGCTATAAACGCGCTCCCAGGTCATTACATTACCTGGTTCTATATGAAATGAAAAAAATACTTCTGGGCTTATAACCTTTTTACATCCCCAAACATGCATACCAGAAGGTTTAAATGAACCTGTTTCTGTTATAGAAATGCCCGTTTTTCTTTCCGTCAAAGTCCATTGAGCTGCAAGTCCTTCTTTTTCAGAAACACCTTCCGAAAGACCACCTAAATAATACTGTTTTGACGCAACCTTTGTTAATTGAACAGAATTACCGGAAACAGATAGTAGATCTTCAGGGTCTACAAAGTCTTTACACCGACTTGTATCGACAGGGAAAGGAAATTCAAGCACATAAGAAGAATCTATTTTATGATTATTAATACATAGAAAATTATGCACATATTCATCTGTTTCTAAGACTTTTGATCCTATATTTTCTAAGGAATATCGTATAACAAAAGAATTCTCTTTTACTTCAATTTCTTTTGTGTAATGCCAGCCCCAGCCATTTCTCACACCTGAATTAGAAGTAAAAACAACCCGAGAATCGCCTATCTTTTCAAAGGTAGTGGCCACAGGTTCAACAGGATACTGGGTAAAAAAAGAATAGGGTTTGGCATCTCGTTTAAGCCAGCCCGTTCCTATTTTTGGAAACCACTGCCCACTTTCGCACTCATCATACCCAAGTGGGCGAATAATGCCGAACTCATTATGCAAGCCTCTTCCAAAGATTCTCGCATTTCGTTGGAACAGAGGCTTTTCCTGCCCCAAGACTTGTATCCCTTGAAATTGTACCGAAGAGACAAGTCCGTTCCAGTCAAAACGACTTCCCCTATATTTCTCCCCTGCTTTTTCAATTTTTAAAACAAGACTTCCTTTTTTAAGTTTTACTGCCATATTATTATGCCCGAACCTCTTCAATCATCTTTGAAAAAGAAAGAGTTTCCTCTCGAGCAATTTTGATAAACGAATTATCTTCAACCTTTCCCAATACAGCGTCGCGCTCAGCATCATTTCTATACGTTATACCCCTAAAAGAATTAGTGTAATCTTTGTTTTTCGTAATAAATACTTGCTCGTTAATATAGGCTCTCACATTCAAGGCTTCATCGAGCAGCGCATTCCATAAAGATGCAGAAATGTTTTGCTCGCCCGTAATTTTACGAAGAACTCCGTAGGCATTTTCTGCCTTGTCTCGAGGATAGGAATTCCACCACTGATCATATTGAGCGTGAATATCAGACCAAGAAGAGAGCAATCCAGTTCGAATAGAAGCACGTAAGGCATCTACCCTCTCCTCACTTACAAGTTGTCCACCTAAATTAACCCAAGAAAAAGAAATGGAAGAAGGCATTTGGGCTACAAAATAGTCGTAATGTATTTTATACGTAGATAAATAAGTCGCAACAGCTTTTACACCATAAAAAAGAAGCATTTGACGATAGGCATTCCAGGCTTTAACTACCTTAACAATGCGAACAGGTCGTTTTCCTCTTTCAAGTTCCTCTGCAGAAACAAAGAGTTCACTCACCTTTTCTGGATTATTTTCAATAAGGAATCGCCCTTTTTCTTCTAATTCAGAATTGGAGGGAAGAATCTCTATTGGGTTAATAATTTCTGAGGACACATTTGCGGACTGTTCTCTATACCAAGCGCGACCAGTCCAGCGCTCTAGAAGCGAAAGAGCTTCGATCATTTCAAAAGCAGTGTCTGGAGCCAGGTGGTCATTTTCTATATGCTGAACAATTTTTTTTCGCTTGTCTCTTGTGGCATATTTCCAGCTATTTCTTTCAAGTGCATAAATATTGTAAAGCCAATAATAGGCCGGCATAATAATAAGCATGTCTTTTTTTCGATCTTCCAAAACCATACTAAAGGGCAGAGGAATATTCATTTCTGAGGGATAACTACCCTTTGTGAGCAAGGTATAACTCGCAAAACGACAATTATGCTTAAGAGTGCTGGACAAACCAGGCCAAAAACCACGGCCCGCAATAATTTCTCCGTCGTTTCCGCGACTATTGTGATTAGAACCCACCGTTGCACCTGCGGCCATGTTTGATTGCCCCATCACCAAAGTTGCAATTAAAAAAGAATTATTATGATGCTGCTCATGACCTGGGAAAACGAGATTATTCAAAACTTCACAACAAGAAATAGTTGAATTGTCTCCAAGAATAGAGTGAATAAGACGAGCCCCATATTTTAAATTAGAATTATTACCCAACACAAAACGGACGGCTTTGACCCCATAAAATACATGACAGCCATAGCCTATAATCCCATTTACCAATTCACAGCCTTCTCCTATTTGGGAAGGTTCTAAATGGCTCGACTTTATGGTCAAATTTTTAAGCTTATTTGCACCTTTTACATAGGAGGAAGGTCCAAAATTGGTATCTTTTATAACTTGGCAACTTTTAATAACCGAACCATCGCCGACCATACCGTAATACCCCCGGCGGGAGTCAACTTGAGATTGAGTAATCTCCTTAAGGCGATTCATAAGAACCGTATCATCTCGATAAATTGTCCATAAGTAGGCATCGGCACAGATCATTCCGGTAAATGGGAGAATAGACCTGCCTCCCGCCTCGTTAAGAGGGTCAATCCAAATGCGAACATCCTCATCTTCGCCATCTTTTAAAATACCCTCGCCAAATTTTGCATGATTCGACGTGCCCATTTCATCTATGCGACTTAAAATTACGGAGTCTCCAATAATATAGTGAGCAAGATTTGCACAATCATGAATAGCGCAATTATCTCCTATATCGCAGGAAATAATGCGAGAATTTGTTATGCCTACAGGAACTATAAAATCGTGATACTGCATATAACAGGGCTCTGTCGCCCCTATACGAATCAAGCCTGCAAATAAACTGTTTTTTATTAAGGAAGGATCAAACGGATCTTCAACCAAAACATTAAACCAGTTCGTCGAGGTATTTCCATTTCTTGCAAGCACCTCAAGCTCTTCTGAACTAAGCTGCCTCCAAGAATGATCGCTCGCACCAACTTGCATATTTCGAATTGTATACTCATCTGAGTCTACCGCAAGGAACTCCTTGGGAACAAAATCATAACCAAATTTATCTACTGGAAGAATAGTAATCTTACTCATAATGAATACAATATCACGGAATTTGCATAACCGGCAATTCCCTGTTATTATACTATTTACGAATACCATGCTTATATTTAAGGAGAACAAAACAAATGAGTACACATATAGGTGCAAAACCCGGCGAAATTGCTGAACTGGTATTACTTCCAGGAGACCCTTTACGAGCAAAATTTATTGCAGAAACCTATTTTGAAAACCCTGTATGCTATAATGAAATACGAGGAATGTATGGATTTACTGGTCTTTATAAGGGAACAAAAGTTTCCGTTCAAGGCACAGGCATGGGCCAACCCTCTCTTTCAATTTATGCAAACGAACTTTTTAGATTTTATGGAGTGCAAAAAGCAATTAGAGTTGGAACAGCTGGAGCGATACAGATGAGCACAAACTTAAGAGATGTAGTAATTGCCATGAGTGCCTCCACAGATTCTTCTATTAATACACACCGTTTTAAGGGAATGCATTATGCTCCCACCGCCAGCTGGAACCTGGTAAAAGCAGCTTACGACGCAGCAACCGCAAAAGGCCTGAAACCCCTCGTTGGTGGTGCTGTTTCTTCAGATGTCTTTTATGACGACGCTGAGGCTTGGAAACTTTGGGCAGAATATGGTATCCTCGCCGTCGAAATGGAAGCAGCAGAACTCTACACCCTTGCAGCTAAATTTAAAAGGGAAGCCTTAGCTATTCTTACTATTTCAGATCACATTGCAAAAGGAACTTCTACTACCGCAGAAGAAAGACAGACAACCTTCAAAGCCATGATGGAAGTCGCTCTCGATGCGATAACAGGAAACTAAACTCTATGACAGAACTCCAGCCTACAGAAGTTGAGCTAACAGGAAAAAAGAAAAAACCCGCATCTGTATCAAAGCGGGAAATTATTCTTTTTTCCTCTATTCTCGCTTTTATTGTAATTGCGGCTATCCTTACCGTAATTCTCGCCCGAGACGCATCGCACAACCCCGACCTCCTACAGCCGGGCGACCTACCCACAAGCGAAAACTCCGCCCCCGAAAAACCATGACCCAAAGCACTATTACTTGACACAGAAAGTCCATTTCACTATAGTCGGAACAGCTTCTTTAAATGAGAAGCGATCCCCGGATGGTGGAATTGGTAGACACGCTAGTTTCAGGTACTAGTGCTCGCAAGGGTATGGAAGTTCAAGTCTTCTTCCGGGGA
>DATFIA010000147.1:0-15251 GCA_035270545.1 Treponemataceae bacterium
CTTCTGGAGGTCATAAGCCATGGAATGGAAGGAACGACCAATTCTTCAGAACAGGAAATAGATTCTTATACTGATACTGATGATAGTTCAAGTATGTCTGCATTTGAACAATTTCAAAAAGGAATAAGTTCAAGCAAGAAAGATTCTTTTTCTGATCCCGAAATGGACGATTTGGCTGACGCTAACGGTGAGGGGGAGAATACAGAATTCCCAACAAAGACTAAGCCAGCTAAAAAAAGCTTTCTTGAGCGTTTTACTGTAGAGCTCACTTCCTTAGCACGGGAAGGGAAACTTGAACCTTTGATTGGCAGAGAAGATGAGCTCGATCGAACTATTCAGGTTCTGTGTCGCAGGATGAAAAATAATCCTATTCATGTTGGGGACGCAGGAGTTGGAAAAACAGCTGTTACAGAAGGTCTTGCTCAGCGAATAGCTTCGAAAGATGTTCCCCCTCTTTTATACGATTATGAAGTATTTAGTCTTGATATGGGCGCATTAGTAGCCGGAACGAAATTTCGAGGAGATTTTGAAGAGCGAATAAAACGTGTACTAGAAGAATTGATGCGGAAAGAAAAAGCAATTCTATTTATAGATGAGATTCATACAATAATTGGTGCCGGTGCAACGGGGGGCGGAACGCTTGATGCTTCGAATCTCTTAAAGCCTGCTCTGACTTCAGGTAAGCTGAGGTGTATTGGTTCTACAACCTATGAAGAATACAATAAATATTTTGAAAAAGATCATGCTCTGTCTCGAAGGTTCCAAAAAATTGATATTGTAGAGCCAACTGAAGAAGAATCTATTTCGATTGTTCAGGGATTGCGCACTAGATATGAAGAATTTCATGGAGTGCATTATACAGACGAGGCAATTGAGCAAGCGGTAAAGCTTTCGGCTCAGTATATAACAGAGCGCAGGTTGCCGGATAAAGCTATTGATATAATTGATGAATCTGGTGCGAGGGCGCGCATAGCTGCAGGATTAATTGAAGCAAAAAAAACAGTGGCCCCTGTGACAGCTGCGACGGATGTGACAGAAAACCCTGCGGTTATTCCGATTGTTGACAGAGCCTTAATAGAAACTGTCGTGGCAAAAATTGCTCGTATTCCAGAGAAAACGGTAAGTTCTGGAGAAACAGAGCGACTAAAAGAATTAGAGCCAACACTCACACGCTCTATTTTTGGACAGACGGAGGCGGTTCAAGCTGTTGTTAAAGCCGTAAAGAGGTCTCGAGCTGGCTTTAGGGCCCAGGGTAAACCTGTTGCTAACTTTCTTTTTGTTGGTCCTACAGGCGTAGGAAAAACTGAACTTGCCCGAAAACTTGCAGAAGTTCTTGGAATATCAATGCATCGATTTGATATGAGTGAGTATCAAGAAAAACATACTGTAAGTCGTCTTATAGGCTCTCCTCCGGGTTATGTGGGTTTTGAAGAAGGTGGTCTTTTAACCGACTTGGTGCGAAAACAACCCCATGCGGTTGTCTTGCTCGATGAAATAGAAAAGGCTCATTCAGATATATATAATATTTTGCTTCAAATAATGGACTATGCAACTCTTACCGATAATCAAGGTCGAAAAGCAGATTTCAGGAATGTCATTTTTATTATGACAAGTAATGCGGGAGCAAGAGATATTGGAAAACCGATGATAGGTTTTGGCGGTGAGTCAGTATCAGAGGCTGCGGTTCTTGAAGCTGTTGAGAAAACTTTTACACCCGAATTTAGAAACAGGCTTGATGCGATAGTGCGTTTTGATCATCTGTCTAAAGAAGTAATGGTGTCTATTGTAAAAAAAGAACTTGATGCTGTATTTGGGCGTCTTGCAGAAAAAAAAGTTGTTCTTCGTGTTCCAGAAGATGTGGTTGAGTTTATTGCCGAAAAGGGGTATTCAATCGAATTTGGAGCTAGAAACGCAGCTCGATTAATAGAAGATCTCATTACAACCCCTTTAGTAGATTTAGTACTATTTGGAGAGCTTTCTGGTGGAGGAAAGGCTTCCTGTGAGCTTGATGAAAAAACCCCTGGAAAATTACGGATACAGGCCGAGGCGTAAATATGTTTTGCAATAAAACGAGAGTTTTTGATTCAGATTCTCGCAGTGACCCACATTTTCCTTGGCTAGAAATAGATGAAGTTTTTCAATTTCCAGACTTGGAAGACCTGTGTGGGTCTGTAGTCGCTGTGGGGGGGAATCTTTCACCGGGAATGATTGTTTCTGCCTATTCGCAAGGAATCTTTCCTTGGTTTAACGATGATGATCCTATTTTTTGGCAATCCCCCGATCCTCGTTTTGTAATTTCACCAGATTTTTTTCACGTACCATCGAGACTTGAAAGAACCATAAAAAAGAACCTTTTTGAGTTGCGCGTTGATACTTCCTTTGAGCGTGTTATTACGTTTTGTTCTGGTGTCGCACGTCCAGAGCAAGATGGTTCATGGATTACAGATGACATGCTTGAAGCCTATATTAGATTGCACAGCGAAGGTGTCGCTCATTCAATAGAAGCTTGGCAAGACGGTCAGCTAGTTGGGGGTTTTTACGGAGTGTCTTTGGGTAAAATATTTTTTGGCGAGTCTATGTTTACTCGTGTGAATGATGCAGCAAAAGTTGCTTTTGCTGTTTTTGCACGGTATTTTTTTTCCAATATGGGTGGTCATTTAATTGATTCTCAAGTGTATACAGATCATATAGCTCGTTTTGGTGGTATGAATATTTCACGTTCTGCATACTTGCGAAAGTTAGAAACAGGCATAGATCAAAATACTTTGGTACAGGGTTTATGGCAACCTGATATGCTTAAGAGCCAGGTGGGGTAAATTTGTACCCTATTCCACGAATTGTATGAATATATTTTGGTACGTCTTTTACATCTCCTAATTTATGTCTTAGGCGAGCAACATGAACATCTATCGTGCGGGTGGTAATATCGGTGTCATAGCCCCAAACTGAATTGAGCAGTTCATCGCGGGAAATAATTATATTTGGATGATTATAAAAATATTCTAGTAGTTTTATTTCTTGTGCAGATAGCGGATATTCTACATTATCCATGCGAATAACGCCGCGTTTAAGATCTATAATTTCATCAAGAATTTCTGAACCTTGACTTCCGTTTGTTTGACTAGATATTTCGGATCTTCGAAGCAGCGCTTTTATTCGTGCAAGAAGTTCTACCATCTCAAAGGGTTTGCATAAATAATCGTCTGACCCCATTTTAAAACCGTTAACTTTGTCATCAATTTGGCTGCGGGCTGTGAGCATTAAAATTGGTGTGTTGAACTGAGCTGCGCGAAGATTATTGCAAATAGTGAAGCCATCCCTGCCTGGGAGCATAATATCAAGAATTATAAGATCCCATGTTTGAGTTTCTGCAAGTTTTTCGCCTTCAATACCATTAGTGCATGAATGAAAATCATATCCCTCCGAGCGGAGTCTATCCCCAACGGTCAAGATAAGGCCTAATTCATCTTCGATCATTAGAATCTTGTTAGACATCTCTGTCTCCTCTTCAGACCGGCAGGATAATGGTAAAGGTGCTACCGATTCCCGGTCTGCTTTCTAGGGTTATAGTTCCCCCATGCATCTGTATTATTCGTCTTATCAAATTAAGTCCAATTCCGTTACCCGGAATCTGTTCCTTTACCGCACTTGCTCCTCTAACAAAGGGTTCGAAAATAAGTTTTTGTTCTTTAGCTGGTATTCCAGGACCCTTATCTCGTATCTTTAGTATAATATGCTTAACGGGTACTTTCTTGATTTCTTCAGAAATGGTGACATAAATTCCTAAATATTTACCACTTGCGGCATGTCTAATTACATTTTGAACTAAATTTTGAAAAACCGCTTCTAAAGCGACCTTATCTCCCTCTATAAAAAGAGCCGTTTCGCTCATAATAATTTCTGTTCGAAATTCCAGTGCTTTCCTGTCTTCTTCAGTAAATTTCAGTGCGGTTTCAATTAGTTCTCTTACGTTGCAAGGGCTGTTTTTGATGCGCGATAACGATTGGGTATTGGAATAAAGCAGAAAGTGTTCTATTGAAGAACCTAATCGTAGGGATTCTTTTCGAATCATCTGACCATATTGTTCGGCCTTTTGTCGGTCGGTAATGAGTCCGTCTGAAAGGTTTTGGGCTGCAGCGGATATAACCGCTAGGGGTGTTTTTAATTCATGAGTGATGGTTGCGATAAACTCTCTTTGACTGGTGGCAAGTTTACGAGACCTACGAGTTGCCTCTGCAAGGGTTATCATAATGAGAATAAGTAAAAAAAGGATTCCAGCACTGAGTATGGCGTTTTGAATAGTTGTCTTTCGGGATAAACTCTGAAGAGATCCTTTTTTATATACAATTTGAAGTCGTAATCCTGAAAGAAAAACTTCTGGTTTTATTTCATCTGGAAATCTATTTTCCGTGAGAATTCTGTCTTTAATAAATGAAAAAGTATTAAACAAATCGTCAGGTGCTATTTTTTCTTGGAGAAAAGAAGACGGTTGAAAAGCTGGAATTCTCGCTCTCTCAAGTAGCGGTATCTCAATATCAGGCCTTAAAAATGAATCTTCAGTTAAAAGATTGTCTGAAATATACAAAAGCGTATTTGTATGGGTGTCAATAATTCTATAAACAAACAAATCGGTGTTATCTATGGTCTCTTGTGCAATCGTGGGAATAACCTGTGAATAAAGGGTGGGACGATCATATACAAAAATAATTTGATTATGATCTGGAGAATTCGACCATAGGGGTATTACTATTTGAAGATCTTGTTCTATTTTCATTTCTGAAGATACAGGAATAAAATGTGTTTCTTTTATTTTTTCACCAATGAATTTTTCTTCTTCTTCCTTTATATATAAAGATGCGATAATTTTGGGGTTTATTGCATAGTATGTCCAAAACGCATAACGCTCTAGAATAATTTGTTCAATATTTTCTTTTTGTTCTTTACGAAATCGAAGTAACGAAGGTAAAAATAAAATTTCTTCTTTTAGTCGTTTTGAAAGAGTTCGTGCAGAATAGATCATACTGTATTCAATTCGTTTTTTTTCTCTCTTTTGAAGTTCTTGTAACCAGTTAAACTGATTCCATGCGAGCATTCCTAAAAGAGGGATACTAAGTGTTGCTATAATAAGTGGCAAAATAATTTTTCTGTTTTTCACATTTTTAATTCTATAACATTTTTTACAGAATCGTAACAATCTCGCTGAATTTTACCACACAATTTTACACCCCTGTAACACTTCGATCCTTTTTTTTGGTTATTGTAGTTTTAGACAATGAGTGGAGGGTTTTAATGCCTAATGTAAATAGTATTTTTGAATCAAGTAAAAAAAGTTCTGGAAAGAAAAAAAGTAAAAGTTTTTTTTGGTTTGTAGTTATAGGAGGATTGCTTGTCGTTGGTGTTTTTTTTATAGCGCTTATGCCAAAGCAGACAGGAAGTACCTATATTTTGAGAACACATAGTGAAGCAACAGTAACATCAAAAACCATTCGTAATAGTATTTCTTCAACTGGGGTCGTAGAACTGCGAGTAAAAGAGACTGTTTTATCACCTGAAAGTTCACAAGTTTCTGCCGTGTATATTTCTGAGGGAGATTCGGTGGTTAAAGGACAAGCTATTGCTCAATTAGTTACAACCGATCTTGAATGGAGTTTAGTTGTGAGTAAGGCAAGTTATGATCAATCTTTGCGAGATGCACAAATGAATGATACAGAATATGATTTTTCTATTCGACAAAAAGAAATCTCGATTAAAACTGCAGAACGAAATTTGGCTAATGCTCAGGAAAACTTAGTACAAACACAAGGCTTATTTGATAGAAGCATTGCTTCGAGTAGTGAACTGTCTAATGCAAAAAATGTTTTAGCAGATGCGATTGATTCTGTGGATCTTGCACGACTAACTCTCGAACAGGTAGTTGCAAAACAAAAATTAATAGTAACTAACCGCAGTACAGAATTAGCAAAATTAAAAAAAGAAATAAAAGATCTCGAAAATGCAATTGCAAGTTGTACCATTAGAAGTGGCATAAACGGTAAGGTATATTCTGTAGCTGTAGCTGTGGGAGACCGAATTGGCTCCTATGCTACTGTTGCTGTTCTTGCTAATCCCCTAGACATACAAGTTGGAATAGATGTTGCAGAAAATAGAATAGCGGAAGTAAAGTCTGGAAATCCTGTTTCAGTGACAATTGGCGATACTGTGTATCCGGCCTTTGTTTCAAGTATTGCGAGTTCTGCAACAAGTTCTTCTTCATCATCCAGTTCAAGTGTAAGAGTTATTGCTGAATTTCAAAGTGTCCCTGCGGCTGCAATTGTTGGTGGCTCTGTTTCTGCAGAAATACAGGTTGGGGTAATTGAAAATGCATTAACCCTTCCACGTGGTCCGTATCTTTCAAGTGGAAATTATTCTTCTGTATATGTAATTGGAAAAAACAACTCTGCAGTTAAACGAAATGTTAGGTTTGGTATTACCGATGGAACAACAATAGAAGTTTCTTCTGGGCTTGAAGAAGGAGATCGGGTCATTACGTCTGCGTATCAAGATTTTATACATCTTTCAGAAATAGAACTTATAAAATAAGGAGATTTAATATGATTAATTTAATTGGAATAGACAAGTATTGGGACAAGGGGTCCAAAGCTGATGGGCGAGATCGGGTATATGGATTGAAAAATATTAACCTTGAAATTGAGAGGGGTGAATTTATTACTATAATGGGACCTTCCGGATCTGGTAAGTCTACCTTGTTGCAAATCCTTGGTCTTCTCGATTTACCAAATGAAGGCCAATTTATTCTTGAAGGTAACGATGTTCTCTTATTGAAAGATTCTGAATTGGCCCGTATTAGAAACCGTTTTTTTGGTTTTGTTTTTCAAAACTTTCATTTGCTCCCTGAATTGACAGCAGTCGAGAACGTTCAGCTTCCAATGTATTATGCGGGCGTTCCTTCTCGGCAACGGTATGAGCGCTCTTGTGAATTATTAGAGAAGGTTGGCCTCTCTCATAGGTTGAATCATGTTCCTGGAACTCTTTCTGGTGGAGAACAACAGCGGGTTGCTATTGCACGTTCCCTTGCAAATGACCCAGGTTTTTTATTCGCAGATGAGCCAACAGGAAATCTTCCCTCTGAAACAGGCCGCCAGATAATGGATATTATTCATGGCCTCAATAAAGAAGGCATGACAATCATTATGGTTACTCACGATGATGCTCTTGGTAAAATGGGAAGTCGATGTATTCGTCTTGCAGATGGACACGTTGTAGGGAAAGAGGAGGCTTAAAATGAATGTGTTTAGATTGAGTCTTCTTTATATACGATCTAGAAAACTTGAGTCAGCATTAGGTATCGTGGGAATTGTGCTTGGAGTTGCAACTCTCGCAGGAACTCTTTCTTTAATCTCAAGTTACGAATCGTATTATGAGATTTTTTCTCGCTCGCCTGAATCAAGACAGCTTACTGTCTCTCAATCCTCTCGGGTACGAGTCACTGATTCCCCTGCAATCTTGATTGGCACAACAGAACTTGAAAATATTCGTTTTTCTGGATCTGAGGCTAAGGCAGCTCTAGAGGTTTGTCCAGACTTAGATAGTTTTTATGAAGCAGGATATAGAAAATTTTTTACAGGGCTACGCTCTTCGCAAACTAGAACAGGTTATAGTGGTGCAGGCGGTGGTGGCGCAGGTGGTACAGGCCCAGGGGCTGCTCTTCTCGGTGGCGCAGGTGGCGGCTCTAGTAGTGGCATTCAAGGTAGTAGACCGGGAGCTGTCGCTATTGCAGATTCCACGATTGAAAATCCTTTGATGGAAAGCATACCCGGAGCAATGGTGAGTGGCGGTTTTTTTAATGCATGGTCGTTACAAGCAGAATTCGGAGATATATTTTCTGACTCAGGAGATAACTCTGGTGTTCCTGGCGCTGTCGTTGGCTCTACACTTGCAGAAAATCTTTTTGAAACTGTAAATCAGGCGTCAGATCTTTTAGGTAAAAAAATAATATTGAATAATACTGTGTATTCAATTATTGGAGTTCTGAAAAAGGATGCATGGAATAGTTCTGATCGAAACACCTCTTTTAACGATATGATTTTTATTCCAAGCTTTGCTCTTCGTTCAGGTTCTATGGATCGTTCTATGTATCGAACTATAACCTATTCCATTAAATCTTCCGGATCTCCCTCTCAAGCTGCTATGCAAGCAGAAAATTATTTCAATTCTATTTATGGAGAAGGAGCTGTAGTTGCTCAGGCAAACCTGGACCTTTTTCAAAAAGAAATAACTAAGAGACAGAGAATATTATCTCTTATGGCAATCCTTGCCTCTGCAAGTGCAATAACGGCTGCTATCAATTTATTTAATTTGATAACGAGTAGAGTTATGCGGCGCCGAAGACCTATTGCCATTATGCGTGCAATAGGGGCAAGTAACAAAAAGGTCTTTGCTCAGATAATGCTTGAATCTGCTCTTATAGGATTGGCAGGTTCTTTTGGAGGAATGCTTCTTTCTCCGGTTGTCGTTAGTGTCCTTGGAAGTATGCTAGAAAACAGCAGCACTGGACAAAACATTCCTGTATCGATTCATTTTTCAGTACTTGCAATAGTTGGATTTGGTGCTTTATGTGTATCGCTCATTTTTGCGGCGATTCCTGCAAAAAACGGTGCTTCTTTAGAAATCACAGATGCACTTCGTTCAGATTAGGAGAATATAATGATTCAAAGAATTTTCTCGCAATGGTTTCGCCTTATTCGAGCACATCCTTTGCGTAATATTTTATTAATTTTAACAACTGCTATTGGGACCGGTGCATTGGCTCTTTCTTTTCAGACAACCGCAAGGCTTGATCGACTCGTGGAAGAAACTACCGGTGGAGCAGACAGACGTATTGTTATTGCAAATGGAGAAATTGGTGTTGACGGAGCTTTGTCTTGGACTATGCCTTTTCAATTTTCAGCAGATGACCGCGAGGTATTTACTTCTAGTGTTAAAGGGGTAAAAGCCGTTTCCATTGTGAATCAGATGCCAATGGATCAAATTAAGGTAAATAATAATTATTGGAAACCTTCTGGCGTGTTAGGTACAGACGAGTTCTATGCTTCCGTAATGGGATTGAAAATAGTTGCGGGGAACTATTTTTCTCCAGTTAATCTTTTGTCAAAAGAAAAAGTCATAGTAATTTCTGAGCGTGCAGCTACAGTTTTATTTGGAAGCGCTGAGTCCGCCAATGGCCAAAAAATAGAAGTTGATAACGGCTTTCGCATGCAAACAAGAACTGTTGCTGGAGGGAGGGGTACTAATGCAGAAACACAATTTTCTCCCTGGTCTACATATACTATTATAGGAGTTTTTTCAGATCCTACCCGTTTTGAAGCCGATAATTACGGGATCAAAGATTACCTTGTGCCGTATACATCTATGCTTCCTTCTAATATGAATTTTGCTATGCCCGTTCGTATGTTTGTTGCTCGAACATCTTCTACAGCAGTAGAAAATATAGCAGCAGCAATTCGAACCGAAATGGATACTCGCTCAGGTACTCAAGTAAAAGTTTCTGTGTGGGAAGGATCTCCTGAGAGTCCTGGCGTTTCTACAATAGAAAAGGCACGCCAGTCATTACATGATCTTTCTCTTGTTACATCTGGTCTTGGTTTTTTAATTTTAATAATTGCTGCCTTTGGTATCGTTTCTGGATTACTTGTAGATGCCGCTGACAGATCAAAAGAAATTGCATTGAAGAGAGCTATAGGTATGACCATTACTAAGGGAACAATAGATTTATGTACTCGAAGTATGGCTTTAGCAGGAGCAGGTGGTCTTATTGGTCTTTTAATTGCAACTCTGTTTTCCTCTTCTATGCGTACTATTTTAATTCCCTATCTAGATGCACTTGGCATACGTTCGGGCGATCTTTCTTCGAGAATTTTTGAAATACGTACAATTCTTGCTCCAGTTGCGGCTCTTTCTCTTGCCTTTGTTTTTAGTCTAATGCCTGCTTCTCGCGCTGCATCTTTACCAATAGTTAATGGTTTAAACGAATAAGGGGGGCTGAGATGAAAAAATATGCAGGTTTTATTTCTATAGTATTTTTATTTTTGACTTCCCTTTATGCGGTGAGTCTCGATGATGTGATGAGTGCCGCTTTGTTAAACGATTCCAGTCTTGCAGACTCGTTGAGTAAACTTAAAATAGCGGAAAATAATTTATTTAGATCTTCAAGTTTATATGGATCCTCTTTATCATTTTCATCTTCTCTATCTGGTAATTTTGAAGATTCATCAAGCTCTATTACTCCGTTTAATCCTTCACTCAAAGCTCAATTGGCCTTGCCTCTTGCAAAATGGGCGAGCATATCTGTTGAAGGTGGCTCAAATTCTGGAATCGTATCTGGGAGTCTTTCTCTCAATCTAAGTCCATTTCAACGAAGTGATTCCACTGCAGAAAATGCTTGGAAGCGTGCGGTTATAGATTCTCGAAGTGCGCTACGGTTTACGCTATTATCTGTACGGAAGGAATTTCGGGCGGTGAATGTTGCTAAGTCTGCCTATGAATTTCAGCAAGCTGCTGTTCAAAGCGCTGAGAATGAATTAACGCGTATTCAATATTTAGTTGAACTAGGTACTGAGCGTAAGTCAAAAGAAATTTCTGCTTATTCAAATCTCATGGATGCCCAAGGAGATCGAGATAAGGCAGAAAACACCTTAGCCTTAGCTCTTCAGTCTTTATCTGTTCGAACCGGCTTAAGTGTTTCAGAGCTTGAATTTTGCGATGAAATAGAGCTCGCTGAAAATCGCATACTCGTCGATGAGTCAACATGGAAGGCGAGTTCTGCGGAACTTGCTTTAGCAAAAAACAATATATTGAGCGCTGAAAACTCTTTAGCAACAAGTCTAACCTTACCTGGACTTTCTCTTGGGTCAACAATTAATGATAAAAATGCGTGGTCTGTAACGGCTAAAATTTCGCTTTCTCCAGATTTGTTTTTCCAAAAGCCCGCGTCGTCTGAAAAAGAATCTATGGCTATACAGCAACGAAGTTTTGAGAAAACAGAAAGAGATGTTTCGACCGCCTGGCAGAATCAGCAAACAGCGCTTTCTATGGCTCAACGAAATTATGAAAATGCCCAGCGATTTCTTGAATCTGCCGAATTGTCCTATACAGAAACAGAACTACTTCTCCAAAGGGGTGAAGCCTCTCGTTCAACTCTTGATTCTTCAAAAGAGAAATTGCTTTCAGCTCGTTTGCGACTCTTGCAAGCAATGGAATCTCTAGAAAATGCTAGAGATCAACTTGATATAAACTGGCAGGTTTTAATTCCTTAAAAAACAAAACACTTTAATCTTGTTTTTGTTGTTCTGCCTGCCAGCGGTTTAAGAGCCAGATAATATCTTGTTCTATTAATTTAAGAGGACTACCGCAGGTTGGACAGCGAAAACGATTGTCAGCTCCAAGTGTTTTTTTTGCGCAACCAATACAATAGTGTATGTGGCAGGAGGGACAAGTTCCGGCAGGTACTGTATCTGGCGGTTCAGCAGTAAGATGCAATGACCCTTGAGCTGGAATATTTTTGGGAACTCTCCAACTACGATCACAGACAGCACAATCAATTTTGTTGGTGCTTTGCTCCATAATTTCAGTTTCAAGTTCTTGTATCTGTTTAAAATTTCCTCTTTTTTTCAGATTCTCTATAACTGTAAATGCTTTTTCGCTACGGTTGGTATGTGTATATAAGCGGGCAAGTTCTTGTACCAGATTTGTATCTTCTGGAAATTCCGTCATGCCTTGTTGGAGAGCAACCTCTGCACGAGAGTATTCTCCTTTGCGAGCAGCTAAATAACACAACAGTTGATATATGCGAGCCGATGGCCCTATGTTAAGAGCTCTGCCAAGAAGATCGTCTGCCTCATTTAAGAGATCTAGCTCAATGCAGTTTGCAGCACGATCCGTTAGAATTTCGGGATCAAAAGGGCTTTTATGTAAGGCTTTCTTATACCATTCTTCGGCTTCTTCGTGTTTTGAATCTTCTACTAGTAGGTTGGCACCAGCGTGGAGAAGTTCTGCTTCTTCGCCATCAAGAAGAGGAAGTACATCCGTTAATAAACCTTGTTTTCTTCGAAGCTCTGCAAAATTAATACGGAGGGTATTATTATCTGGTAATAATTGTAGCGCCCTTGTGCTATGAAATTCTGCTCTTTCAAGGTCCTCTTTTTCGAGAGCATCTAATGTGGCAAGATTATGAATCCACGGGTTATCCGGATCTGTTTGTAGTGCTAGGTTAAGTTCATTGGAGCAATCTTCGCCTGCAAAAAATAGTGTTTCTGCCAAACGGAAACGGTAGGGCCCATAGGTCTCTTCGAGTTCGCATGCTTTTCGTAATAAAACAATCGCTTTTGGGAAGTTTTCTTTTTCTGCGTTGAGCATACCGGTAAGATACCAGACTGCAGAATCTGTTGTTTCATTCTCTATTGCATAGGTTAAGGCTTCTAAAGCCTGCTCCGATCTTCCCTGGGAGTATTCATATTTTCCAAAAAGGGATTGAATGCGAATATCTTTTGGTTTTTTTTCTAACAAGGTTTTTAGTAATGGTTCAAGATCTTCTTCTTCTCCGGTGTTTAGAAAAATACGCGCGGCTTCAATCCATTCTTCTATTGCTTCATTTTCATTGCCACAATAGGCCCATTCATTTCCAGCATGGTAGTGAAAAAGCCCCTGTTCAGAATTAAGTTTTCCTGCCCGAGAATAAGCCAGTGCTGCCTTTTCATGGTTTCCCTTCCAGTGCAGAAGATGGCCTTCAAGATTTGATAAAAAAGAAGAATTAGAAATTATTTTTTCATCTAAAGAAAGCAAAAGATTTTCGAGTTCTACAAACCGATTTTGTAGATATAAAATCCCGCCTAGTTCTGCAATTGCTGTTTCTTGAGTTTCTGGACAATCAATTATTTTTCGTATCTGTTCCTCTGCTTCAGGCAAAAGACGTTGTGCAAGATAAATTTGGGCTGAAAGAAGTGTTTCTTCCGTACTGGGCTCTTTATTCTTCCAGGCTTTTTTAAGTTCAAGAATAGCAGGAACATATTTCCCCATGGCGTACCACGTTCTGGCTAGGTTAATCCGCGCTTCTGGTTGTATTTTTATATAATGGTTCCATCTTGCATATAAGGTTTCAACTTCCATAGGACGAGAATCTAAGGCAATGGCATTATATGAGAAGGTAGCTTCAGTTCTTTGATTCCAGTTTTGGGCTGCAAAGGCAATTCTGCCCGCCGCTTGTATTCCCTCATCTTGACATTCCGCTACCCAGGAGTCATTTACAATAATAGTGAATGATGTTCCTCGAGAGATTATTTGCAACGAGATTTTATGAGTGTTTTCAACATAGGGTGCTTGTTTTGAGTCTTCAGGATTGAAAGAACCCGGGTTTATTTCTGTCCATCCGAGAACTGGAATGGGATTCCCATTAAGTACACAATCCATTCGAACCATGCCCCCGTCAGAAACAAGTACGCTGTAAAAGGTTCCTTCATTTAAGTAGCGAAAAATGCAACCCGCCGCAACAGTGCCCGCTTTTGTTGAGCCTTCGGAAATTAGGTTTTCTGGTAGAATTTTTTTAATAGGAGTTGAAATTGAAGTTAATTCCGAATGTAAGGCAGAGAATTCAATCACTGTTTCTAGTACAAAATCACGGTATCGATATACGGGATTTACTGTCCAGGCGTATAAGTTCTTTTTTGTGAGTTCAAGAGTGAGGCCTTTAGAGCCTATGTGCGATGAGTAGAATTCTTCAGTTTCTGGTTCAAAACGGGAGAGGCGCACGTTTTTGAAATTTGTCTGCCATAATTCTTGAGGTATAGCATCTACATCAATTGGTTCCTCAGAAGTTCCTGAAAATAGTCTTTTTATTAATTTGAACATACCTATTTAAATTATCGCAAAAAAGTGCATCTGTCTACGAGATCACGAATTCTCATGAGCTTCCATTCTCCACGAGGGAGAGCTCCTGTTAAAATATGCGTTTTGTTTTCTTTTTCAAAGTGCATTCCTGCTTCTTGAAAATTTTCTGTATGGAACGCAATATCAATTGCAGTCCTACTTCGAATATACGAAAAAGGTCCAATATGGTCGACCACAGCGGCACTACAGGTGAGAATTTCTCTTTTGGGGTTGTAATATTCTGCAAGGTGCAATGCCGTACAGGTTTTCCAGTCTGTTCCAAGCATGAGAATGAGACCATCTTCTGTATAGAGTTTTCCAAGAGGTGAATCTGGTCCTAGTCCAGAGACAAAGCTATGTTTCGCCATAAAGAACGCAGCTTTTGGACCACAAGCACAAAATGATAAAAGCGGGTGTTTTGAGCGATGTGTCCCTGTCATCTTTCTAATATACTCGGGAATGCGTCCCATTTTACGGCAGCTAGTGCTACGTAAATCAAAAGGTTCTTCGTCGCTATGGGCACAAAACATAAGTGTCATTTGCGGCAAAGAAGAGGCCCCTCTCTGTGTAAGTGTTTTTAAGGCAGCTACAACAGTGCCTTCTCCTCCTGGAACATGGCAAAAAGAGGCCAGAGATGAGTGAATGAGTATGCATGGATTTCGTGGAAAATCCTTTGTCGGGTATAACAATCTGCCTTGAGAAATGATAGTAGCAAATAAAGCGCTTAAATTGTTGAAAAAGGCAATTAATTCATTCAAAGAGTCTTCCCTTTTTGTGTAGTCTTTACTAATATTATAATTACTACATCTTACAGGAGTTTCTATGGCCTTTCCACCTAATTTTACCTGGGGCGCTGCAACTTCATCTTACCAGATAGAAGGCGCCGTTAACGTTGATGGAAGAAAACCATCCATTTGGGATACCTTTTCGGCGACGCCTGGAAAAACTTTCAATGGTGATACAGGAGCAATAGCCTGCGATCATTATAACCGGTACAAAGAAGACGTTGCACTTATGAAGGAAATAGGTCTTAAAGCGTATCGATTTTCCATTGCTTGGCCACGTGTTTTACCCGATGGTAGAGGCTCTGTAAACAAGGCAGGTCTCGACTTTTATTCTCGTTTGGTAGACGAATTGCTTGAAGCAGGAATTACTCCTTGGGCAACTTTATATCACTGGGATATGCCTCAGCAAATTTACCTCGAAGGCGGGTGGTTAAATAGATCTACGGGAGATGCTTTTTCTGAATACTCACGAGTTATGGCAGAGTGCTTGGGCGATAGAGTAACCGACTGGATGACTTTTAACGAACCTCAGTGTTTTTTAGGGCTTGG
>DATFIA010000148.1:0-4907 GCA_035270545.1 Treponemataceae bacterium
GCTTCTTTATGGAACTAAAAAAAGGTTTAAGCAAAGCGCTTTATACCAAATTTCTTTACAAAAAAATCGATATTTGATCCAACAAACATTCCGCACCACGTAGTAATTGCCATTCCGCACATAAGATAAAAAGGAATAGAAAAGGATGTTCCAAAAACACCTTGAGACCATATTCCTATTGAGCTTGAAGGGACTAACGCAAAGCCTCCACCAAGAACCAATCCTGAAACTATCCATCTAAAAAGTGACACATGCTTATCTTGAACTGGAGGTGCCTCCCAAAGGAATCCTGTAGCTTTTATTCGGGTAAGAGCCTCCGCTACAATAGGATCTTCAACTTTGAAGTCGACAGAGCTTTCTTCAAGAGAGGAAGCGAGAAAGACTTCGGACCGCGTTAAAGCACGCACACTTGTTCTACACACAGGACACCGCAATAAATGCAATGTGACACCAAGAGGAACGCGCTCATTTTTATCTAACTCAAGATATCGATCAAATGCTTTTTCACAAGTCATACAGAATCTCCTTCATCAAGCTTCTCACGCAAAATCTTTTTTGCCCTAAAGACATGAGATTTTATGGTATTAACTGGTAATCCGGTTACATCGCTTATATCGGCATAGGGCATGTCATAAAAAAAATATAAATCAACACAGACTCTGAATCGCTCAGGAAGAGTTTCCATTGCAGCTCGTACCGCATCTCGAGAACAACGACGAATATGTTCCTCTTCTGGGTTTTCATCTGGATCCATAACATCGAAATCTTCTGCAAGCGATACGTAGGTCTTACGACGTTTGATTGAATTTACTGCAGTATTGTATGACACGCGCATAAGCCAAGTAGAGAAACTGGATTCTCCTCGAAACGAACTTAAAGAAGTATAAATTTTTACCAATACATCCTGTAAAAAGTCTTCGGCATCATCTCCATTTTTAAAAAAACTATATCCGAGAGCGAGAATTCTTCGCCGATATTTGTGGGCCAAAATGGTAAAAGCATCTGTATTCCCAGCGAGAACTTCCTTGCATAAGATTTTATCGTCCTGTACGGGAATCAGTTTTTTATCATTTGTCTGTTGCAAGTTGTTTTCTGTCCCTTCGGCTGACAGTGTAAAAGGCAACTAAGCTGATACCAAGAGCAAAAGGAATAAGGCCCCCAAGGAGTGTATAACTAATACCTTCAATAAAAAGAAAAAGAAGAGACAGAACCAAGCCAGTGCCAGTTAATAAAAAACCAGCTAACATGCAAAATACATATAAATCAAATACTGGGCGAATATATCCACCGGCTTCGATTTGCCGAACTATTTGACGATGTCTCCATAACAAATAGAAAAAAACAACAACAGCACCCATTATAATTCCAACTATCGGTATAACTGCAATAATTATTTGGGCTGCAGGAACTGCACTTGCAGCGTCTGAAAAATCCATTGAAACCTCCTTCCCTATATTTGACACAGTCTAAGCTACAGGGGTTGCACAGAAAAACACTTATTCAAAAATGATATATTCCTCAAAATACAAGGTAGTAATTTGCCCCAAGACAAGATAACTATTCATTTTATCTAGCAGCTGCTTTTTAAGTTCTTTTTCTCCCAGTGCTTTTATTTCTGAGGCAGTATGAGAGCCAAACCAGCCTGTAAAAACAGATCTTAAAGAGCCTGTTTTGCGCACCAATTCTTCTCGAAAAGCTAGATCTGTAAGGGGATAGGGGAAAAAAGGAGAAATAACTACAGTAAGACTTGGAGAATCAGAGGTAGAAAGACGCAAGAGCCCCAGTTCTGCAAAAATTGCCGTTTCACCATTCTTATCCAAAGCTTGTACGGACTCAGGAGAAGGACCTCTTAGATTCCGGCGTGAATTTGGTGATGCAAAAACCCACACTGTTCCTGCTACAATGCTAAGCAACAAAATCGCAGCTATCACCATTAAAAAAAAGACAAGCCACGAAAAAGAGGGGGAACGTTGACCGCGCATTCGATTAAACATCTACATCCTCAATAAATGGAGCAAGAGCTGCTAAAAGTCTACCCGAAGATCTCACTCGTAATAAAACAGAATCTTCCACATAGTCGACTGAAAAAACAGACCCCTCGCGATGTGCAAAAGCGACAAGGTCTGAGCGACTCGAAGGGATTTTATACGAATGATCCTCACCTTCAAGAAGCGCTTCCATTTCAAAAACAACACGCTCGAAACCCTCTTTTGTTTTAGTACTAATAAACACAGCAACCGGATACTCCTCGGCAAGACGAGCTCGCAAAGGTTCATCGATCATATCTACTTTATTTAACACTATCAAATAAGGTCTCTCTGAGGCACCGACTTCGGTGAGAACTTCGCGAGTTGTACTTAAATGAATAGCAATATCAGGGTCTGCTGCATCAAGAATAATCAAAATCGCATCTGCAAAGGCTGCTTCCTCAAGAGTAGCATGAAAAGCATCTACAAGAGTGTGTGGCAAGTTTCTAATAAAACCGACCGTGTCGGTAAGAAGCATCTTACGTCCCGTTGGCAAGGTAAAACGGCGCGTCGTAGGATCTAAGGTTGCAAACAACGTATCTTCAGAAAGAACTCCTGCATTTGTTAACGCATTTAGGAGGCTCGATTTTCCAGCATTAGTGTAACCAACAATCGCACAGGAAGGGACAGGAATTCGCTCTCGTCTTTTTCGCATTGTCGCTCTATCTGATCTAACCGCTTTTATTTCTTTTTTCAACAGAGCAATGCGGTTCATTACAGTTCGGCGATCAAGCTCCAACTGAGTTTCTCCCGCCCCTTTGTTTCCAAAGGTGCCACCTCGTTGTTGAGAAAGATACTCATGCGCATGAGTCAAACGAGGAAGAGAATATTCCATAGAAGCTAATTGTATTTGAAGAACAGCTTCCCGAGTCTTCGCTCGGGAAGCAAAAATCCTAATAATAACTTCCTGACGGTCAAGACAGGTTAAGCCTGTTTCTGCTTCCCAATTTCGCTGTTGAGTAGGTGTAATCTCAAAATCAAAGATTATTTCTTCTGCATCTGCCTCTTTTGCAAGAGATGAAATCTCTAAAGTCTTACCAGATCCCATACCAAAACGAGGGGAAGGATCATAGCGGTGTAATACAATAGAACCAACCACAACTAAACCTGCCGTTTTTGTCAAATTGGCAAGTTCCCGCAAAATTTCATCATCGGAAAGACCTCTATTATCAGAGCGACCAACAAGATAAGCCCGTACAGGACGATTGTCCTTATTTTCAACATCTACCATTAATGACACTATACCCTATCCTTAAAAAAAAAGGTAGTTTCACACAAGATTCCTCATGCTTTACTTCAAAATTTCCGATACACTAGTGAACTCTTGTGTTCTAAAAAGTTGGAGGCTCTGTGCGTACCGCACCTAAGATTGCATTCAGTTTACTAGTTTCAATACTTCTCTTTACCGGTCTCTCTGTTGCGGCCCAGGCAGGATTGTTTTCTTTTTTAGAAACCAGATTCTACCAACCCACAGTCTTGAACGCTATTGGTGAACAACTTGATTCAGTTGCAATCGAATTAGCTGTCTGGCATGAAACTAACAATTCAAATTTTTCTTCTTTTGTAGAATCAGAAGCAGTAAAAAGAAGTCTTTTACCAAATCAAAGCGAACAAGATATTTTTGACAGAGAAAATCTCGCAGGAACCCTTCTCTCCCAAAACCCTGGTCTTTCAGGAATTAGAATAATTGATGCCGGAGAATCTGCAATAGAAAACGAAGAACGGAGCTCTTGGCGTATTCACTACAGCACGTTCACTCAAGACATACTTAAAAAAGAAGCATTTCAAATTTCTTATGAAAACTACGGAAAAAAAATTGATGAGGTCGAATATTCACGCATAGCAGTTAAAGATAAATCTCCTTCTAAAATTATTTCAGACGCTACAAAAGATCAATTTCTTTATTGTTATCCATTTTATGACTCCTATGGTGCATGGAGAGGGACTGCAGTTTTTTATCTTTCAGCAAAATCTGCAATTCAGCATCTTGTCGCTGCAAATCTTTTACGCATAAGTGAACAAGTGAGTCTTGTTTCCGATCCGATTTCTGAAGTATCTGGTCTAGTTACCGGGATGCCTCTAGCTGGTCGCCACCTTTTAACCGAATCAATTCTGAACTCATGGAACCTTCATAATACAGAGGCCTCTAGAATTGTTGACACTGAATCTTCTGGATGGGTTCTTGTTTCGAGAAAATCTGGAGATTGGGGATATACCGGCCAAATAGTAAGCGAAGATCTTTTTTCTTTTCCAATGTCAATTCGAATTTTATTCTTATCTGTTAGTTTTCTCACCATCTTTTTAGTAATATTTCTTCTTTTTAATTTGAAGCAAGATGAAATGCTCGTTGTCCGCAATAGAATACGACGTTTTCAAGCAGGCTTGTTAAATGAATTAATGGATAAAACGGATGAAATACGCTGGCAAGAATTACGTTCAAGTATTTCAAGCAGAAAACACGAACTTAGCTCTGAAATAAAAAAGAGTTTTGGAAAAAGAGTTAATAAAAAATATACAACCGAAATTGATGCATTACTCGAGCACAGTTGGGAAGATATTCTTACAGCCCTTGGCAAACACGAAACTCGTCAACAAACTCTTTCGGGAACAGATGAAATTCGAAAAATGCTCGAACAAGTGCTCCAAAGTAATGTAATAAATGTAAATCACACAGGATTACCCCCCTCAAATACACCCATCGCACAAACACCTTCAATTGAAGAGCTCGATGAGCTTGATGAAGTAGAAGAGCTTGATGAAGTAGAAGAGCTTGATGAAGTAGAAGAGCTTGATGAAGTAGAAGAGCTTGATGAAGTAGAAGAGCTTGATGAAGTTGAAGAGCTTGATGAAGTAGAAGAGCTTGATGAAGTTGAAGAGCTT
>DATFIA010000149.1:0-17328 GCA_035270545.1 Treponemataceae bacterium
GATTATTACTCTGTAAGCGTATTTGCCTCAGATTTAGCAGGAGAGACAACGTCTGCTCCTCTATTTGAACAGTCTCATCTTGAGTCAACTCAGATTAAAATTCCTCTTGGCTTTTTTCAAAGTGGGCGGTACTTGGTTCAAGTACAAGGATTTACACTTGAAACAAAAGATTCAACACAGGTTATAGGCTACATAGGCAACTCATATTTACAGTATCAACAATTAGAATATATTCAGCTTTTATCTCCTGCTAACGAAGTCGTATTCGAAGGCCTTGAAGCGATGCGTAAGGGGGTTCCCTTACGTTACAAAACGAGAAACAAACCAGAAGTAGCTGAATTTCAACTTTTGAAGAGAGAGTCAGATGGCCTTCATGAGGTTACAAAAGAGAGTGTGCGCTCTGATTCCTTTGTCGCTAAAAAATTACAAGCAGGTAGTTATTTCTGGAGAGTTCAGGGAAAGCTTGCAGATTTTGATATTTCCTCTTTAGATACATGGAGCTTTACCGTCCTCCCTGTCCCACCCTTACCTCCAGTTGTTATCATTCTTCCTATAGAGGGAATGGTATTTGGAGCCAAAGAGCTGCGCACAAATCGTAACATTGAGTTTTCCTGGTTACCTGTTCCCGATTCTAATCGATATAGATTATCTATATATCCAGAAGCAATTGCTCCTCGTTCATCTTATATTTTTGAGAATATAACAGAAAACTCTTTTATCCTTACAGATCTAAGCGTTCTTTCTCGTGGAAACAACACAATACAAGTGGAAGCATTATATATAGAAGAAACAGGAGAAATTGAGCGGTCAGGTATCCCAGTAAAAAGAACTATTACTATAGATCTTCCTCCGGTAAAGCCAGCACAATCGCAGACAGGGAGCACTCTTTATGGCCGGTAATAAATCTGTCCAAATTGCTGTAATGTGGTTTTTCTTTTTATGTACTATGTTCACAACCGCGGAGCAAGCAGCACTAATAACACTTAGTACACCTGATGGGGTTGATCTTTCTTCCTCAACCGAATCGGCTGGATATAGTTATATCATTGATGAAAATGGAAATCCTATTTATTCACAATGTCTCTCTTGGCTTGAAGATCCCTACGCCTTAGCGTATGAAGTTACCGTCTGTGATAATGCTGGAAGCGAAATTATTAAAACTCGTGTAGAAGAAACGATCCTTTCTCTCAACTTGTCTCCTGGGGAATATAGTTACAATATTGTTACCATTAACTTGTTAGAACAACCAGAAACAGAAACTGGGTATCAACCTTTGAATATTATACGAGCAGAAATTCCTAACATTTCAAATGTTTCCCCCGGCTTTATTTTTATGGATTCTTTTAATTCCCTCGTAACAATTCAAGGATCATTTCTGCAAGAAGATGCTAGAGTGCTCCTGCGCAAGAGGGGAAATACGACAGAGCGGGGGATAGAAGGGTCTCTAACGAGCTGGCGGGGTGAGTCCGAAATTGTGGTAGAATTTCCTGTCGATGCATATATTCCTGGCGTGTTCGATATAGCTGTTATAAATCCCGGTGGTCTTATTGCAATCAAAAAAGATGCAATTCGCATTCTATATCAGAGACCCGTAGATATCCTCCTTTCCGCAGGTTACTCACCGGCCCTCCTTTTTCATGACACATGGTTTAAAGAAACCTGGAGCGATTCTGTGTACTGGGGTGGGGCAGATGCGTCTCTTTCTGTATATTTTCTAAAAAAATCATGGGGTTTTTTAGGGCTTGGTATTGACCTTAGCGCTCACCAATTTATAGGCGGTATTGACATGGCTGCGGTTACTAGCGATTATCTTATTCCCAGTTTAAATTTGCTCTACCGGTTTAGAATCAATCGCCTTTTTTATCTTTTAGCACGCGCCGGAGGCGGAGTATATGTCTCACATCATTCGTTTGATTATCAAGGTGAACAAGGTCCAGAAGAGGATTTTTCTGGACTCAGTCTCCAGTCGGGCTTAGCCGTTCAATGCTTCTTGCCTCATCATTTATATATAGAACTCGGCGCAGACTGGGTAGAACTTTTTGCAGAGAAAAACAAGGCAGGCTTGCTTCGCCCTCTTATTCATCTCGGTTACCAGCTTTTCTAGCAGAGAACAAGATAATCAAAAAAAATGATTGACAGTTTGAAGTTACCATATAGAGTATTGTTTATAACAATCTAAGAATGGGGTAAATCTTTTAATGTCTTCAAAAAAATGTATAGGTGTCTTTACGGCTTCTTTAGATGATGCGTATCAATCTACTGTTTGGCATGCGATAGCGGAAGCTGCCCAGAAAAAAGGTTTTGGCTCTATCTCCTTTTTGGGTGCTAGGCTTGGCTCTCCAATAGCATCGGAAGCTGCTTCAAATCTTGCGTATCTTTTAGCAAATAAACGAAATATTGACGGGCTAATTATTATTGCATCTTCTCTTGAAACCTTTTTAACAACAGTAGACCTGAAAGCTTTTTTTGCTCCTTTAGCAGATTTACCTCGAGTTTCAATAGGTATGAGAATTCCTGGAATGTCAGATGTCTTTGTAGATGGGAGTAAGGCTCTCTCTCAAATAATGGAGCATCTCATTGATACTCATAAACTAAGACGATTTGCTTTGATTAGTGGGCCAGCAAGCCATGATGAAGCAAATAATCGGTTAGAAGTATTTCATGCAGTCCTTAAAAAACGAAATATTTCAATTGATACCCGTTTGATTACTTCAGGAACCTTTACTCAAGAATCAGGAATTAAAGCCAGTGCTAAAATTTGTGATACTGGTTTGGAATTTGATGCACTCGTTTGTTTCAACGATCAAATGGCCCTAGGAGCCTTGGAGGAATTAAAAAGAAGAGGGCTTCACGTTCCTGAAGATGTTGCTATTATTGGTTTCGATGGTGTTGAAGCCTCTTTTTATTCATTTCCCCCTTTGTCTACCGTTATACAACCCATGGGAGATCTAGGAGCAACGAGCGTCGACATACTCGAGCGTTTAATGCTCGGAGGGAAAGATGAGCATATTACTTTAGAGTGTAGCCCCATTATTAGAGAATCTTGCGGTTGCAATCCTCTTTTCTATTATTCAACCGAAATCCAGAAAATTTCTCCGTATGCAAGCGAAGCAGAATTAAAATCTATCGAAGAAATCACCGCTTTAATTGTAAAAAAAGATTATGATAATCTTATTACACGTCTTAACCGAGCAATTGATATTACCTGGGCAGAAAGTGGATCAATATCTCGCTGGTACGAATATCTTTCCTATATTGAATATAAGTGTCGATATTCTGGTGTTCCAGATAAAGAAGCCTTAGGCAATTTTATGGGAGCAATGAGAGCTTTTACTGCCAAAAAAGGAGAAGCTTTCCAAGCCTCAAAGCGGCTTTCCTCAGAAGCTTCCTTTGAAACGTTGCGCAGAGTTAGTGCTCTTCTTTCAGGAGTTTTTGAACTTTCTGAGATATTTGATAACCTAAAAAAAGGTTTGCAGTTGTTTGGCATAGACAGGGGCTATCTCGTAATATTTAACACAAATAAAGATAAAGCTCGCTATTTTATTGATCTTTCAAAAAAATATCAGGCAGTGCATGTGGCACCTCAAGAATTCGAGAGGATAAATTTACTCCCATCATCTATTGAACACTCTTGGCGTTATGGCCAATGGATTCTCATGCCTTTAGTATATGCTAATGAACAGTTAGGCTATTTGATTGTGCCAATCGGAATTGAAATTCCTGCGTTATATGATATTTTACAAGAACAAATTTCCAGCAATCTAAAAGGAACACTGCTTTTAGAGCAAATAAGATCCCACGGAGAGATCTTGTCGGAACAGATTGAGCTTCGCACAAAAGATCTCATTTCTGCTAATAAAGAACTTTCCATGGAGATAAAAAGAAGAGGGGAATTAGAAAAAGAGGTTTTAGAAATTTCTACCCAGACTATGGAGCGAATTGGCCAAGATCTCCATGATGATCTTTGTCAGCATCTTTTGGGTGTTTCACTCTTGGTTTCTTCTCTTGCAAGAGGGAAGTCAAATATTCAAGAAGTATCTATTGAAACGCTAAAAAAAATCAGTATTTTACTTAATGAATCAATAACCAAGATAAAGACTATTTCAAGAGGGTTACTTCCCTTTGAAATGAAGCCTCATACATTTTTAAAACGAGTTGAGACCTTGGTTGGAGATACTTTACGCAGATCCAATGTTGAAATAACAATTCAAGCTGAATCGGATTTTGTTATTGAAGATGTTACAGCGGCGCTGCATGTTTTTCATATTATTCAGGAGGCTTTAACTAATGCTATTAGACATTCAAGCGCGAAGCATATATCTATCTCTTTGAAAAATGAGATAGGGCCGAATGGAGAACTATACAAACTTGCCTCAATTGTAGACGATGGAATAGGCCTTCCCAAAAAGATTCGAGAAGGCGGTCTAGGTCTAAGAATCATGCATAGTAGAGCAAGTATGGCTCAGGGAGAATTAAGCATCGATTCTTCAAAGCATGGAACAACAATAATGGTTCGTATAAGGGGGTAAACTGATGAGCCGAAGAGTTACTCTTATCGTTGTAGACGATCATCCCATTTTCCGACAAGGATTAGTTTCTGCTATTGAAATAAATGAACGCTATAAAGTAATTGGAGAAGCAAATACCATTGGGGAAGCGTTGCAACTTATAGAGAAACAGATTCCAACAATACTCTTAGTCGATATTTCACTTCAACATGAAAATGGATTAGAACTCGTAAAGACCGTACACAGCCTAAAGCCTCAGATATATCAACTGGTGGTCTCCATGTATGACGAAATTATTTATGCGGCAAAATCGCTCCAGGCTGGAGCTCGTGGCTATGTCATGAAGCAAGAAGCAACCGAAGCTCTTATGAGCGCAATTAAAACCGTCTTGAATGGAAAAATATATCTTTCGAGTGCTATGCAAGAACGACTACTCGACTCATTTACTTCTGTTGATTTAAAAAAATCCGATGTAGACCTCATTCCACTGTTAAGTGTTAGAGAGATGGAAGTTTTTCGTAGAATAGGTCAGGGGTTTGGAATTTCTGAGATTGCAGAAAACCTAAATTTATCGACTAAAACCATTAATGCATACCGCGATAATATTCGAAAAAAACTTTTAATTAATGATGCCGGAACACTGCGAAAATTTGCTATAAAATGGATCCAGTCAGAATTCTTAAAACCTCCTACAGATTTTTTATAAAACACCTGAATCTCTTTGTTTCAAACAAAATAAAAAACTATATTCGCTTTGCCTAGGTTAAATGTCCTAGGGTAAATCTAGGCATATGCCTAGTGCTGTGTTGAGAGAAACGCTCGTATGATATATATAGAAGTTTTTTCATTAGGGACGCTCTTAAAAAAAGGAGAGTCAAGTAGTAAGCATTCGTATGCCTAATGGCATATGAAATAAGGAGGGTTCGACATGAAACGGAATTTGAAATTTTTGGTGTCTGCCATTCTGATCATTTGTATCAGTATGGCTTTATTCGCAGGTGGTACCAAAGACGCACCAAAAGCAGGTTCAAAGGTAATTAATGTATGGAGTTTCACAGATGAAGTTCCATTAATGCTTGAAAGGTATAAGGCTCTTCATCCAGATTTCGATTACGAAATCAAGAGTACTATTATTGCTACAACAGATGGTGCTTACCAACCCGCATTGGATCAAGCTCTTATGGGTGGTGGTTCTAATGCCCCAGACCTGTATTGTGCAGAAGCTGCTTTTATTCTGAAATATACACAGGGAGATGCTTCTACCTATGCAGCACCCTATAAGGACTTAGGAATTAAAGTTGACAGCCTTTTAAAAACAGCCGATATCGCACCCTATACGGTAGATATTGGAACAAATAAAAAAGGTCAGTTGGTAGGTTTAGGTTATCAGGCAACTGGTGGAGCTTATATTTATCGTCGTTCTATCGCAAAAGCAGTATGGGGAACCGATGATCCTGCTGTGATAAAGACAAAAGTTGGACCCGGCTGGGATAAATTTTACAAAGCCGCAGCTGAACTGAAAGCAAAAGGTTATGGCATTGTATCTGGTGACGGTGATGTCTGGCATGCAATAGAAGGTAGTTCAGAAAAAGGTTGGATAGTAGACGGTAAACTCTATATCGATCCAACCCGTGAAGCCTTCCTCGATCAGGCTCTATTGCTTAAAAATAATGGTTATCATAATGATACCCAAGACTGGACCGATGCATGGTTTGGTGACATGAAAGGTGCTAATCCTAAACAAGTCTTAGGTTTCTTCGGACCTGCCTGGCTTATTAACTATGTTATGGCTGGTAACTCCGGTGGTAATGCTCCTGGAGAAGGTACATACGGCGATTGGGCTGTTTGCGAACCTCCTGTTGGATTTTTCTGGGGTGGAACCTGGGTGCTTGCAAACAACAGCAGCAAGAACAAAGATGCAGTTGGAAAACTCATTGAATGGATTACTCTTGACAGTTCAAAAACAGGATTACAGTATTATTGGGCAAATGGAACTCTTAATGGACCTGGCGGCACAAAAGACACTGTAGCTTCAGGTACTGTTATGAAAATGTCCGATGGTACATTGCCCTTCCTTGGAGGACAAAACATGTTTGATGCTTTCGTTCCAGCTGGAGCTTTTGCTACAGGTAAGAACAAAACCCAATTTGATGAGGGTATCAATACATTCTGGCGTGATCAAGTTCGTCAGTACACACAAGGAAATAAAACAAAGGCGAAAGCAATTGCCGATTTTAAACAACAGGTTCTCGATAACCTCGACATAGCTTCCTTCTAGATTTAAATGGGACCGAGGCGCAAGCCTCGGTTTCTGTATCTAGGAGGTTTTTTTTATCTTTTGGAGGTGCACGCTCATGAGTCAAAAAGGCATTAATTATGCAAAATACGGGTATATTTTTTCCATACCTTTTGTACTTACCTTTCTTGTTTTTTCTTTGTATCCTCTGATATATACCTCTGTTATTGGTTTTACAGATTTAAGAGGTATAATGAAATCTTCTATAAATATTCTTGAAAATCCATTTCAAAATTTTCAGTTAATATTAAAAAACCCTACATTTAAAACATCTCTTTCGAATACTTTTTTAATTTGGTTAATGAATTTTATCCCCCAAATTACCTTAGCTTTGTTGCTTACTGCATGGTTTACTAATAGAAACACAAAGGTTAAAGGACAGGGCCTATTTAAAATAATGGTCTATATGCCAAATATTATTACTGCAGCCTCTATAGCCATCTTATTCTATAGTCTTTTCGGGTATCCAAAAGGCCCAATTAACGATCTTTTAATGAAACTCGAAATTACTGTCGGTCCACAAAATTTCCATCAACAAAGGTGGACTGCACGTTGGATTGTCGCCTTTATACAGTTTTGGATGTGGTATGGAAATACTATGATTATTCTTATTGCAGGAGTTTTAGGTATAAATCCAACACTCTTCGAGGCTGCAGAAATTGACGGAGCCTCATCCACACAGATATTTTTTCTTGTTACCCTTCCACGGCTTCGAACTATTATTCTGTATACGTTGGTAACAAGTATGATCGGTGGTTTGCAAATGTTCGATATTCCCAAGCTGTTTTTGTTAGGAGGTCCAGATAATGCGACCCTTACAACCAGTGTCTTTATTTATAATCAGGCTTTTAGTGGCAGTTATCTCTATAATCGTGCAGCAGCGGCCAGTCTTCTTATGTTTATGATTATTGTGGTTCTCTCTTCCTTTTTGTTTTATCTCTTAAGAGACAAGGATGAAATAAAAATAAACAAACAAATTCGCGCAGCGAACAAGGCTTACAAAGCAGCTAAGAAGGAGGCACAGCAATGAACAGCATAAAAAAAGACTTCCGTTATCTGACTAAGGTCATTATATATTTTGTCTGTATCTTTCTTTCAATTCTCAGTATATTTCCTTTTTGGATAATGTTTATGAATGCAACTAGGGGAACCTTTGAGATTCAACAGAATTCGATTGGACTCCTACCTTCAAAATTTCTATTAAACAATTTTAAGATCCTTTCAGGTAAAAGCTTTAATGCAACAACTGGATTTTTCAATTCTATGATTATTTCATCTGGAGCAACTTTTTGTGCAGTTTATTTTTCTTCATTAACTGCATACGCATTAGTTGTGTATAGTTGGAAAATGCGCCAACCGTTTTTTACCTTCATTATGGCTGTCTTAATGATTCCCGCGCAAGTTTCAAGTATTGGGTTTTATCAGTTTATGTATCAATTACATTTAACAAACAACTTTCTTCCTCTTATTTTGCCGGCTATCGCGTCTCCAGCAATGGTATTCTTTATGAGGCAATATCTTTTGAGTAACCTCTCTCTCGATATTATTGACTCGGCACGAATAGATGGGGCAAAAGAATTCTACATTTATAACACCATTATCTTACCCATTATGAAACCTGCTATTGCTACCCAGGCAATTTTTACCTTCGTAATGAGTTGGAATAATCTTTTTCTTCCCCTTATCCTTTTAACTGATAAAGATAAGTACACTATGCCAATAATGGTTAGTCTCCTGAGAGGAGATATCTACAAGACAGAGTATGGTTCGGTCTATCTTGGCCTCTCCCTAACTGTTTTACCCTTGTTCGTTATTTATTTTATGCTCTCAAAATATATAATTGCAGGAGTCTCTCTCGGAGCAGTCAAAGAATAGCAATGGCTTGATAAATAAAGCTCTCTTTCATATAGTCTTCTATAAAGACAAAGTAAATTTAAGATCTCCTTTGCATATGAGGAGATCTTAAATTGAACAGTAGAGCAATTATATGTTAACAGGAGTAAATAAAATGCAACAACGGGCTTTGGACCTTATTAAAAAGATGACTTTGGAAGAAAAAGCGGCACAATTGTGTTCTGCTTGGTTGGAAATAAATGAAGATGGAAGTTTTATAGTAAAAGAAATTGCATTTTCTAAAGAGCGTCTCCTCCAGACTAGAGAAGATGTTTTTGGCCAAGGTTTAGGTCAGATAACTCGCCCTTTTGGTACTCAAGCAAAAGACCCTCTTTCTGTTGCTAAGGGTGTTAACAAAATTCAAAAATATTTGATAGAGAATACACGCTTAGGTATTCCAGCAATGTTGCACGAAGAATGTCTTACAGGTGCTATGGTTGTTGGTGCCACCATTTTCCCTTCCAGCCTCAATGCAGCTTCCACCTGGGACACAGAACTAATGGAGCGAGTGAGTTCAACTATTGGAAGAGAATTGACTTCTTTAGGTATTCACCAAGGCTTAGCTCCAGTACTCGATGTTGCACGAGATTCTCGATGGGGTAGAACAGAAGAAACCTATGGTGAAGACCCGTATCTCGTTGGAAAAATGGGTATTGCCTATGTAAACGGACTCCAAGGAAAAGACCGTAAGCCCATTGCTACTCTCAAACATTTTATTGGACATTCATTTAGCGAAGGAGCAAGAAATCATGCTCCAGTACATATTGGAAAGCGTGAGTTGCTCAATATTTTTGGCCTCCCATTTGAAATGGTCGTTAAAGCAGCTCATCCTGGATCTCTTATGCCTGCCTACCATGATATAGACGGGGAACCTTGTTCTGGTTCAAGAGAATTATTGACAGATTTACTGCGAACAACCTGGGGTTTTGACGGTTTAGTAGTAGCCGACTATGAAGCACCGGCTCAGTTATTTCACGACCACAGAGTCGCCCCAGATATTACTCATGCAGCTGCTATGGCCATACATGCTGGATTAGATGTTGAGCTTCCAAGCGGTACAACCTACAGACAGGGCGTTGTGGACGCAGTAGAAAAAGGTCTTCTTTCTATGGAAGACTTAAATGCAGCTGTAGCGAAGATTCTTGAAGAAAAATTTCGACAGGGTATTTTTGAAAATCCATATATAGACATAGACGCAATTTCTCTTAATAGTCAAAAAAGTCATGACCTTGCAGTAGAGGCCGCAACAAAATCATTAGTTCTCCTTAAAAATGACGGAACCCTTCCTTTTTCTTCTGTAAGTACTGTCGCTGTTATAGGACCTCTTGCCGACCACCCCTATGCAATGTATAACGGCTATTCTGCTCCTATTCATTTGCAGGGTTTACAAGGTGGCATTTCTACCACTCCAGTGCGTGCAAAAACAATAAAAGAAGCAATGGAAGAAGCCTCTCCGGCGACACAATTTATATACGAACCTGGCTGTATGCTCTACGAATCGAAGGTAGAAAAAGCAATTTTCTTCCCTGGAGATGTTTCTCAAGGTGATTCTCAGACAAGCCATACATTGAGCAATAATACGAGTCGTATTTCAATAGCGGTCGAAACTGCTAAAAAGTCAGATGCAGTTGTATTAGTAGTAGGAGACTTAGTCGGACTTTTTCAACAGGGAACAGTCGGAGAAGGCTCCGATGTCTCAAGCTTAAAACTTCCGGGTGTACAACAAGAACTCACCGATGCAATCTTAGCCACTGGCAAACCCGTTATTATGGTTTTAGTGAGCGGACGTCCCTATGATATTTGCTCTGCAAGTGAGAAGGCTTCTGCAATTCTTGCTTCCTGGTTACCGGGAGAGGGAGGGGGAGAGGCAATTGCAAATATCCTCTTTGGCAACGCAAACCCAAGTGGAAAAACACCTCTGTCTTTCCCACTGTCTGCTGGAGCTATGCCCTATGCCTACAATCATACTCCAAAGGCAAAAGGACTGCCAAAACAAACCGAATTTGGAGCCTTATATCCATTCGGTTTTGGTTTAAGCTACACTCAGTTTTCTTATTCAGATTTTTCGACAGATACAAACCAGATGTCTACAAATGGAACTATCGAAATATCTACAACCATTACAAATACCGGCAAACGTGCCGGCGATGAAATTGTGCAACTCTATGTGCACGATGTTTGTGCCTCAATAGTGAGACCTGTAATGGAATTAAAAGGATTCGCTCGAGTCTCTTTAGAACCGGGTAAAAAAAGCAAAGTAACTTTTACGCTCAGTGCAGAAATGCTTTCCTTTATTTCAGACGGTGAAAACAGGGTAGTAGAGCCTGGTGTCTTCGAAATAATGATAGGAAAATCTTCTCAAGACATTGTATGGAATCACGAGATTTCTGTAACTGGCACCGTTCGCACTTTGCCTCACACATGGAAGTTCGAAACTCCTGTGCACATACAGAAACTCTAAGCAGATAATCGAAAAAAAGAGAGGCATGTCCTAGGATTAATAATTCTAGGACATTTTGGCCATTTTGAAGTATTTCCTAAGGACACAATAACAAGGGCTGTATTTCTAATAATGAGATAGAGGGGAATATCTATTATAAAGCCGTTACCATAATCGTTTGCTTGAAGCCCAAGTTCTTCTGTCTCTGCATTACATCTATTTAACCGATAGATACATCCCTTTCGTGTTTTTTTTGTCTACAACGACAGGTATAAGCGTTTTACGAGAAATCTTTCTATATACTGCGCCCTTGTTTTGGTTTTCTTCGAGGGGGCTCCGAGCTTTGCCCGTCTTTTACAGTCCCGGAGTATTGCTACCGCAATACTTCATAGGACCGTACCCGGTCCTAAGTTGTCTGCCTCAGCCTTAATCCTAATCCTAATCCTTATTTTTATTCAGTAATAAATCATGATATACTATATAAATGAAGCGTTTCGTTTGGATTCTCTTGGTTTTATTTGTAATTGGTATGAATGGGTGCACAAAGAAAAGTGAAGGGCGCAATAATGAACTCGTTGTGTGCAGTCCACACCCAGTAGAATTTATTAAACCGCTAATCGAAAATTTTGAAAATAGTACAGGTATAAGTGTTCGCATTATTCAAGGTGGAACAGGAGAAATTCTTGAACGCATTGCGGCAAGTGGAGATAGTCCTTATTGCGATGTTCTCTGGGGTGGTTCTTATTCCAATGTACTTCCTGCACTAAATTTATTTGTAGATTACCACAGTAGTAATGAAGAATTTATTCAAGAAGAATATAAAAACAGAGAAGGACCTCTCACACGTTTTTCCGATATCCCGAGTGTTCTTATGCTTAATAGAAAACTTCTCGGAGATTGTGTGGTAGAGGGCTATGCCGATTTACTTAAACCTGAACTTAAAGGCAAAATAGCCTTTAGCGACCCAGAGAAATCTTCTTCTGCAACAGAGCACCTTATAAATATGCTCTATGCTATGGGCGGCGGCGATACTTCTTCCGGCTGGGAATATGTTCGCCAGTTTTCTGCAAATCTGCACGGACGTCTTCTTTCTAGTTCTGCTCAGGTGTATAAGGGTGTGTCTGAGGGAAAGTTTGCAGTTGGTCTTACCTTTGAAGAAGGTGGAGCTAATTACGCAGTGTCGGACGATACTATTGAACTTATATATATGAAAGAAGGTGTCGTTTTTACACCAGATGGTGTGTACATTGTAAAAAATACAAAACAATTAGAAGATGCTCAAAAATTTGTAGATTATTTAACTGGTAAGTCTGTGCAAGTATATATGTCGGAAATTTTAAATAGGCGCTCTGTTCGTGTCGACGTTTCCTCTAAAGGTAAGATGCTCCCAAAAACTAGTATGAAGATTATTCCCTTAGATTATAGTTATATAGCGGTAGAAAAAAAACGTTGGGTAGAGGAATTTAATACCATTTTTATTACTGGTGTCTTATCGCCGCTCAGTGTAGGACAATAGTTTTATGTTGCAAAAGATTTTTAGTCGTTTTTCGCCAAAACCCGTTCATTTTAAAGATGAAATTCGTCGATCCTTTATCATTTATGCTCTTATTCCTTCTAGTATCTTTATTCGTCTAATTATTTCAATTTCGTTTTATTTGTGGAATACGAATGTTTCTGGTACCGCTCGGTTAGAAAATAAGGCGATTACAGCAATTTTGGATCAGACCATTGCAGAGTACACAGCCTATGCGGAAGAGCCGTTTTCTGTGTCGGTTGCCTCTATGGTGAGCGAAAAAAATGTACTTGCCTCGGTATATTCGACTCTTAAGGAATTTACAGAGCAGTGCGAAATTAATGCAAACTTTGCTGTTTTGGATTCAGATTTTTCTGTTGTTATGCAGGGAAGCTCTGAATCTACTTTTAAAATTCCCGAATATCAAAAGAGCATTCCTTGGGGAATCCTCGGTCGGTTAAAAGAACATCCAGAACAAACCTTAATAGAAATATCTTCGGAATATACCGCCAGCGGTCTCGATGAAATATTGGTTGGGCGTTCATTGAAAAACGGAGAAAGCAATATTGCAGGCTACCTTGTCTTTATTGTTACCGCAAAAGATGTTATGAAGCGCCTATGGTCGGTGAGAACTCCCTTTGTAATAACCGACCGCTACAGCAAAGTTTTTACAAGCACTAGTCAGTATTACGTGGACCAATTTGGCCGTATTTTATCGGGATCTGCCTCAGAGGAAAAAAAGGCTCTCAAGAATCCAGACACGGCTATTTTTACATCTCCAGTAAGCGACGGTGTCTTGATGGTGTATACTATTCTCGATATTTCACAATTGAGAACTGCAATTGCAACAATAGTTGGAATTACCATCGCTTTTCTAGTCGTTCTTATTGTAGGCACGGTTATAAGCGCTTCCAAAATTGCTTCGCAAAAATCTCTCACGATAGACCAACTTGTTGCTGCCTTTCGAGATGTTGAAGCTGGCATTCTCGATAATCGCATTTCTATTGAGACTAATGTAGAGTTTCGCATGATAGCTGACGCCTATAATAAAATGCTCGACGATATAAAGCATTTAATTGAAAAAAATAAGAAGGGGGAAAAAGAGAAATTCTTTTCGGAACTGAAACAACTTGAAATGCAGTTCAATCCCCACTTTATGTATAATACGCTCGAAAATATTAAGTTTATGATAAAACTGGACCCATCTGCTGCTCAGCAAACGATTGTGTATTTGTCTGAAGTTTTGCGGTACAGTATAGACAATTCAGTTTCTCAAGTCTGTTTGGAAGATGATGTTAAATACATTGAAAATTATCTTTTTATACTTAAGGCACGTTTTTCAAAGCAATTTTCTTTTAATATAGATATTTCAGATTCAGCAAAACGGGCTTTGGTTCCAAAACTGCTTATTCAGCCAATGATAGAAAATTCGGTAAAATATGGCTTTGACATGCAAGGAGCTTTAGATATACATATTACTGCTCAGACCTTACATACTCGTATAATTATTACGGTAACAGATAACGGTAGTGGTATGGATGCCAAAGAGCTCTCGGCAGTGCAGAAAATGCTTAGGGCTAAGTTTAATAGTACGAATCATATTGGACTGTATAATGTACACCGGCGAATACATCTCTTATATGGCAGTCGATACGGAGTGGATATTCAAAGTAAAAAAGGATATGGAACAACGGTAAGAATTGTTTTGCCATTGAAGGTGGAGAAAGATGATACAAATTCTGATCGTAGAAGATGAGGAAATGATACTCAAAGGACTGCAGTACACGGTTGACTGGCTTTCTATGAATGCCAATGTCATAGCCGTTGCAGAAAACGGAAAAATAGGCTTAGAAAAAATACGAGAGTATAGCCCCGACCTTGTTCTTACAGATATTAAAATGCAGGTGATGGACGGGCTTACCATGATTGAAAAAGCATACGAAGAAGGTCTTCAATTTTTGCCAGTTATTTTAACAAGCTATTCCGATTTTTCCTATGCAAAAGAATCTATTCGCCTCCAAGTTTTTGACTATCTTCTTAAACCGGTGAACGATGCTAAGCTCGAAGACTTAGTAAGCCGAGCTTCTATTCACCTTGGAAAAGAAAGAAACAGGAGATTGGTAAGTGAATTAGTTGGCCATAATCTGATCGGCTCTGGCAAAGATAATCCAAATCAAGGAGAAGCAAGTCTAATCGATTCAGGCGCTATTTTGATGAGCGTTGAGGTGAATAATTGTCATGTTAAATATGCGCTCGAAAAAATAAAAGATGAGTATAAAGAACATTTGAGCATAGATGCAATTGCGAGTGAACTCAAAATTAGTACGAGCTATCTGAGCCGAATGTTTAAACAACAGTGCGGACAAACCTTTCTTGATTTTCTTAGTCGCTACAGAATCCTTAAAGCCATTGATCTTCTTCGGAGTGGAAACTACCGTGTGTATGAAGTTGCCAGTCTTTGCGGGTTTTCAGAATATAAACGCTTCTACCAAACCTTTCGAAAATTCACCAATATTGCTCCCACTGAATTCTTAAAAAACGGCTGTTGTATCGTAAAAAAAAGCAGATAATACCGAATTTGGTTCATTTTTTGGGATGTTTTAGCAGAATTCCGCCGTTGCGGGATTAGATATTCAGCCCAATACTATATACAGTTCCGCAGAACCTTACTTCTAAGTTTTGCATAATTCTGCTCGGAAACAATTTCACAGGAGGAATTGTATGAAAAAGATTTTGTCTATCATGCTTATCGCTATGCTCGCGTGCACACTGTTCGCTGGCGGAAAAAAAGAAGTGAACACTGGCTCTTTAGTTGTCTATGGTTCATGCGAAGAAGAGTATTTGAGTGCTGTTACCAGCAAATTCGAGGCTACTACCGGTATTAAGACAACATACCAGCGCCTTTCAACTGGCGAAGTTTTAACTAAAATTACCGAAGAAAACGGTAATCCTTCTGCAGACGTTTGGTTCGGTGGTACAACCGATCCGTATAATGAAGCCGCTGCTAAGGGCCTTTTACTTCCCTATGCCGCTAAAAATGCATCTCATTTAGTTGGCCCTCAGTTTAAAGATAAAGACAACAACTGGAACGGTATTTACCGCGGAATTCTCGGATTTTTCTGGAATACCGAAGAACTTGCTCGTCTTAAAATTCAGCCTCCAAGAGATTGGGATGACCTTCTTAAACCCGAATACAAGGGACTTATTTCTTTTTCAAACCCAAATACAGCAGGAACTGGAAAACTGATTGTTAACACAATGGTCCAAATGAAGGGTCTCGATGCTGCCATGAAATACTTTGCTGCACTCGACAAGAATGTGAGCCAGTATACCAAGTCTGGTTCAGGACCATCTAAATTAGTTCCAACTGGTGAAATCGTAATTGGTATTGGCTTCTTGCATGACGTTGTATATCAGATAGTTGACAACGGCTATGACAACCTAGGAATGGCCGCTCCAAAATCTGGTACAAGCTATGAAATTGGTGCTACAGCAATATTTAAGGGCACAAAAAATGAAGAAAATGCAAAGAAGTTCGTAGAATTTGCTCTTTCCCCTGAATGTGTTGATATGGCACAAGAAAATGGTTCATACCAGTTTCTCGTAATCGACAATGCAAAGCCTGTTACTGCCGCTGTTAAAGCCGGTCTCGATAAGATCGAAACAATTGTCTACAATTTCGACGATGCTAAAACCAACGGACCTTCCTACTACGCTAAGTTCTTCGAAGCTATTGCTAATGATGATCGAGTAAAGACAAAATAATTTTTACCTTCTAAATCGAGGTGCTGAGCTTTTATTCAGCACCTCGATTTCATAACGGCCCTATGCCGAAGGAACAAATATCATGAAAACGAAGCAAAGTATATCTCTCGATCGGAAAAAGCTACTTGCAGACCCGGTCATGATAACAGCGATAATCGGCATATTTGTATTTTTATTGCTGTTTATTGTATACCCTCTGTCCATTTTATTAGTAGACAGTGTCTATGTCGACAAGAAAATTACTCTCTCCGTCTTTTTCCGTATTTTTGCTATGGCAGGGTTTAGAAGAGCTATAACGAACACCTTATTTCTCGGTATGGTTACCGGAATTGGTGGAACCCTCATTGGCTTTATTTTTGCCTATGTGGACACCTACGTTGATGTAGGATCTCGTCTTATTAAAAAACTTTTTAACCTTGTCTCTATTTTACCCGTTGTCTCTCCTCCCTTTGTTCTCTCTCTTTCCGCCATCCTTATGTTTGGTCGGACTGGCTTAATAACACGGGGTATTTTTGATCTAAGCACATCGGCCTTATATGGACTTCCCGGAATTGCACTGGTACAGATTTTGACATTCTTCCCTGTGTGTTATCTAATGCTAAAGGGACTCTTGAAAAATATTGACCCTTCCCTTGAAGATGCAGTGCGAAGCATGGGCGCCTCCCGCTTTAAGGTTTTTACGACTGTCACCTTCCCTCTCCTTCTCCCTGGTCTTGGGAATGCCTTTCTTATTACATTTATTGAATCGGTTGCAGACTTTGCTAACCCAATGATAATTGGTGGTAACTACGATACTCTTGCAACATCCATCTATCTTCAGTTAACCGGTGCCTACGACAAGAGTGGGGCTACCGCAATGGCCGTCGTTCTCCTCACTGTGTCTATGGGTCTTTTTATACTTGAAAAATATTGG
>DATFIA010000150.1:0-8601 GCA_035270545.1 Treponemataceae bacterium
GATTTAATTCTTGGTGAATTATTCCGATTCCTAGATTTTGTGCTTGGATAGGAGTATTTATTTCAACCTTTTCTCCCCGAATAAATATATCTCCTGCGTCTTTACTATACACTCCAGAAAATATCTTCATTAAAGTAGACTTTCCCGCACCATTTTCACCGATGAGGGCATGAACCTCTCCGGCTTGTAAGTCAAAATTGACGTTGGAGAGTGCCTGTACCATTGAAAAAGATTTGCTAATGTTTGTCGCATTAAGTAGCGCTTCGCTCATTCGGTAGCCTCCCTGTGTTTTGAATAATACCACGGGAGTTTTTAAGACCTCAAATGTGAATAATAAAAAAGTACTGTTTTAGTACACAGGTACTATCTGGACTAGTACTAAAGTACTAGTCTAAGCTAACTTCCTTAAGGAATCCTTATCTCGTCGTCTTGTTCGTCCTGTCCGATAGTTATGGGAGTTACATACATTTGCTAAAAAATAGAAGCATTAAACGGGGCGTTTGGCAAAAGACAGAAGGGTACCTTATGTTACCTGTACAGCGTTTCCGCTTCGAAGATAAAAAAGCCATGTTTGCGCAGGTTTTTTTCGAAGCTCTGCAGCTGCTTTTCGATATACAGCGAGCTGTTCAGCGTGTATAGAAGGGTCTTCATCTTTGTCTGTTTTATAGTCGACAACAATAACTGCTTCTTCAGTTTCAAAAATAAGGTCTATTTGTCCAGTAATAATTAACTCTTTTTGTTCATTGGTTTCTGGCGTTTTAACAGAATAGGTCGTAATAAAATCGTATTCGCTTTTTCTCCAGTGCACCTTTGAGGCTTGAATTCCCAGTGGTGCAGAAAGAAAACGTTCTGCCATTTCTTCAGCTATAGGGCGAATACGCTCATCTATAAAGGAGGGCGTTTTGTTAAAAGCTGCCTCAATTGCACGGTGTGCATAGGTACCAAATTCACTCGCAGAAATATCAAATTTTTCAAGCATGAGAGATAAACTGTCTTTTTCTGTTGTTCTCAGTGTCTTCGCTTCTAGGGCAACTACATCTAAAGGGGAAAGCAGTTCATGTAATGCCGTTGCTGAATAGTTTTTTCTAAAAGATTTTTTATACTCTGCAAGAGGAACATCGTTATACCAGAGGGGGAGCGGTGCAGCTGTTTTTATTGCGTGTTCAGATTCAAAGACTCTTTGCTGGGGAGTAATAGCTGATATGGTAACTCCTGGGATTGGACCTTGTGCAAAGGCGGGCAAAAGAAAATCGAAAAAGGAGCGGCGAGAAATAGGTTTTCCTTCTTTATCTGCACGTTCGTCTTTTTTGTCGAGCCATTCAGAAATTTTTTCTGAGATATCAGCGTTTTCTTCACTGGTAAGTTCGAGCTTAAAAACACCGCTAATACATAACAAGGTTTCTGCGCGTGTCATAGCAACATATAAAAGACGCCTGATTTCTGCCTGGTTTCGTTTTTTCTCTTCTTCTTTGCCCTTCAAATAAAACCAGTTATCCTTAGCCGTTTCTGCTTCATCGGAAGCGCCCGTATTTACAGAGATTCCAGTCTCTGGAGAAAAATATACTGGGAGAGAATTTCTGTCTCCAGTACCTGGGTTATGGCAGTCAACAAGAAACACCACTGGAAATTCGAGACCCTTACTTTTGTGTACAGTCATGAGGTGTACGCCACCTTGCCTGTCTACTGGGATATTAAGGTCATCTATCTTATCTCCGGATCTCATGAGGTGAGCAATTCGGTCTAAGAATGTCGCTAAATTTTCGCCCTTGGCATCAGCTTGCCGAGCAAGTTCAAAAAAATAGTCATACAGTTCAAGGTAATGGTGTAAGGCGGGGTTTGAAAGAACCGCATATCTGTAGCCCTCGGAATACCAAAGTTGCGTAAGGAGTTCACATATAGAAATATGATCTGCTTTTTCCCTCACTGCGTGATAAAGGATGCGAGCCTTTTGAAAACGAGGGAGGTCTTCGATTGGGAGAAGAGAGTCAAGGTATTCTGGGAAAGGTTCTCCATATTGTATTGAAAGGTCTACTGGATGTTGTCTTTCCATAAGGGCTTGTGTGAATGTTATATCTGAAACTCCAGAAAAGGGAGAGCGCAAAAGCATTGCATAAGCTTCTGTGTCGGCCGGATATATAGCGAGTCTAAGAATTGCGTAAAGATCATTAATTGGAGCGTCTGCAAAAAGGCCTCGAAGACTTTCCGCTTGGTAGGGAATGCCTTGAAAACGAAGTTGTTTTTCAAACAAATGTTGGCGTGTCCCTGAGCGAAATAGAATGGCAAAGTCGCTCCACTGGCAGGGACGAATGTCTTTTTTGTCGCTAACTGTAAAGCCAGAATCTACGAGGGTTCGTATTCTCCTTGCGACTTCTGCCGCTTCTGTTTCTGTAGAAGACAGGGTGTCTGCTTCATCGTCGGTTGCTTCAGAGTCAATAAGCAGAAGTTCTAGGCCCGGCTTAAGACCGTCTGTAGTTTTATGAGAACTAATAGATGAAAAAGTTGCCTCGTAGAGGGGAAAGTCCTTTTCGCTCCAGAGAGCGGAGTTTAGAAAAACCGAAGGAAAAATATGATTAAAAGTATCTATTAGCGCTTTTTCAGTGCGATAATTTGTATCTAAAACAGGGGTGTCTTTTGTAGTAAAATCTCGGGCGAGAGCTCTAAATACCGAGACGTCTGCTCCCCTAAACCGGTAGATGGATTGTTTTTCATCTCCAACAAAAAATAATTTATCTGGTGTGAGTTCTTCTGGAGAAGGAATTGAGCAGTCTCTGCGTTCATTTTTTTCTGCAATAAGAAAAAGAAGATTTCGTTGCAATTCGTTGTCATCTTGAAATTCGTCTATCATAATAGAGGAAATACTTTTTTTATAAGAAGCGCGCAAATCTGGATCATTGGTAAGGGCATCCAATGCAAGTTGTGATACATCAGAAAAGGTGAGTATTCCCTGCATCCGTTTTGTTTTGTGGAAGAGGGTTTGAAAATCGGAAAGAAGGAAAAAAGTGTCTTCTACTAATTCTTTGTTTAACACATAGTTTGAAAGGGCAAGAAACTGGGGTGCAATTGTTTTTTTTATAGAAGCAAGTATTTCTTTCGCCTCTACAAGAACTGGATTGGTAACTTTGCCACGGAATGAAATTGTTTTAAGTTTGGTTAAAAAATTTTCCATTTGGGTAATAGACTGAATATCTTGTAGTTCCGGAACAGAGGGAATTACTTCGAGAACTATTTTGAGTTCTTCCCATGTTTTACCTGTTCCACCATCAAGAGAATTTAAATTTTGAAGTTCCCGTACTAAGTTTTCACTTGTTGTGGGAAATAGTGTTTCTATTTCATGTTGCTGCACCTGTAAGAAAGTTTCAAAGTCGAGCGGTTTTGTTACGGGAGAATAACGAACCATGGTATCTGCAAAGAGACTTTCTGCGAGTTCTTGTTGGGTGTATCGTTTTAAAAGGTGTTGAAGAGCGGGCGATTTTCTCCTTTCTAGAAAAAAAGGAAGGGCAAGTTCGAAAGCAATTTCTTGAGCTCTTTGGTTGTCTATTTCATAATCGGGGCTAATTCCGTATTGCCTTGAAGCGAGGCGAGCAACGGAATTGCAAAAGGAGTCGAGGGTTGAAATAGTTGCTTGGTGGAAATCATTTATTGCTTCTCGAGCTTCGTGGGCATCGATAGTGCTAAGTGTGTCGTAAATGCGGGTATACATTTCTGCTGCAGCTTTTGTGGTAAAGGTGAGAGCGAGAATTTCTCCCACTGGTATCTTTTTTTCTACTACAAGATGAATATACCGTGCGGCAAGAACTTTCGTTTTCCCCGATCCTGCTCCGGCTGCTATAACCGCATTTTTATTAATACATGCGGCTTTTTGTTGAGACTCAGAAAGTTCTGCTATAAGTTCTTCATAACGCATTATTATGGCCTCACCGAATAAGTTGTGCGGCAAATTCGCTTGAATTCGCAGGCATTGCATACAGACCAGGAAAGATCTTTTGGCTTAGTAAAATTACATTCTTTTACTGCTTGAGAAAAAAGAAGTGTCATTTTTTGAAACGCTTCCATTGCTGGTTCAAATTCTTCTCGACTTATCATTCCTTTTTTTCGTCCATGAGAAAGATCTTCTCCATTAATAATGGGACGATAATCTCCTTCTTTTATACTTCCAAACCAAGCATACTCAACAGGTTGTCCTTTGTATGGACTTTGAGGAGACTTTTCTGTGAGAAAGAGGTACATGGGAATTTGAAAGTCCGTAATCATTGTTTCGTTTTCTGTTGCATAGTCTACAGGGCGTGGTGGTTTTCCACTTTTATAGTCTATGAGAACGAGGGTGTTATCTGAATTTCTGCGCGAGATACGATCAATTTTCCCATTATAATAAATGCCATTTAGAGAAAAAGCTATGTCATCTTCAAGGAATTCAGGTATAAAACCGTCGAGTAATTCGCAGTCTTTTTCAAGCATGCCACAAACGCCCGCAGTAATTTTTTGTACCAAAGAGTCAATAATAGGGGCGGCAAGAGGGCCCTTAAATTCTGCATGAGCAGAGGCAGCTCCGCCCGCGATCTCTTGTGCCCATGAGCGGTAAATTGCAATACGGCTTGCAGAAAAAGCGCCGTCGGTGTCTCGAATACGGGTGTAAAGATCTTTAAGAACGTTGTGATACAATAGTCCTAAGTTTCGCTCATTCATCAGCTCTGCATCTGAGTCAAGAACCTCTATATTGAGAACGCGACTTAAAAACCAGCGTGCATTACAAACAGAAAAGATTCCAAGATCAGTTTGGCTAACCCGTAAGTTACCATTGGTATGTTTTTCGTTTTGAATAAAAGAGTGCATGTGAGATACCTTCGTGGTAAAAGGCTCTTTAAGATATGAAAAGCCTCTTTTTAGCGCAAGAGCATCCCATGACACAAGCCCTTTTTTTTGAAGGGGATGAAGGCGATCTGGAATTAACCCCCCAGAATAATGAAGTCTTTCCGCCTCATAGGGATCTAAAAGACTATACTCATTTTTAACATCGCCAGAGGAAAGTTTTTCTCGAGAGAAGTATCCATGGAGAATATGGTACCCGCCGAAGGTTCTATTTGAAAAAGAAAAATATGCTGAACCAGAACTATGGTATATATTAAAAAAAACAGCAGATGCGTCCATATCTTGTATTAAAAGGTCGAGCCTTTTGTCTTGGCGTAGAAAAGATAATTGACTGTAGAGTACTGTTGCCGTATTTTGACTTGCATCTGGAATAAAATGGTGTGCAAAGGGCGTGCCTGCAGCAACTCTGTAAGGAAATACACTCACGCCTCCTTTTTCTCTTTGCCGTACATAGGGTGTATCTTCTAAAACCGAAACAAAAAAAGAAAAAGGATTTTGAGGAATTAAGGTAGTAAAACGGCTCTCGAGTGCAACAAGATTTTTCAACTCTTCAATACAGCGGGCAAGAATTGCATCGTCTTTTTCCTCTAATAGAGTTATATCTAAAAACTCGTTACGGAATATAAACCATCGTGTACGTATGTCAGAAAAACACTTACAAGAAACGAGACCTTCAAGATGATTTTTTAATTTTCTATACCAGTCTCTAAGCATCCAGTCGCTTGTTTCGCTTTTGTTGGGGTTTTTGAATGCTTCTTCCCAAATATCTATGTGTATGTCGTTCTCTTTCCAAGAGGTAACACAGTGGTTTCTAATACCAAACTCAACAAGATCTTCTGCAAGGTTTCGGTTTTTCCATGGGATTAAGCGGTTAAGCATAAGAGCTTTTAGTGGTGCGAAAGCAAAACTAGCAGAAACACAATCTTGAATAAGGGGAAAAAAACGCCCTGCACTAAGGGAGGCAATAGTTTCGCCTGAGCGAAATTCAAAGGGAATACTTCGAAGAGTGAGTTCTCGCAAAAGATACGGAGCTGCCGTTTCTATATCTGGGACACTAATTGCGATAGATTCAGGACTTATTCCTTTTCGCAATAGTTCTTCTATAGATAGGCTAATGGAGCGAAACTCTTCTCTCGTGTTTTCAAAAATAGATGCACGTACTGGCTCAGAAGATAAAGGGGCTTCAATAAGATGTATAAAAGGAGCAGACCTAAGAAGTGTCGCGTATTCAGTGAAATCTTCAATAGCTTCGGGGAAAAATATATAATATTGAAAGCCGGTTTCTGAGAGCGGCGGTTTTTGCCATGAAGGTTCAAAAAGGTTGTTTTCATGTAGAAATTGGGAATAGTCTGCTTTAAGCAAGGCCATATCCATTTCTTCTGCATCGAGGCTAGGTGAAAGACTTTTGTTTTTTCTCTCCAGTTTTAATTCCCATAAGGCTAACTGAGGAAGAATACGAGCTAAAGATTTTGAAAAAAGACTTCCATCTGCTGCATACTGGGGAGGTATAAGAGTTGATAAAAACGGTTTGTCTTGAGCTAAAACGGACTCTGCATTGCGCATTGTAAAATTGAGGGCGTAGAGTTTTCGCAAAAGAGAAGAAACGGGTGTTTTCCCCAGTACACTTGCTTTAACTGCATCTTCTTTAAATCTATCCCAGGCAATAAATCTGTCTGAGGGGAGAGTCCCTGTCTTGGTTATAGAAAGAGCGGTCTCTCTCCATAGAGAAGCCGCGATGTCTGAGGGAAAAACAAAAATGGACGTTTCATTTAGTCCTTCCTGACGTATATATTCCTCTATAAGGTTTTTATTCACGGCTCTATTTCCGGCTCACTTATTTTTTCTAGTTTCGTTTTAACTTTATTGAATTCATCGCGAATTAAAACAGTTTGTGTCGACTGTTTTGCAAGGCGTTGAGCGAGCAGGCGAGACAAGAAAATACCATAATGGGGATGCTCTCGAATAAGGGTAATAAATTCCATTTTAGAAATTTTGACGAGGGAGCCGTTTCCAATTGAAATGATAGTGGCAGACCTGCGGTCGTTTAAAAGAAAGGACATTTCGCCAATGAAAATGTCGTTTGGGGTTAGAACAGAAACAAGCTTTCTTTGAACATATACCGCATATTTGCCGGATCTAATATAAAAAAGATCGTTTGAAAGTTCATTTTCGCGGCAGACGGGTTCTTTGTCACCAAAGGATAAAACTTCTTGTTCTTTCCAAATTGCGGGAACAAGGTTTGTTTCGTTTTTCTGATTCAAGATTTCAAACGATGCCTCATTACCCTTTTCATTATACGTAATTGCAGAAACATAGGATTCTGCGAGCTTTATGCCCATACCATGAAGTCCTGCAGTTAAATCGGCAGAAAGTCTTTTTTTCCAGTCAAAACCTTCTCCATCATCTCGCACAGAAATTCGAGTTTTTAAATTTGAAATTTCGTAAGAAATATATACTTTTTTAGCAGCTACTTCAGGCTGCTTGTTTTTTATCTTTATAAGATCGAGCATGTTTTTGCCTTCACTAAGCCAATCCGTTTTTTCCTCATATAAAATTTTACAATTTCCATGTTCAACTGCATTCAACAGGAGTTCCATAAGAGCTCCTTGAACAGAGATGCGACTTTCGTCTGTAATTCTATTGGTATTATACAAGTAGCCTGTAATGAGATTACAATAAAATAAAATATCTGTGGGGTCGTTTTCAGAAATGAAGGAACCTGTTTCGTTTGTATTCATTTGCTGTTGCATACCACGATTAAATAAAAATTGTTTGTTACTCGTAAGAATACGTAATATACGCTCACTGTTTTCTTCAAAATTTTGGCGAGTTAAAATTAATATAATGTTTGAGTCTTTCTTTTTTTCAAGCTCAGATTTTTGAGTCCGATCGTTGACAATGGCGATAATTCCACCATAAAGCAACCATGGATCTGAATGAATAACTTCCATAAGGGATGCAGAATCGAGGGTATCATCGCCAAAGTCTATAATCTTAATTTCGGGTAATTCATAGTTTAAGTATGAAATTATCTCATCTTTTTTTTCCAAACGAACAGGAATAAATTCACCACCGAATTTTTTACAGGCAGTATTAAACGAATTTATGGTTGAAGGTGTCCTGCAAATAATAGGGATGCTTTTCATATAAACTCCATTTTGTTTTAAGTTCATTCTAGCATAAAAAAGTTCAACGCACTATACTGAGCCTATATTGTATGGATAAATTATGTTTTTTACCAGGTAAGCCTCTTCCTTTGGGCTCAAGTGTTCAAAAGGGGTGTGTGAACTTCAGTGTGTTTACCCGTAACGGGACCCGTGTGATTCTGGAATTGTTCAAAACTTCAGAAGACGCCGAGCCCTATGAATCGTATCAGCTAGACTCTAAACTTAATAGAACAGGCGATATTTGGCATGTGGCTGTCTGTGGAATTTCAGCTGGTTCTCTCTATCTGTATCGGGTAGATGGCCCTTTTCGTCCAAATGAAGGCTTGCGTTTTAATGTTCACAAATATCTTTTAGACCCCTACGCTAAGGCAATAACACCAAACTCTATTTTTCTTGGTCTCAGAAACAAACAAATAAACCCTTCAAGACTCGACGGAGATCTCTTATATAACACCACTCACAGTGCAGAAAATTTTCCAAAATGTATTGTTATAGACGACAACGACTTTGACTGGGAAGGGGATAGACCTCTCAATTATCCTCTTCGTTACTGTGTGGTATATGAAGC
>DATFIA010000151.1:0-49626 GCA_035270545.1 Treponemataceae bacterium
GGAAAGAAGCTGTGTTTGTTCATTACGAAGACTTTCAAGAGATAGTTTTTTTTGTGCAGTAGCACGAGCCTTTTCAAGAAGGGTTGTGTGCTCAGAAATTTCTGTACGGAGATTTTTTTGAATATTAGAGTATTCTGAAATTTTTAGTTTCAAATTTTCTATATCGCTCTCCCCTAGAAGACCTTGTGTATCATTTTGTAAGGAAAGTACATTGTTTTCAGTTTCTTTCAATCTAAGAGTAGCTTCTCTCGTACGAGTGCGAACAAGATCTATTATTGTGCTGTATTGGCTTACTGGAAATAATTTTGCAAGTACTTCTTTTCGCTCATTTGAATTTTGTTTAAGAAAACGTGAAAATTCGCCCTGTGGTAAGAGTACAATACGTGAAAATTCTTCTGAAGAAAGACCAATTAGATCTACTATCGCTTTATCCGTATCAGTTTTCTTTGTATATGTGCGATTTTCCCAACCAGAAAGAGTTTTTTCTTCAAAAGAAACTTCTTCTGGTATTATCTGAAGTTTTCCAGAACGCACGCCAATTCCTTCTCGAGGAAGACTTCTGCGAACTCGGAATTTTCGTCCCGATATTTCAAAAATAAGTTCCACTAAACTTTCTTCATCTTCGGGAGCAAAATGGCTTCGCATGTGTTTTGTAATGCCGTTTCTACCCCCAGGAACTTCTCCGTAAAAAGCATAGGAAAGAGCGTCGAAAATAGTTGTTTTCCCAGCACCTGTTTTACCAAATATTAAAAAAATGTCGCCAAGTTCTGAAAAATTTATGGTATGTAAACCTTGAAAGGGGCCTATGTTATAAATAGTTAATTGTTCAGGTCTCATCGGTACACTCCGCAAGGAATTTATTAAAGAGTGCACGTTTTTCTGTATCCAGTTCTCCTCGAAGCATAATTTGAAACTGATCAAAATCTTCTGTGAGATTTCGTGGTTTGGAGTTGTCCTGATCCCCTTGAGCGACATCTGTTTGTTCAGGGGAATTTCTTTTTTGTACAGCTCCAAACTCTGCGTTGTCTGTCCTAAATCCTTGTCTGAGACTTAAAAGCCAAGGGAACTTCGGCCGGAGTAAATTCATGGGGTTTGCTACAAGACCTTCGTCTGTGAGAGTTATTTCAATATAATCTGGACTATATGCGTCATAAGATTCGCCAATGTAAAAATCAGAAAAGGCCCCCCTAAGGCGCACAACCGAGCGAAAAGGAATAACAGGAATTGGCGTAACCGTAACCGGAAACCCTTCCGTTTTGCAATCTATAGAAACTTTCAAAAAAGATTTTTCATTTGAAGCTTCATCAAAAGAATAGGCAAGGGGAGAGCCTGAATAATACATCCTTTGTGTTACTTTTTGAGGTTTATGCAGATGTCCAAGCGCTACATATGAAAATTGAGAAAAAAGACTACTCGAAATATGCTCCGCAGTTCCTAAAAAGGTCCTTTCTGAAGAAGATGATTCGCCACCATAGGTAAAAAGATGAGCTAGAAGAACAGTCGCTATGTTTGAAAGCTCAGGTGTTGAAAGAATTTTCGAAAAACGTCTTGAAGCTTCCTCTGCGAGTTCAGCCTGTGTAAGTAATACCGGAATTTGTTTTTCTTCTTGACCTGAAATCTCTGTCACATCTGTGGTTTCATTTATAAAAGGTATTTCGGAATCAAAATCAAATTCACCTGTAGAGGTATTTTGTAATGAATCTTTTTTTAATTCTTGTTTAACAGTCGTTTTATCTTCGGGAGCAAGGGATCCTGCCGATAAAAAAGGTAGCATAAATATTGCTAGCTGTTCTTCACTTTTTCCTGTTATAATAACGGGGGTAAAGGCATCTTCTGGATTACTTACAATGTGTATTCCTTGAGATCCGAGAATTTTACTTGCAAAACCTAGTCGTTGTGCAGAATCGTGGTTACCTGGAATAAAACAGATTGTAAGAAGTGGGAAGTTTTTTTTGACTTCTACTAGGAAGTTTCCGAATATTTCAACGGCTTCTGCTGGTGGAATTGTTCGGTCGTATATATCTCCTGCAATTAAAAGTGCGGAGTAATCATCTCTCTTGAGTTCAGCCAGAAGTTGATCGAGCATAATGCGCTGGTCTACTACAAGGGATGTTTCGTAGAAGCTTTTTCCGAGGTGTAGATCACCGGTATGCAGCAGTTTCATATACTATACTGTAAGAATAATGAAGGTTTCTGTAAAGGGTTGTATTAAATGAAAATTGGTTCCAAAATTGTGCTTTTTGTTGTGTCTCTTCTTTTTTTTCTCTGCTGTACAGCTGGTGCTTTCCTTGTTGTTGTTTCCCCTGCTAATAAACTTCAGAAAACTCATGATGCCTTAATAGAACTTAACACCTCTTTTGCAGATCTTCAGATACAAATGCATCGTTCTGCCAGTGCCTTTGATCTTCCTTTTCCTGTGTTACTCGACGAAGCAATTTCCAGAATTGCTGGCGCCAGTTCATATCTAGACCGAGTTACGACCCTTAATGAAATTGTTTTAAAAAATGAGTCCTTACTAGAGTTTGCCGCACAGCTTGCTGTCTCCTTTATAAATCTTGGAAGTACACGTGAGGATCAGAACACGTTTGAAACGTATTGTCAGTACGTAAATCTTCTATCTGATTCTATCGATCTGCAACGTTCAATAATTCTAAAAGAATTACCCCATTTTAGCGGCACTATTCGCTCTTATCGAGTTGTTTCCTTTATTATATCTGCTGGAATAATTGTGAGCACTTGGTTTCTTGGCCTTTTTCTGGTATGGCTCCTTTCCCGCACTGTTTCACGGAGATCTCGTCATTTAGAACTGTTACTTCAAAACATGAAAGATGGAGATGTTGAAAAATGTATTAATGAAAAAACGTTCAATTCAGACGATGATTTATTAAATCGTATGGGTTGTTTTTTTGCTAGTATCCAAAAACTTGTCTTTTCCATGCAAAAAGAAGTTTCTTCAAATATTGATTCAAGTTCAAAATTATCTGCTTCTCTTGACAACACATCGGCTACCTTTGAAATTGTAGATGGTTTTATAGATAGTATTCGAGGCGAAGTTACAATTCTTGAAGATCAGGTAAAAAGTGTTAAAACTGGACTCGATCGAGTTACTAATGGTCTAAATAGCCTTGATGCGGGAATAAATGATCAAAAAACTGTTGTAGAAGGATCTCTTGTTTCTGTGCAAGGTATGATTACTGCAATAAACTCAATGGCAGAAAATGCTCGTCACGATGAAGAAATTGTTAAAACTCTGGTGCAATCTTCAGAACATGGACAGCAATTGTTTAGTTCCACGTATCAAAAAATTACACTTATAAGCGACAGTATTGCGCGCATTAATGGAATGGCTAGTGTAATTGAAAATATAGCAGAACAGACCAATATGCTCGCTCTTAATGCCGCCATAGAGGCAGCTCATGCAGGAGATCAAGGTAAAGGCTTTGCTGTTGTTGCAGAAGAAATAACAAAACTCGCAGAGGCAAGTTCTGAAAGTTCTCGAGAAATATCTGCTTCTATAGAAGAAATAGTTGAGAATATTACCCAAATGGCTTCATCGAGTACTGAACTAGATCAAGCTTTTGAAGAAATCACAAGTAATATCGGGAATGTGTATGAATCAATTTCTGAATTTGCTCGAACTTTAATACATTCAGATAGTGATACCAAACAAGTTCTCGAAACCATGAATACACTAGATTCTGTTTCTTCCACAGTTACACGAGATGCGGGTTCAATGTCTGAAGGAGCAGGTGCAATAGCAGCTTCTATGGGTCAACTTGAAATGATTTCGAGCCGTGTCTTCGATGGCGTTACCGCCCTTTCTTTAATGTTAGACGGACTCAAAGATGTTATGTCAGAATTTAAAGATTTAGCAGAATCTATGAAAGATTCTGGAGTTGTTATGAGCTCAACTCTTTCACAGTTGAAGTAAAATCTCTTTTTGTGCTATTTTAGGTAACATGAAACTTGATTCAACTCTCAATACCCTACCTCAGGCTTTCCCTTCAGATTTTACCGAAGCAGAAAAAGCCCAGGCCAAAACACTTTTTTTAAAGAAGTTGTCTCTGCTTGCCCACCGGTTTTATGGTGGTAAAATGCAGACCTTGCCAAAATGTTCATTATCAGGGTTTAACTGGTTTAATGTGTGGTATACCCCTGGTGTATCATCCGTTTCTACTGGTATTCGAGACAATAACGATGAATCTTTTACCCTTTCAAACAGAGGAAATCTTGTAGCAGTTGTGAGTAATTCAACACGTGTCCTCGGTGATGGGGATTGCACCCCTCCTGGCGGTTTAGGTGTTATGGAAGGAAAAGCAATGCTCATGAAATATTTGGGCGGAGTTGATTCCATAGCTCTTTGTGTCGACTCTCGGGTTCGCCCAGATGAGGCTGAAAAACGTGGAATTAAAGCTGGGTCACAAGATGCAGATAAAATAATTGAATTTGTTCGTATGCTTCAGCCCTCCGTTGGGGCTGTAAACCTTGAAGATATTAGTCAGCCAGATTGTTTTAAGGTCCTCGATGAACTTCGTGAAGTCTGTGATATTCCCGTGTGGCACGACGATGCCCAGGGTACCGCGTGCATCACCTTAGCAGGTCTTTTGAATGCGCTGAAACTTGCTGGAAAAAAACTTTCAAATGCAAAAATAGTACTTCTTGGAGCCGGTGCTTCAAATACAACAATAGCCCGTCTTATTCTTGCAGATGGAGGAGATCCTTCTCGTATGGTTATTTGTGATTCTCGAGGAGCTCTTCATGCAGGTCGAAGTGATATAGAAAAAGATACTCGATATTATCGCAAATGGGAGCTTTGTCAAACAACTAATCCCACTCGTATTTCTACTATAGAAGAAGCTATGAAGGGTGCAGATGTTTTAATTGCACTTTCTACTCCAGGGCCTGGAACCGTTAAAAAAGAATGGATAGAAGTGATGGCAGAAAAATCAATTGTATTTACCTGTGCAAATCCCGTTCCAGAAATTTGGCCTCACGAAGCAAAAGAAGCTGGTGCTTTTATTGTTGCAACTGGACGTGGCGATTTTCCAAATCAAGTGAATAATTCGGTGTGTTTCCCCGGTATTCTCAAAGGAGCCCTTTTAGTCAGAAGTCGCAAAATTACGGACTCTATGGCTATTTGTTGTGCCCATTCTATAGCAGATTATTCTGAAAAAAAAGGCATTGATCCTGAACATATTGTCGTAACTATGGAAGATTCAGATATTTTTGCAGTTGAGGCAGCGGATGTTGCTATGAAGGCTATTGAAGAAGGTGTTGCTCGAGTTACAATGACTTGGCAAGAAGTCTATGACAGGGCAAAGGCCGATATTACCCAGTCCCGAAATGCAACTGCTCTTCTTCAAAAAGAAGGTTATATTCCAGAACCTCCACAAGAAATGTTGGAAGAAGCTTTAGAGCACTCTATTTCTGCAATTCTTTCTGCTCGTTTAGCTAAATAAGGATCGGTTACTTTTATATGATTCGTGAATCTCGTGGGATATCTGTTGCCTCTCTTGCTCTATGTGCTTTTTTATGGAGCTCTGGGGGTATCTTAATAAAGCTTGTTTCATGGGATTCCTTTGCTATTGCAGGGGGACGCAGTCTTATTGGCTGTATCACCATGTTGATTATTCTAAAAAAACCACGGTTTACCTTTTCTTTTAATCAGATAATGGCCGCTCTTTCTTATAGCGCAACAATGATTCTTTTTGTGTTTGCGAACAAAATGACTACATCCGCAAATGCAGTCTTATTACAGTATGTAGAGCCGGTTTATATTATTATATTGGGTCGCTGGCTCCTTACAAATGAAAAAAGTACTTTTGTTGACTGGATTGTAGTCGCAACCGTATTTGGTGGAATGATTTTATTTTTTCTTGACGATTTAAGTTTTTCTGCAAATATGGGAAATGTCCTTGCCGTCTTATCTGGTATAACATTTGCTCTTACGGCAATATTTATGCGGCGTCAAAAAAATGAGCGTCCATCAGATTCCTTTATCCTTGCGCACTTCCTAACCTTTGTCTTGTCTATCCCCTTTATGTTTCGCTCTGGTCTTCCTTCTGGCGGAAGTCTCATAGGTCTTCTTCTTTTAGGTGTTTTTCAAATGGGGATTCCCTCTGTGTTATATGGGAGGGGTATTTCTGGGGTTACTGCGGTTAGTGCTGCTCTCATTACCATGATTGAGCCCGTACTTAACCCTGTGTGGGTAGCTATTTTTTTTGGAGAAATTCCCGGTAAACGTGCAATTATTGGTGGTCTCATAATACTCGGCGGAGTAACTTTCCGCAGTGTTCTCAAAGCTAGGAAAATGTAATACAATAAAAAATTGATATTGGAGGATATATGGCAATTCAAAGAACCTTTGCCATGCTGAAGCCCGGTGTGCTCCAGCGAAGGATCGTTGGCGAAGTTATCGCCCGTTTTGAGCGTAAAGGGCTCAATATTGTTGGATTAAAGATGTTAACTATTCCCCCTCTTTTAGCAGCAACTCATTATGCTGAACACAAGGGAAAATCTTTTTATGATAATTTAATTCAGTATGTTATTTCTGGTCCTGTAGTGGCAATGGTAATAGAAGGAGATGAGGCCGTTCAACTGGTTAGGCGTTTATGTGGACCTACTGCAGTTTGCGAATCTCTTCCTGGAACTATTCGAGGCGATTACAGTATGCATACGAATCTTAATATTATTCATTCTTCCGACTCCCCAGAGAGTGCAGAACGAGAGTTAAAACTCTTTTTCAAACCAAAAGAAATCGTATCTTGGGAAGATGGCAACTCTATCTGGTATTAATGTGAGTCAAAAACGATAAGGAGACGATCTATGAGTCAAAAAATTGGAATTATTGGCGCTGGAGCATGGGGTAGCGCAATGGCTATTTCTCTCGCTCGCCATGGACATGAAGTTAAAATATGGGCACTCGAAGCTGATGTTGTTGAGTCCATCAATACTCGTCATGAAAATGAACGTTTTCTTCCTGGCTTCAAAATGGCAGATACTCTTATAGCTTCTACAAATATTAAAGAAGTGGCCACAGATGTGCAATTTTTGATTCTAGCAAGTCCATCTTTATACCTTGCTCGAACTATGTCTGGCTTGCTTGATGTACCAAATATTAAAGATGGCTCTACCTGTATTGGTGTTTTAACAAAGGGTTTTATACCTTCAGATAAAGGCCCCCGCTTAATCCTAGAAACGCTCGAAGATGTGCTTCCCGAATCCTATAGAAAAAACTTAGTCTATATTGCAGGGCCAAGCCATGCCGAAGAAGTTGCACAGGGGAAGGTTACTGGATTAATTGCAGCAAGTGAAAATCCTCGAAATTCTATTAAATTTCGTGAAGTTCTTAAATCTAAAGGCCTTTTGGTTTATTCAAGCTTAGATGTAATAGGTGTGCAAATTTGTGCTGCCGCAAAAAATGTTATAGCCGTAGCCTTTGGCTGTCTCGATGCAATAGCAGAAAAATCAGAAATTTTTGGAGATAATACAGAGTCTTTGCTTCTTGCAGCTGGCTTAAATGAAATACAGCTCATTGGGCGTGCTATGGGGGCGACTCATCCTGAAACTTTTACTTCAATTTCTGGAGTAGGGGACCTCGATGTAACGTGCCGAAGTAAGTTCGGACGTAATCGCCGTTTTGGCCACGATATTATACAAAAAAATATTTTAGATTCTTTTTCAGGAATAGATGATCTTATTGCTCGCATTACTGAACTTAGTTATCTTCCAGAGGGAATTGTTGCCTGTAAATATGTGCATGAAATCTCTGAAAAAAATAATATTAAGGTTCCTATTTGTAACGGATTGTTCCGTATTTTGAACAAAGAATTACAACCAGAAGAATTTATACATCAAATACTCGATGGGATAGAAATATAATATGCTCGAAAAAGTAACGAATACCTTTAGCGATATTGTCCGTAAGATTGGTGGCAAGTCCAGTATTACAGAAAAAAATATTGAAGAAACAGTAGAAGAAATTAAAATGGCTCTGCTCGAAGCAGACGTTAATCTTCGTGTTGTCAGACGTTTTGTAAATGCAACAATTGAGGAAGCAAAGGGCGAAAAAGTTCTTCGCGCTGTAAATCCTGGCCAACAATTTGTTAAAATTGTACACGATCGCATGGTTGCTCTTTTGGGTGACTCAAAACAAGAATTAAATCTTAAGGGCCCAGATACTCAATCTGTTATTTTGTTTTTAGGTCTACAAGGATCCGGTAAAACGACTACTGCTGCAAAACTCGCAGCTCGTCTTCTAAAGGAAGGGCGTAAACCCCTTCTTGTTGCCTGTGACTTAGTTCGACCTGCTGCAATAGAGCAGTTATCTGTGCTGGGCGAAAAAATTGGCGTTCCTGTATTTAAAGATGAACAAGAAGCCCTAACTGGCAAAAAAGATGCAGTCAAGGTTGCAAAAAATGCTCTCATTTTTGCTCGAAAAAATGCTCACGATGTTATTATTGTCGACACAGCTGGTCGCTTACAAATAGATGAGTCCATGATGGACGAGATTCAACGCATAAAGAAAGCTGTTGATCCTGTTGAGACAATCCTTGTTGCAGATTCAATGACTGGGCAAAATGCAGTAGATATTGCAAAGGCCTTCGATGAAAAAGTATCTCTTTCCGGAGTAATTTTAACAAAGTTCGACTCCGACGCTCGAGGTGGTGCAGCTCTTTCTCTCAAAACCATTACGGGTAAACCAATTCTCTTTATTGGTGTTGGTGAAAAAATAGAAGACCTTGAACCCTTTTATCCTGAGCGTATAGCCGGGCGAATTCTTGGTATGGGCGATATTGTTTCTTTGGTAGAAAAAGCTCAAGAAACTATTGATGTTGAAGAAGCAGAAAAACTTCAAAAAAAAATGGCTACCGAAAATTTTACCTTACAAGATATGCTCGAACAGCTTGAGCGTGTAGGTAAGATGGGTTCTTTGCAATCTATGTTAGACATGATTCCTGGCATGGCTGGGCAAATAAATGAAGCAGATCTCAACACGAGTGGTTTGAAATCTCAAAAAGCAATTATTCAATCCATGACCTACCAAGAGCGGCATAACCATCTCATTATTGGGCCAACTCGAAGAAAGAGAATAGCTCGCGGTTCTGGTACTTCCGTAGGCGAAGTCAATAAATTGTTAAAACAGTTTGAAAAAACACGTCAAACAATGCGTAAATTTGCTAAAAATAAAGGAATGGCACAGAAAATGATGGCAGGAATGGGCGGCATGCCCGGAATGCCCGGAATGCCCGGCATGGGAAGACGTTAAAGCTAGATAATATTCGAGTTTTAGTCCTCGTCATCTTCTTCATTCTCTTCGTTTTCTTGGGGCAAGTCACCAAGAAGTTCTATACGTGTAAAAATGCTGTCCAGCCGTTCCGATTGCAGGGTATACCTGAAAAAACGGCTGTCCACAGAGATCTTCTTTAAAGCTTCGCTTGCAATGTATGGACGGTCTGCTTTTCCATCAGTCCAATATACTAAAGAAATTTTTCCGTCTCTTATTTCAAGCGCATTAAATCCATTTTTACTGGTGGCACTTCCCGAATTAAATAAACAAGGAATAAGGAGAGGTCCGGCTCCGTAAAGGCTTTGGGTCTTTTTTATATTTTCTTTTTCTGCTGCAAGACTTATTAATTCTTTACGATACAAATTTATTTGGGTTCGTATTTTTCTTTTTTTATCTTGGGGCGAATCTACATATTTTTGTATAAGGTTTTCTAATATCAATGTGATATTGTCGTATTTTGACATTGACTCGAATAATGGCCTGTGTGTATGTCCTGCTATTGCGAGTATACCTAACGATTTTGCTGCTCGGTATATTCTTTTTTCAGTTCTGAATCTTCTTCGAGAGTTTTTTGATACAGAAATATTGCGTATATGGAGAGGGCGCAAGAACCAGCGGACTAAAAATTCGGAGAGAAAATCAAAGCGCACATATAAATTCGAAGCTTGGTGTCCATGGAAAACAAAAATTTTACGTTTTCCATATTTAAAAATAATTCCTTCATACAATTTCCACGGATAATTGCGAGTAACAAGCAGATCTACGTCATGGTTCCCTATAATTTTACGTAAATTTCCCTTATCTGAGAATGATCCTATTATCTCAAGAACTTCTTTCCATGCTTTATTAATATCAGAAAGTAAAAATTTATTTAAATCTTCAATATCACCATTTAACACAAGAATGTAGTTTTCTTTAAGATACCATTTTCCAAGAGCAGCTGTTAGCAATGTCCGGTGTCGAGTAAGGTCATCGCGAGAACCACCGTTCCCCATGTGCAGATCGCTTAAAAACACATAGGAGCGAGTTTCATCTAGTTTTTCAATAGGAGCGTTATCAAGAAAATTTTTAAATACTGAGTAAAATTCTGAATATTTCATTATATAAAAGTGTAAAACTATTTTGTATTAAAAGCGAACAGGCTCAGGAAGGTTTATAAAATGCCAAGATGTGAAATTGCTTCTGTAACAAGAGCTTTTTCAAGAAGTCCATTCGAATATAGCGTAGTTCTATTTCTCCCAGATGATTTTGAAAGATAGAGAGCTTTATCTGCATCTCCAATTAAAATGAGAGAGCCTGTTTCCGATTTTGGGTCTATTAAACGGCCACCAAGACTAATAGTAACTGATACTATTTTATCATCAATATGCAGTTTAATTGCCTCTACACCTTTTCTAATTCTCTCGGCAACCAAAAATAGACCTGCTAAATCGCATTCAGAGACAAGCACTGAAAATTCTTCTCCTCCAAATCGAGCTGCACAATCCTCAGCTCGTATTGTTCGCTTAAGTACTTTTGCAAGTTCACTGAGTACAATATCTCCAGTCACATGACCCCAGGTATCGTTAAACTTCTTAAAATTATCAACATCAATCATTATGACACCGGAATTGCGTGAATGTCTTTGGCATTGTGCAATAGTCTCATCTAAGCGACGTATAAAATAATCATGAGTAAAGAGTTCTGTTTTAGGGTCGGTAATTGAACTTTCATAGTGTAAACCATTTTGAATACTTACAGATAAAAATCGGATCATACGGTCTATATAATTTTGTTCAAGCTCGGTGTAAGCTTTCCCAACAATTTTTTTTCCAAGAATTACAATCCCATATACTCCACCAATGCCGCACATTGGAAAAATATGTTCGGGTTCTAAATCTCTAAAATCTTTACCAAAAAGTTCTTGCCCCAGTTCTGTGGCAAGGGTTTCAAACGATGCATTTCCCGGATTTTTACTAAATCGTTCTTTTAGTAGGTTGTAATATAAGGGATCAATTATATCGGTGCTTTCTTTAAGATTGCGATAACAGTATTGTCGTAGCCTACTTCCACGTGGTGGGAAAACGAGAAAACCTAAAAACTGTGGAATAAAGTGATCCAAAAGACGTTGAATCATAAAGTCGAGCATGGTATTAACGTCGCTAAAGGCAACAAGGAGAGCCGCATCGGTTATGATCCGTTCTAGCTCTCTGTTTTCTTTTCTTAAATCATCGAGAGCATCGAGTGCTCCCGATTTTTCGAGTTGATTAAATTGTGCAAGTACGTCCGACGAAAATGCCATTGTATAATCCTACTGTTTTTTTCTTTTTGATCCTACTCGTTTAGGAGCGCTCAATTTATACTCATCTACACAATTTTCAAAGTTTTTTTTCATATCATTTGTTACATTTTGCATGGCTGTTTTTTTATCTTTTTTGTATTCCTCTAAGTAGTCATTTATTCGTATGGGCTCACCAGGAATAATGTAAGCCTTCCTCTGTACAATTGTCGCTCTGTTTCGTAGCGTTCCACCCTTTAATCGCTCTATATAGTCAAAATAATTACTTGCTATTTCCCAGCAGGTATCAAGATCTGCGTTTTCACTTACTTGTGTTAAATCGACATAGAGAAGTAGTTCAGCAGTTTCCATATGTCTCATGGCAAACCAGGCTTCTCCCGTTTTACGGCTTGCAAGTTCTTTTTCTAACAGCGTTAAGCTATCAAGATCACTCCTAAAAATCCGACCCCATGCCTTCGATCTAATTTTATATAATCTACTTATTGCTTTTTCATCTGAGAGAGGTGTAATAGCTAAAATTCGCTCAGCTGCATAAAGGGCTTGGTCAACCAAATTTTCTGCTGTATCTGGGAAATCACGAGCGTTCAATTCAGTATAATACGCAACAATATGTTTTTGTATTGCCTTTCCTGTTTTTTCGAGTCTTTTTCGTATATCTGGAATTTCTCGAAGTTTAGGTAATGGTTCAAGATTACAAATTTTTTCCATATCAGCAATAAAGTGAGACAGTTTTTTTCTCGTAGAATCTTTATATTGATAATGAGTTGAAATTGGCAGAAATATAACATCTTCGGTTCGATTCTTTTTTTCAAGATCTTCAACGCACCAAAAACCAAACCGAGCTGTACCTGTTTCAAGGTGAGGTACATGATTGCTATTATAGGTAACATGCCCCTCAGGAGCTAAGGCTAAAGGAAAGTCTCCGTCACAAATAATTGTGCGAATTCTGTTCATTCCTTTTGTATCCATATGAATATGATCTACCGGAACAGCTCCAGCCCGAGGTAAAAGCCATTTCACAAATGGCCCTGACCAAAGAGGAACTTCTACTCCATAAATAAAATGAGCATGAGTGAGTCCTTTTAGCGGTTTTTTTAATTTTCTTGCCGCCTTTGGAAGTACGTGATGTATTGTGTAAGCCATAAGCTGCGGATCATCACCATAGGCATGCCGAAAGCCTATAATAAGTCTGCTTTTACCTTCATTAAAGTCTCTCCATGTTTCAGTCATGCGCTCTGGAGAGAGCATTACAGGTTCACTGAAGTGCAGGGCGCGAGCATAAGGTTGCATGATACATCTAAAAAAATAAAGGATGCTTCTGTAAACCTGCGGTTCTGGAAGGGTCAAGGTTGAGCGCGGTTCTATTTGTGGTGTGTACATTTATTTATTGTAATTCCAAGTTGCTATATTGGCAAGATGACTTGACTAACTATGCATAAATACGCTAAAATTATGAATAAATATACATAAAAGAGTATTATATAAGGAGGTTAACCGTGTCGCAACTTATTATTCCACCAGACTATTCTTCTAAACTCAGTGTTAAGGAAACAGAACAGGCAATAGTGAGTATTAAAGACTTTTTTCAGCTCGCCCTTTCTACCGAACTTAATTTAACTCGTGTTACTGCACCTTTATTTGTCCCCAGAGGCAAAGGTATAAATGACGATCTTAATGGTGTTGAGCGCCCAGTTAATTTTCCTGTAATGGATATGGGAGATCAAATTCTCGAAATAGTACATTCTCTTGCAAAATGGAAGCGATTAAAAGTTACCGATTTATGTCTTGCTCGCGGTTTTGGAATTTATACCGATATGAATGCTATTCGAGCAGATGAAGAAATGGATAATATTCATTCTTTGTATGTAGATCAGTGGGACTGGGAAATGGCAATGGCCGAAACTGACCGAACCATAGATTTTTTAACTGATATTGTACGAAAAATTTACCGCTGTCTTAAAAGAACTGAATTTTTTATCTATGACCGTTATTCGTCTATAACTCCAATTCTTCCGGAAGAAATAACCTTTATACATGCAGAAGATCTACTTTCCATGTATCCAACGCTGACTCCAAAAGAGCGCGAAAATGCTATTAGTAAAAAACACGGTGCTGTTTTTATTATTGGTATAGGCTATGCCTTATCCGATGGTAATTTGCACGACGGCCGAGCCCCCGATTATGATGACTGGATAACCGAAACAGAAAACGGAAAAAGAGGCTTAAATGGCGATCTTCTTGTTTGGAACGACATTCTGGGGCAATCTCTAGAATTATCTTCTATGGGTATTCGTGTTAGTCCACAAACAATGAAAGAACAGCTCAACTATAGGGGTTGCCCTGAGCGAGGACAGCTGTGGTTCCACAATAAATTACTTTCTGGCGAATTAACCCAAACTGTGGGTGGTGGTATTGGCCAATCTCGTTTGTGTATGTTTTTCTTACGAAAGGCACACATTGGCGAAACACAGGTTTCAGTATGGCCAGATAAAATGATCTCAGACTGTAAAAAAGTGGGTATTCCTCTCCTGTAATTCTTTCAATAATATTGACTGTTCCAAGGAGTCTCTTTTAGTGTAGACTCCTTGGCATGAGTTCATTACCCTCAGCAACAATTATCGTTGTTTCCCTTGAAGTTCAGTCTTCTTTCCAAGCAGTTCCCCTAGGAGCTGCTTCAATTGTTTCGGCTTTAAAAGCAGATGTCGCTATTTCTTCTGTTTCCACTATTATTCTTTCAGATTTTAGTCTTGAGTCTCCTCTTTTACAGGGACTCTCTCCTCAAGAGCAGGGGAACTTAATTGCCCAATCTCTCGTCTCTACTTTCAATTTACAACCCGCATCTCATTTAATTGCCGGTTTTTCGCTATATGTATGGAATAGACCTGTTCTTGAATATGCTGCTAAAGAATTAGCTCTATTACTTCCCTCTGTGATTCTTTTTGCAGGCGGCCCCGAAGTTACTTCTGGTTCTGTGTTTTATAGTGACGAAAAAAGTAACGCTAATACGTTGCCTCCTATTTATTATCTTTCTGGAGAGGGAGAATCTTCAACATGTACATTAATTCACTTATTGTTAGAAAATAAGAAAATACCTTCTTCTCTTTTAGCTCCTAACCGCTCGCCTTCAGAAAATTGTGCAGCACTCGTTTCTCCTTGGCTCGAGGGAACTCTTGAAAACTGTGAAGGAGTTCTGCATCATAAGGGCGCTCTTTGGGAATTAGCTCGTGGCTGTCCCTATTCGTGTACCTATTGTTGTGAGTCAAAGGGCGAAAAAAAGGTGAGGAGTTTTCCTTTAGAACGCCTTGAAAAAGAACTCGAATATTTTATAAAAATTGGAATTGAAAGGGTCTTTGTTCTCGACCCAACATATAATGCTTCTAAAGAGAGAGCACTTCGTCTTTTGGATCTTATATTTCGCAAAGCACCCGAAATTCATTTTAATTTTGAAGTGAGAGCCGAACTCTTAGACGCACAATTGGTAGCAGCCTTTTCAAAAATACCCTGTTCTCTTCAAATAGGATTACAAAGTTCTAATCCGGAAGCCTTAAAAGCGGTAAATCGTCCCTGCGATTTTAAATCATTTACCAAAAAAATTGGGCTTCTTAATAATGCTGGAATTATATTCGGACTCGATCTTATGTATGGTTTGCCTAAGGATTCCTTTTCTACTTTTAGAAATTCAATAGATTTTGCTGTTTCACAATATCCTAATAACCTTGAAGTTTTTCGCCTGGCTGTATTACCGGGAACCCTTTTAGCAGAACAAGCAGAAGGTTTTGGTATGAAATATGCTAAAACTCCTCCATATTTAGTAGAATCTACTCCGCAGTTTTCACATCAAGACCTTGAGAGGGCAGCTTCTCTTGCTCGTGCCTGCGATCTTTTTTATACGCAAGGTCGCTGTGTTACCTGGTTTAATGCAGCCTTAGTGCCTCTAAAACTCAAGGCTTCTCAATTTTTTCAAGACTTTGCAACGTTTTTACTTACAGTTCCAAAAATTGTAAACTCTCAAGAAATTCCACATACAGAACTCGAGAAGCTTCAACTTAGTTTTTTAAAAGCAAAATATACCGAAAAACAAAAAGCATTTTTGTGGCCAGTATTACGCGATATTATTTGTTTACATGGGGCTTGGACTCGCGCTCTCGCAGAAGGCGATGAAACACTTCTTGAACTTTCGTATCATCCAGAAGATCTTTTTAGTACCGACTCTATGGATCTTGTGTATTTTACTGAAAATGCTTGTATGGAGCAGTGTTCGGTTCGAGTTTATTCCGGACCCGAAGGCCCGGATTTAGAACTACTATAGAGGTTTTAACAAAAGCCAGTTGCCTTTGTTAGGCTTTTATTAGGCGCTCGGCAATTTTATCTATAAATTGCCAGCTGTCTAGGACTTCTTTTGCAGGTGGATTCGCCAATCGCGCAAGATCTCCTGTCATATAACCGTCTTCTATACAGCTTAGGGTGGCTATTTCTAAACGGCTTGCAAAATCTGAGAGCTCTGGGGTCTCATCTAGTTCAGCCCTTTTAGCAAGGGCTCCAGTCCAAGCAAAGATAAGAGCCACAGGGTTAGTCGATGTTTTTTCACCTTTTAGGTATTTGTAATAATGGCGCTGAACAGTACCATGCGCTGCCTCATACTCAAAAACTCCGTCTGGCGAAACTAACACACTGGTCATCATGGCAAGACTACCAGAAGCGGATGCAACCATGTCACTCATTACATCACCATCATAATTTTTACAAGCCCATAAAAAACCACCGGGGCTATGCATAACACGGGCAACTACGTCATCTATGAGGGTATAAAAATATTCAATCCCAGCTGCATCAAAATCTTTTTTATATTCAGAGTCGAAAATGCGCTGAAAGATTTCTTTGAAACGTCCGTCATAGGTTTTAGAAATTGTGTCTTTAGTCGCAAACCACACATCAAGATTTTCTGAAAGACCATAGTAAAAGCAAGCCCGTGCAAAACTTTCAATAGAAGCGTCCATATTATGAATTCCTTGCAAAATTCCCGGACCCTTCATTTCCATTATAGTTTTTCGAATTTCTTTTCCGTCCGCACCGGTAAATACCAGCTCTGCTTTACCAGCTCCAGGAACCCGCATTTCGCAATTTTTGTAGACATCGCCATATGCATGGCGACCCAGAACTAAGGGTTTCTTCCATGTAGATACAGTAGGTTTAATATTTTTTACTAAAATTGGCTTTCTAAAAACAGTACCATCGAGTTCTGCTCGAATAATACCATTTGGACTGGGTGTTAAGTGTTTTAATGAATATTCTGTAACACGAGCTTCGTTGGAAGTAATTGTGGCACATTTAACTCCAACACCAAGTCTTTTAATAGCCTGTGCAGATTCATAGGTAATTGTATCTTCTGTATCATCTCTGGCTTTCAAACCGAGGTCAAAATATTCAACTTTAAGGTCAATAAATGGAGTTAATAATTTTTCTTTAATAACACCCCAGAGAATTCGAGTCATTTCGTCGCCATCAAGCTCGGCAATCGCATTTTTCATGGTTATTTTTGTCATGTAATTTTCCTTAGAATGAACTCGGACTAAAAATCCGGTATATACGGTGAGTGTAACGGAATTAAAAGGTAGAGACAAGATTCTTAAAGACTAAAACTGATGGTCATGATTGACGGAAAGCCTTGAAAAGGCGTACAAAAGAGTATGAGCGAGCGCCACACTAACGATATTGATGAAATCCTCGACATTGCCCTTAATTCCGGTGTAATGATTTTACAGAGTGGAGGAGAGACCTATCGTGCTGAGGAAACCATGATATCCATAGCCTCTTCACTCGGCTCTTCGCATGCATCTGCCTTTGTAACACCAACGGTTGTCATGCTTACCTGTTTAGATAGTCGTGGAAAAAGTCATACACGAATAGAGCGTATAAGTGGCAGAACAATAGATCTTGGAAAAATAGCACGAGTAAATGCTTTGTCTCGTCGTCTTGTTTCGCGCGGTCACAATGCTAACTTGCATCAGATAGAATATTGCTTAAAACGAATTGCTAAAGGTTCAAAGCACGGCTCTCTTTCCTTAATTGTCGCAACAGCTTTGGCAAGTTTTTGTTTTGCTATCTTGTTTAATGGCTCTTTAGCAGAAGCTCTTGTGGCCTGCTTAATAGGAGCTGTTTTACGGGTAGTGCTTTTTTTTATACAACCATTTAAACTTTCCGCTTTTATTATTTCTCTTATTGGTGGCTTTGTCATTAGTGTATGTTCCGGTCTTGCTGTTCTTACCTCTTTCGTTCCTTTTTCTTTTACTATCAGTATTGCGGTTCTTATGAGTCTTGTTCCCGGGCTTGCAATAGTAAACTCTATTCGAGATATCATTTCTGGCGATCTCGTTTCTGGTTCAGCTCGTCTTCTAGAAGCTTTTATTATTGCGGTTGCTTTATCTTTAGGAGCCGCAGGCGGCTTATTACTTTTTCCTGCAGGAGAAAACTGGACTGCCTCAATGTTTTATTTGCAGTCTCCGGTTTTAGCCTTTGCGTTTTCTTTTTTTGCAACAGCCTCTTTTGCATGGTTTTTTTATATTACACGCTACGATATTTTGTGGGCGGCTCTCTTAGGAGCCTTTGGTTGGACAGTGTATCTCTTTATTAGTAAGAATTTTGGAAATCCCTTATCTGCCTATATGCTTGGTTCTCTGGTAGTTGGATTATTAGCAGAATTTTTCGCTGTAGTATTTAAAAAGCCAGCTACTGTATACATTGTTCCCGGAATTATTCCTCTGGTACCTGGAGGGGGAATGTATGAAACAATGCTCATGGCAGTTTTGGGAAACGGAGAAGCAGCCTCTTCAACTGGGTTTAGAACCTTAAGTGCAGCTGCTGCTATTGCTGTCGGTATTGCTCTTGCTTCTGGAGTTGCTCGACTTGTGGCAAATATACGAAAACCCCGGTTACGAAAGCTTTTGGGGTAAAATTTCGCTAGAAATGAGGACCTTATCTATACGGTGTCCATCCATATCAACAATTTCAAACTGATATGGGCCGTTATTTAGTATATCTCCCGTTTTCGGTATACTGTCGTTTAGAGCAAGAAGGTAACCTGCTAAGGTATAATAGTCTTGATTATCTCCATAGGTTGGGGGTAAATCAAGAAACTCTTCGAGTTCTTCCATCCGAACGTGACCACCAATTAAAAAGCTTCCATCTGCACGTTGCACAATCTCAGGATCATCTTCATCTATTTCACCAGAAAACTCTTTTATAAGTTCTCCTAAAAGACCATTTCTCGTTATTAATCCTTCGATTCCGCCATACTCATCTATAGTAAACGCAACTTTGTTTTTAGTTTCTTCAAGCATTTTGAGTGCATTTAGTATTGTTACTGTCTCACTTACATACAAAGGTTTTCTAATGAGAGATCTTAGTCCTGGCCATTGAGGGCGGAGCAGAGAATCGAAGAAATCGCGTACAGATAAAACACCCACAACTGAGTCAACAGTTCCAGAGCAAACAGGAAAAAAGCTAAAGCCTGGATATTCTCGAATGAGAGTGAGAATAGACTCTTTTTCCATCCCACTTTCTATCCATATAATTTCTGGGCGGTGGGTCATGCAAGATCCGAGTTTACGTGTTGCTGGTACGTAAAACCCCTTTTCTTCTTCTGTTCGGTTATCACTCATGGAAAATAGTATACCAAGGGAGCCGATACTTTTCTATATAGCTGTTGTTTTTGTACATTCATACATCTTTTATGTATAAATATACAGTCTACCCTCTAGATTCCAAAGTTGTTTTTACTGTATTGTATCAGTACTATTACAAATATATGTAGTGTATCGAGCAAAAGAGGTGTGTATGCTGGTCATGAAGTTTGGTGGTACTTCAATGGGAAGTGCCGAGCGAATGAATACTGCGGTAGAAATTATTCGCGAAAGGTCCCGCTTGGATCGTCTCGGTATTATTATTTCAGCTGTAGGGGGAGTATCAAATCGCCTGCAAAACAGCATAACAGGGGCATTGCAGTTTTATACTAGCAAAGAAAAAGCAATTCCTACATCCGAAAGTGTTTCTGACATTGAAAATATTCATACTACAATAATTCAGGCCTTAGCTGCTTCGAACCCAGGGTTTCGTAGCGATCTCGTTCAAAAAACTCTTTCACCCCTGTATATAGAATATGCTCGAATGCTCGATGCCGTTGCGGCCTTTGGCGAATGTCCCGAGACTGTCGAATGTCGCATTATGGGTCTTGGTGAACAGCTGTCTGTCCCAATTTTTGCAGAACTACTCATTTCTTTTAGAGAAGATGTGGAAGTACTGGACAGTAGACAATTTATAATTACCGAAGGCTCTTTAAGTGAAGGGGATCCAGTATACGAGCGAATAGAGGCTGCTTTTATTCCGTATCGAGATTCAAAACGACGCATTTTATTAGCACCTGGTTTTATTTCTACAGATGTATCGGGAAAACCTTCTTTACTCGGTCGTAATGGATCCGATTTTTCCGCCGCTCTCATGGCTATGGGCCTTATGGCAGACAAGTTTGAGATTTGGTCAGATGTCGACGGCATTTATACTGCAGATCCTCGAATAGTACATGACGCTGTTTTGGTCCACGATATTAGCTACGAAGAAGCAATGGAGTTATCCTTTTTTGGCTCAAAGGTATTACACCCAAAAACTATAGCCCCTATTGCAGCTCGGAAAATTGAAACATGGAGTCTTAATACCTTTAATCGCACAGGACGGGGAACTCGTATTGCTTCTTCCGAATCAATTCCTTTGGACCCAATAGCAGGTCCTGTTACTGGTATCACCTGCCTAAAGGATATTTCTTTAGTCAGTATTTCTGGTGCAGGGCTTAAAGGGAAAAAAGGAACAGCTGCTCGAATTTTTAGTGCAGTGAGTCGCTCCGGTGTGTCTGTTTTACTTATAACTCAGTCCAGTTCAGAATATACCATTAGTTTTGCTGTTCGCGACTCTGAATATCACTCGGTAAAGGCTGCTCTTCAAGAAGAATTTGCCCTTGAAATTCGAGAAAGTCTTATAGATCAAATTTCAGTAAAAAAACAAATGTCCATTGTTAGTATCGTGGGCGATGGAATGAAAGATCGTAAAGGAATAGCGGGTACCTTTTTCTCCTCCCTCGCCTTTGGTGGTATTAATATTCATGCAATAGCTCAAGGCTCATCAGAACGCTCAATTAGTACTGTAATAGCCGCAGAAGATAGCGATAAAGCCGTTCGCATTGCTCATAGATTCTTCTTTAATAGCATGCAGACCATAGAGGTGTTCTTATTTGGTATTGGTGTAGTTGGTGGTAAACTGATAGACCAGATAAAAAGGCAACAGGCGGAACTTAGAAAATCACAAATAGACATTCAAGTATGGGGAATAGCTAATTCTCAAAAAATGCTTATTTCTAAAGAAAGTGTATCTTTGGATCAATTGCAAAAAGATCTAGAATCTTCGAAGACAGTAAGTTCTGTTGAAGATATTATTTCCTTTGTCAAAACCGAAAAGCCTTTAAATCCTGTGTTTGTAGACTGTACTGCAGCCGATGAACTACCGACCAAATATGCAGATATTTTCCGCGCAGGTATGCACATTATTACTCCAAATAAACGTGCTAATTCTCTTTCTATGGATTATTACCGCGAAATTAGAGAAATTGCTTCTTTGAATCGTAAGAGATTTCTATACGAAACAAATGTTGGCGCAGGCTTACCAATAATAGATACTTTCCGAAATATGCTCAAATCTGGAGATGCTTTAATTAGTTTTTCTGGCATTATGTCTGGCTCTCTTTCGTATATTTTTGGACGTCTCGATGAAGGAGCTCTTTTTTCTCAGGCAGTTACTGAGGCTATGCAAAAAGGCTATACGGAACCAGATCCGCGCGATGATCTGTTTGGTATGGACGTAGCTCGTAAAGCCCTTATTATTGCCCGTGAAGCAGGTTGTGTCCTTGAACTTTCCGACATCACCATAGACTCTGTCTTTCCTTCCGATTTTGATTCATCGGGATCGGTTTCTGACTTTCTTACACGCTTACCCAAAATAGATTCTTGGTTTTCAAATCGTATTCAAAAACTCTCAGATTCTGGTAAAGTCCTGCGCTTTGCTGCGAGTATAAATGGAATTGATGGAAAAGCCCGGGTTGGTGTTGTAGAAGTTCCTCTCTCTGATCCTCTTTCTGCTATTCGAGCAGGAGAAAACGCCTTTGTGTTTACCACAAAATATTATTCACCCATTCCCCTCGTAATTCGAGGATATGGTGCGGGGGCTGATGTTACAGCTGCCGGTGTATTTGCAGATATACTAAGGACAACAACATGGTAATTGTACTTGAAAAGAATATTCGAGATGACGATAAAAATCGAATTCGTAGTTTTTTAGAGAAAAACTCGCTACGAGTTAATGAAATTGCCGGAGAAGAGGAAACCATTTTCGGTGCAGTCGGTAAGGTTGGTATTGATCCTCGCGATGTTGAAAACCTTCCTGGTGTTCAGCGCGTTATTCCCATCACGAAAGCCTATAAGATGGCCTCACGTGAATTTAAACGGGATAACACTGTTGTTAATGTGAGTGGAGTTAAGATTGGTGGAAACAGGGTAACCGTTATTGCAGGTCCTTGCGCAGTTGAAAGTTATGAGCAGATGATGGAATCTGCCGCCCGTGTTGCCGAGTCTGGCGCTGTAATGCTTAGAGGTGGCGCTTATAAGCCCCGTACAAGCCCCTACGCGTTTCAGGGTATGGCAGAAGAAGGTGTTAAAATCTTAAAACAGGCAGGAGAAGCCTATGGTCTTCCAGTTGTAACAGAAATTGTGTCTGCCGAGCATATCCCTGCAATGCTCGATTATATAGACGTGTACCAAATTGGCGCCCGCAATATGCAAAACTTTGAACTTTTGAAAAAAGTTGGAGCGCTTGGAAAACCTGTTATTTTAAAACGAGGTCTTTCTGCTACAATAGAAGAATGGCTCATGGCGGCAGAATATTTGCTCGCAAGTGGAACAGAAGATGTTATTTTGTGTGAACGGGGAATTAGAACATATGAAAAAGCAACCCGAAACACCTTGGATCTTTCTGCCATTCCGGTTTTGAGGTCTCTTACTCACTTACCTATTATTGTAGATCCAAGCCATGCCGTTGGTATTAGAGATAAAGTTCCTCCCATGGCTCTAGCCGCAGTTGCTGCTGGTGCAGACGGTCTTATAGTAGAAATGCACCCATGTCCTGAATGTGCTCTTTCAGATGGTGCTCAGTCTTTATATCCCGATCAATTTGAAAAAATGATGAGAGATATAGAAGTTCTCGCTCCAGTGGTAGGACGCTCTGTTTCTAGAAGAAGACCTCCGGCTAAAGATCCTTCTTTATCTTCCACTAAGGTGGCTAATTTTAAAAAAGAATCTGGGGCGCCAATAGTTTGCGCCTATTCTGGTGGACGGGGAGCTTATGCAGAACAGGCAATTCGCAGATATTATGACGATGAGGCAACTTCTTTCCCTACAGAGAATTTCCGGGCGGTAATAGATTCTGTTTTGGATGGCCGCGCCTCTACAGGTATGCTTCCAATTGAAAATAGTCTTGCAGGTTCTGTGTATGAAAACTACGACAATCTAGCTCGTTATGAAGATATCGAAATTATTGGCGCGGTAACACTTCGAATTGAACATTCTCTTCTTGCCAGGCATGAGTCTTCTCTTGAAAGTATTACTACCGTATATTCTCATCCTCAAGGTTTTGCTCAGTGTGAAGAATTTCTTTCAAAGCATCCTTCTTGGAAACATATTGAAACAGACTCTACTTCCGGGGCCGCTATGCTCGTTTCAGAATCTAAAGATCCAACAAAGGCTGCTATCGCAAGTGAAGTAACTGCCTCCTTGTATCATTTAGATGCTCTTAAATCTGGCATAGAAACAAACCCACGCAACTATACTCGCTTTGTCCTTATTGGTCGTTCTGGCGAGACTATTTGCGAGACACCGAATCAAGCGTCAGTTATTTTTTCTACCGCAAATGAGCCAGGCTCCCTGTATGCAGCCTTGGGTCTTTTTATGAAATACGGTCTTAATCTTACTAAATTAGAATCGCGCCCCATTCAAGGAGAACCTTGGAAGTATCGATTTTATGCGACTGTGGCTTTACCCAGTGGGGTTGGAAACAGTGTTGTCTCTGCAGAGCGTCTTCGGTCTGCTCTTGCGGAAATGGAGAAATTGAGTCAGGATAATGGTATAGTACAGGGCGTAAGAGTTCTTGGCCTATACAATGCATAAGAAGGAGATAAAATGAAACGGTATGTTATTTCTGTTCTGGTAGAAAACCACTCAGGCGTTTTGAGCCGAGTCTCCGGTCTGTTCAGTCGACGTGGGTATAATATAGACAGTCTTACGGTAGGCGTTACGGAAAAACCCGAAATTTCACGTATGACAATTGTAGTTCGAGGAGACGAGTATATTCTTGAACAAATCGAAAAACAATTGGCTAAATTAGTAGAAGTTATTTCAATTAAGCAATGTGATCCTTCAGGAACAGTCGTTCGTGAGCTTGCCCTTATCAAAGTTTCTGCTGCAGGTAGTAATCGGGTTGGAATAATTGAAATAGCAAATATTTTCAGGGCTCATGTTGTAGATGTCGCAGTAGAATCTCTTGTAATAGAAGCAACTGGCAGTGAAGATAAGATTGCAAGTCTTATTCGTTTATTAGAGCCATTTGGAATCCTCGAACTTGTGCGTACAGGTTTAACTGCTATGCAGCGGGGAGATACTGTTCTCGAATAGTTCTGTTTCAAAAATTCCAGATCGTAAAAGGGATCTGATATGAAGGCTTCTAATTCCATCTACATTAGTGCCTTCATGTTCAGATTCAATTATATATTTGGGCCAGGCATCCCGTATCCTCAAAAGAACGTTTCGTTTGCGTTTTCTTTGACTTTCACTTACATCAGATCCTGTCATTTGGATATATATTCTCTTCCCTTTTTTTTCGCAAACAAATTGTATTGTCTCTTTTTCAATTTTACCAATATCAATTCTCCCTTGATATACGGTCCAGCCCATTTGTATAAAATATAAAAAAACTAAATTTTCTTGTACTCGATCATAGTCTGTTCGCCCCTTTGTTTTTGAAAAGGCTTGGCGGAGTCCTGTGTTGGCAAAATACCATACCCCTCCGGTATCCAAGAGTTTTTTTCTACTTATATCCCAGACGGGAATTGATATAACGAGACCTGAGTATCTGCACGCTTCAAGATAGTCCAGAGCAGCCTGAGGTGAAATAGTAATTTTATCAGCGGCAAAAGATTTACAAATTTCTCTTGCAGGTAGCGTTTTTCCAGTCGACTGACATACTATTTCAAGAAGTTTCCTTATGTGAGAAGGATTACGTAAAGAATTAGGCTCAAGTATTTCAGTAAGAATAAATGAATCTGCTTCTGTTGCTACTAATCGATTAAAAATAGCCAGATCTGAATCTACAGAAATGATCTCAGGTAGTCCTCCCGTTTTTGCATAAGCATCTAAGGCTTTTCTAGAATCAACCAGTGAGCGATATTCTAGATATTCATTGTAAGAAAGGGGTGAAATAGGTATACAGACAATTTTTGGTGAAAAAGCTGGAATAAGAATCTCTTCTAAAGGTTGCGTTCGTTTACCCGTAATAAATATTGTTGTTGAATACTTGCGTGAAATCTCTCCAATTGCCTCTACTAATCCTTCAAATTTATCTTCAAGGTCAATAAATAATGCTGAATTACCTACTCCAAGGGCTCGTGCTTCGCTTAATAATTGACGTGCGGAAGTAATAGATCCTTTTTCAAGTAGTTGCACAATTCTAAGGGGTGGTTTTTCATTTCGTACTTCTTTTAAGAGTTCTCCCATCAGCGTAGATTTACCGCTACGGCGTAGGCCGGTAATAAGTATTATTTGTACCCTTGATCGCGCCAAATGAATTGCATTTATTGATAATCTACGATTAAATACCATATTTGTACATTATAAAAGTTAAAAAACATATTGTCCATTATAAATATATTTAATAAGACAAATAAAACCAATATTATTACGATTTTTACTTGTGTAGAAACTTTGACATTGGTACAGTACTGCTATTAGACAAAATAGGAGTTTTATATGGCAAGGCAAATTAAAATTTTTGACACTACTTTACGAGATGGAGAGCAGGCTCCTGGTTGCAGTATGAACCTACAAGATAAACTCGCTGTTGCAGAAAGTCTTGCTCGTTTGGGAGTCGACGTAATAGAGGCGGGTTTTGCCATTGCCAGTCCTGGCGATTTCCAGTCCGTGCAAGCCATCGCGCGTAAAATTCGTGGTGTAACCATAGCTTCTTTGTCTCGAGCTCTTGAAAAAGACATAGATGCTGCTTGGGAAGCTATTAAAGACGCAGAAAGCCCTCGTATTCATACCTTTTTGGCTACGAGTCCCTTACACATGGAATATAAATTAAAAAAAACACCGGATCAGGTCTATGAACAATCAGTTCGAATGGTTAAGTATGCACGAAACCTGTGCGGAGACGTAGAGTTTTCACTCGAAGATGCATCACGCTCAGACCCACAGTTTATGTATAAGGTTATAGAAGGCGTAATAAATGCCGGTGCAACCACTGTTAATATTCCCGACACCGTTGGTTATGCAGTGTCAGAAGAGTATGCTGCTTTAATTAGAGGAATTAAGAATAACGTTCCAAATATCGATAAAGCCGTAATTTCTGTGCATTGTCATAACGACCTAGGTCTTGGAGTCGCCAATTCATTAGCTGCAGCGATGGCTGGAGCTGACCAAATTGAATGTACAATAAATGGACTCGGTGAGCGTGCGGGAAATGCGGCTTTGGAAGAAATCGTTATGAATCTGTATACTCGCAAAGAATATTATAATATGACAACTCGAGTTGATACCTCCCAGCTATGGCAGGCATCAAAAAGAGTTACCAAGGCTACAGGAGTTAGGTGCCAGCCTAATAAAGCTATAGTGGGAGAAAATGCCTTTGCACACGAATCTGGAATACATCAGCATGGTATGTTGGCTAACCGGGCAACCTACGAAATTATGACACCAGAATCTGTTGGCTTGCCTCATAACAAAATGGTACTTGGTAAACATTCTGGGCGCCATGCATTCGAAGAGCGCCTTGTATACTTAGGCCATCACACTTCAGAAGATCGTATTGTTTCTCTTTTTGAAGAATTCAAGATTCTTGCAGATAAAAAGAAAACAGTTTCAGACAGAGATATTGACGCCCTTGTTTCAGGCTCTTCTAGTGGAATTCCCGAAACCTTCAAATTAGATCGTTTCGTTGTTAATTCTGGCTCTTCTATCACTGCAACATCAGTAGTAAGACTGATAATGAAAGACGGAACAAAAATTGAAAAAGTTGCAATAGGAGATGGACCTGTAGATGCTTCCCTTAATGCCGTAGATAAGATAATTGGTGGCTCAGAAATTAAGTTAGAAGATTTCTCTCTCCAGATAGTCGATGCAACAGATACTGGGGCCGACGCACAAGGTGAGTCTCATATTAGAATTACGCGCGATGGTAGAAGTTGGAATGGCTCAGGCGTTTCTACAGATATTGTTGAATCAACGCTGAAAGCATATCTTTCAGCCATCAATGCAATGACCTTTGAACTTGAACAACAAGCGGAACGGAGTGCCAAATGAGTAAGAAAACAGCAGATGAACTACTACGAAGTGTACATATTTTCGATTCAACCTTGCGCGACGGAGCTCAAGGCGAAGGCATAAGTTTTTCTGTACAAGATAAACTTCATATTGTAAAAGCCTTAGATGAACTCGGAGTCTCTTTTATAGAAGCGGGAAATCCAGGTTCAAACCCCAAAGATCTCGAATTTATGGAAGAGGTTAAAAAATTATCCTTGGTGAACTCTCATATTGTTGCCTTTGGTTCAACCCGGCGTAAAGATCTTGAAGTTTCTTCAGATCCAAATATTAGAAGTCTTCTTTTAGCTGATACCGAATTCGTGAGTATTTTCGGAAAAAGTTGGGATTTTCACGTTACAGATATTTTGCGCGCCACTTTGGTAGAAAATCTTGCAATGATTCGAGATACAGTAACGTATCTCGTAAGTCAAAAACGAAAAGTTATTTACGACGCAGAACATTTTTTTGATGGCTACCGTGCAAACCCTGACTATGCAATGGAAACATTACGTGCAGCACTTGACGGTGGCGCCTCTTGCTTAGTTTTGTGTGACACGAACGGTGGAACTCTTGCAGACGCTGTTGGGGAAATGACAGAAAAAGTGGTAGCTTCATTTGGAGTACCAGTGGGTATCCATTGTCACAATGATACAGGCGTGGCAGTTTCTAGCTCTCTTCTTGCAGTAAAATCTGGAGCGGTGCAAATTCAAGGAACCTTGCTCGGTATTGGAGAGCGAACTGGTAATGCCAATTTATCTACAATTATTGCAAATTTGGAACTTAAAATGAAGATTTCCTGTTTGCCTGAAGGTAGTATAGAAAAACTAACTCCCATTACCCGTCGTGTAGCAGAAATAACGAATATGTCCATTGAGGGTAGTATGCCCTTTGTTGGTTATAACGCCTTTGCACATAAGGCCGGAATGCATATAGACGGAGTAACAAAAAACTCCAAGGCCTATGAGCAAGTGAACCCTGAGTCTGTTGGAAACGAGAGAATCTTTCTTATGAGCGAAGTTGCCGGCAGGTCTATGATTATCGAAAAAATTAGAAAATTTGACTCTACTATTAAAAAAGATAGTCCGGTTGCAGCCCAAATTGTTCAGCGCTTAAAAGAACTCGAACACGAAGGGTATCAGTTTGAAGGTGCCGAGGGCAGTTTTGAATTGCTAATTAGAAAAAATATTGGCAAATACAAACCTTTTTTTGATCTCGAATATTATAAAATAATTGGAGAGCAACCAATAGACAACGTTTCTTCAACTGCCTTTGCTCAGGTAAAAATTATTGTCGAAGGTGAAACATCTATAACAGCAGGAGAGGGTGATGGTCCAGTTCATGCCCTTGACTGTGCGCTACGTAAAGGTCTTGAAAGTTTTTACCCAGGAGTACGTCAAATTCGTTTGACTGACTTTAAAGTGCGTGTTATTGATTCTAAAAGTGCTACAGCCGCAAAGGTTCGTGTTCTCATTGAATCTACAGATGGAGAAGAAGTTTGGTCAACTGTAGGGGTTTCTACAGACCTTATAGAAGCCTCTTGGATCGCATTAGTAGACTCATTCGAATATAAATTGATAACAGATGTAGAAAAACGATTTCGGGCATATTTATAGATTGGGAAGAAAAGTCTTACTTTACAAAAAATGAGCCGGTGAGTATTATATTTAATCTTACTGCATTAGATTAAGTATCATTAAAGGGGTTTTATATGAATTACAAGATTGCAAGCATACCAGGAGATGGCATTGGTCCCGATATTATTAGAGAAGGTCACCGTGTCCTTGAAGAAATTGGTAAAAAATTTGGCCATACCTTTACATTTACCGAAGTACTTGCAGGTGGGGCTGCAATAGATGCAACAGGCGATCCTTTACCACAGGAAACCTTAGATATTTGCTGTGCGAGCGACGCTGTTCTTCTCGGTGCTGTTGGAGGTCCTAAATGGGACAACCTTTCTGGAAACAAACGCCCAGAAAAAGCTCTCTTAGGCTTACGAGGTGGTATGAAGGTTTATGCGAACTTGCGCCCAGCCCTTATGTTCAAACAACTTGCATCTGCCTGTCCTTTAAAACCTGAAATTGTTGGCGAAGGTCTCGATATTCTCATTGTCAGAGAACTTACCGGCGGTATTTATTTTGGAGAGCGAGGCCGTAATGCTGAAAACACCGCTGCATGGGATACAGAAGCCTATAGCACAGAAGAAATTGCACGCATTGTAAAAATTGGTTTTGAATCTGCACAAAAGCGACAAAAAAAACTCTGCGTAGTAGATAAAGCAAATATTCTTGAAACAAGTCGCTTGTGGAGAGAAGTAACTGAATCTATGAAGTCTTCATACCCAGATGTCGAGCTTTCGTATATGTACGTAGATAATGCTGCTATGCAGTTGGTGAGAAACCCCCGCCAATTTGATGTTATAGCTACCTCCAATATGTTTGGAGATATTTTGTCAGATGAGGCAAGTCAGATTACTGGCTCAATTGGTATGCTTGCCTCTGCATCTCTTGGAGATTCAGGCCCCGGCTTGTATGAGCCTATTCATGGCTCTGCTCCCGACATTGCAGGTAAAGACATTGCGAATCCACTGGCAACCCTCTTAAGCTGCGCCATGATGCTTCGCTATTCTTTTTCTCTTGAAAAAGAAGCTCTTGCTATAGAAAAGGCAGTAGAATCAGTTTTGGATGCTGGTTGGCGAACAGGAGATATTGCTGGAGGTTCCTTAGAGCGCTCAAAATTGGGAGATAAACTCGTTGGAACAAAAAAGATGGGGGATCTTGTCGTAGAAGCTATTCGCGCAATGTAAGATATTTTAAACTATTAAAATATCTATGTTTGATGTTTTTTACTATGGAGGTGAGCAATGAAAAGCGATAATACCAAAAAAGGAATAGAGCGATCTCCACATCGTTCTCTTTTCAGAGCAATGGGATATACCGACGAAGAAATGGCCAGGCCAATCATCGGTGTTGTTAATTCTAAAAATGAAATAATTCCAGGTCATATACATTTAGATTCTATTGTTGAAGCGGTAAAGGCAGGCATTCGAATGGCCGGTGGTACTCCTATGGAGTTTCCTGCAATTGGTGTTTGTGACGGTATAGCAATGAATCATGAAGGAATGAAATATTCTCTTGTAACCCGTGAACTTATTGCAGATTCCATTGAATGCGTTGCGACTGCACATGCCTTTGACGCCCTTGTTATGGTTCCAAATTGCGACAAGGTAGTACCAGGGATGTTAATGGCTGCAGGACGCCTCGATCTTCCTACGGTATTTGTCTCAGGTGGCCCTATGCTGGCTGGTAAATATGGTGACAAGCGCATATCTCTGAGCGACATGTTTGAAGCCGTTGGAGCCCTTTCTGCAGGGAAAATGAGTGAAAGCGACGTCGATGAAATGGAAGCCTGTGCCTGCCCAACCTGTGGTTCATGCTCTGGAATGTTTACCGCTAATTCAATGAACTGCGTTACAGAAGTTCTTGGTATGGGTTTACCCGGAAACGGAACAATACCAGCTGTCTATTCGGCTAGAATTGCACTTGCAAAACATGCAGGAATGGCCGTTATGGATATGTTCAATAAAGGAATTACTGCCCGCCAAATTATGAGCGAAGCTGCTTTTGAAAATGCTCTCGCTGCAGATATGGCCCTCGGTTGTAGTTCTAATACCATTTTGCATCTTCCCGCTATAGCTCATGAAGTAGGCATTAAAATTGAACTTGAAAAAATAAATACCATTTCGGAAAAAACTCCTAATTTGTGTCATTTAGCTCCCGCTGGTTCAACTTTTATAGAAGATTTAAATGATGCAGGTGGAATAACAGCTGTTCTTGCAGAATTGGCTAAAAAAAATCTTATTCATACAAATTTAATGACAGTAACTGGAAAAACCATAGCTGAAAATATAGCTCATGCAAAAAATCGCAACCCAGAAGTTATTCGGCCTATCGACAATCCATGGTCAAAAACCGGTGGTATTGCTATTCTTTTTGGAAATTTGGCTCCAAAAGGTTGCGTCGTAAAAAGATCAGCCTGTGCCCCTGAAATGCTAAAACATTCAGGTCCAGCTCGAGTCTTTAATAGTGAAGAAGAAACCTTTGCCTCTTTGCAAAAGGGTGGAATACATCCTGGAGATGTAGTAGTTATTCGGTATGAAGGCCCTCGTGGAGGCCCTGGAATGAGAGAAATGCTTTCTGTAACTGCAGCCCTCGCTGGGCGTGGTTTAGATAAAGAAGTAGCTCTTATAACCGACGGCCGTTTTTCAGGAGCAACTCGAGGAGCATCTATTGGACACTGTTCACCTGAAGCAGCAGTAGGTGGGCCAATTGCCTTAGTTCATGAAGGTGATATCATTACTCTCGACATTAATGCCTACAAGATTACTCTGGAAGTATCTGAAGCAGAACTAGAAAAGCGCCGAAAAGAGTGGACTGCACCAGCTCCTAAGGTAACCAAGGGTTTTCTTGCCCGCTATGCGCGAATGGTATCAAGCGCAGACACAGGAGCTATATTGACATGAAATATTCTGGAGCCAAAATTGTTATAGAATGTTTAGCCGAACAAGGGGTAGATCTTGTATTTGGATATCCCGGTGGAACAATCCTTAATATTTATGACGAACTGTATAAAAATTCAGATCGAATAAGACATATTTTGACAGCGCACGAACAGGGTGCCTCTCATGCAGCTGATGGCTATGCTCGAACCACTGGAAAAGTCGGGGTTGTATTAGCCACGAGTGGGCCCGGTTGTACAAACCTTGTAACAGGCATTGCAACGGCTTATATGGATTCTGTTCCTATGGTAGCAATAACGTGCAATGTGCCAACTCATTTATTGGGTAAGGATAGTTTTCAAGAAGTTGATATTACTGGTATTACCCTAAGTATTACCAAGCACAATTACATTGTGCGCGATGTTGCAGACCTTGCAGCTACAGTTCGTGAAGCCTTTGATATTGCTCGCTCAGGCAGGCCTGGACCTGTTTTGATCGATATTCCTAAAGATATTACAGCAGCACTGGCCGAATGGACTCCTCTACCTGTGTTGCCCACCGGAGTTCACTCAGCCGCAGTAAGTCGCTCAAGTATCAAAATTCCAGTAGCTTCAGAGGCCGAAATTAGCCGTACTGCAGATTTACTGGCAAAAGCAGAGAGACCTTTCTTTTATGTCGGTGGTGGAGTTGTAATATCAGACGCATGCGATGAACTTAAAATTTTAGCAGAAAAATTGAATGCACCTGTGTCAGTCTCCTTAATGGGTAAGAGTGCTTTCCCTTCAGCGCATCCTCTGTGCACCGGTATGATTGGTATGCACGGAACGAAAGCGTCCAATACAGCTGCAAATAATTGTGATCTTCTCATTGCTATAGGAGCTCGGTTTTCAGACCGAGTAATTTCGGATCCTTCACGTTTTGCACAATCGTCGCAAATTGTTCAAATCGATATTGATCCTGCCGAGATCAATAAAAATGTTCAAACAGCAGCCTGCCTAAATGGCAATATTAAAGAGATTATTGCTTCTCTCAATCGGTATGTTCCAGACAGACCAAAAGATTCATGGAATGACAAAATTGATGAATGGAAGAAGCACGTTCCCTCGATGTATACACGTAAGACAAAATTGCATCCTAAATATGTCCTAGAGCTTGTTCATGAAAAAGTTGGTGATGATGCTATTATTACAACGGAAGTAGGGCAGCATCAAATGTGGGTTGCTCAATTTTATCCCTTTACAAAGCCAAGAACTTTTTTAACATCAGGTGGGCTTGGAACTATGGGTTATGGCACAGGTGCTGCAATAGGTGCTCAAACAGCTTGGCCAGACAAATACGTAGTTCATATTGCAGGGGATGGTTCTTTTAGAATGAATCTTAATGAGCTCTCTACCATTTCTTATTACAAATTGCCAATAATAATTATTGTTGCAAATAATGGGACCCTTGGAATGGTTCGGCAGTGGCAAAAAATGTTCTACAATGAGCGATATTCTCAGACAACACTTGATCGTCCACCAGATTTTGTGAAACTTGCAGATGCCTTTGGTGTCCGGGGCTTTAGAGCAACGACAGAGGCAGAATTTGCAGAAGTCTTTAATGCAGCCTTATCTGAGCGGACACCAGCTCTTATAGACTGCTATATGGATATAGACGAGATGGTCTTCCCCATGGTACCACCTGGGAAACCTATTGACGAACTGATGCTTGATGCGCAATCTTGAGGTAAATGCTTTTTCCTACTTTTAGTTTTGCCATCTTTTTTCTCTGTGTCTTTGTTTGTTTTCGCTATGTGTATAGAGGAACCCTACAACGCAAAATTTTTCTAGCTGCCGCCAGTTATCTTTTTTATGCATTTGGAGACTGGCGGTATTGCTTTCTTCTTCTTTTTTCAAGCCTAGTAAATTATTATTTCGGTATTTTCATTGGGAAAAACCGCGACCATATTAAACGTAAAACCTTCCTAGTTCTAGCCGTAATAGTTAATCTTTCATTGTTAGGGTTTTTTAAGTATTGGCATTTCTTTGCAAATACAGCAAATGGCCTTATTCTTTCTTTCTTCCCTGGGGCTACTTTTGCTTTTACTCTTTTTAAATTTCTCATGCCTTTAGGTATTTCCTTTTATACATTCAAGGCTCTCAGTTATATTTTTGACATCTATTTGTGCAAAATGGCCCATGTTACATCTTTTTTAGATGTCCTTAATTATTTGTCATTTTTCCCACAAATTGCGTCTGGTCCTATCGTTCATGCACATGATTTTTTTCCCGACATGAAAATAGCACTTGAATCGGGTCTCGATTCAGAACCTCGATCTATAGAAATGAATCGAGCTACTTTGCTTATTTTGTGTGGCTTATTAAAAAAATTAATTTTTGCCAATTATCTTTCGACCTTGCTCGTCGATCCAGTCTTTTCTGATCTTGCTTCTCACCACAGCTTGGATATTATTCTCGCCGCCTTTGGTTATTCTGTTGTTATTTATTGTGATTTTTCTGGATACAGTGACATGGCAATTGGAATTGCGTTGTTTTTTGGTTTTCATACGCCAAAAAACTTTAATTCTCCCTATATTTCTTTTTCAGTTAGTGACTTTTGGCGTCGCTGGCATATAACTTTTTCTTCATGGCTGCGAGATTATCTCTATTTTAGTTTAGGCGGTTCTCGTTTTGGTCTTCTGCGTACTCTTTTCGCTTTATTTTTTACTATGATTCTTGGTGGCCTTTGGCACGGAGCTTCTTGGACCTTTATTTTATGGGGAGCAATGCAAGGAGCTGCATTAGCTTTCGAGAGAGTTTTTAATTACGGTCTTATTCCTGCTACTAAACGGTTAACACGCTTTGGACAAATAGGGCTTACCTTTCTTTTTACTACTTTGAGTTGGGTTGTTTTTAGATCAGATACTTTTGATTCTTTGGCCCTTTTTTTTCGTTCCTTAATCAATTTTACAGGCACTCCTGTCATGTACGTGCCCCTCGTTTGTATCTTACTTGTTTTAGGGCTTGGAATGCATGCCATACCTCGCTCTTTTGTACGTAAATGTTTCAATTTTTTTCAAGTATTACCCTTAGTATTAAAAGCCATTGCCGTTTCTTTGTTTTTTGTTTTTCTTTCGATCGTGGGCATGTCTGGAGTGGCCCCTTTTATTTACTTTCAGTTTTGAGAACAGGTCTTTTAGGAGTAGTCTATGTTTGCTTTAAGAAAAAAAGATGCATATTCCACAAATGAAGTTATGATAACGGTTATTTTAATTTCTTTATTTCTTATTATTTTTTGTGGAAAATCCCTATGGGTTCCTGCAAGTCGCATAAAAAATCTCTATGTACGCGCTATTGTTCTTTCTCTTACAGATGCAGGATCTTCTTTTGCTTCTTCTACTAAACTCGATCTTTGGGTTCCCTTTATTCGTGAAAAATATCTATCATTTACCGGATTATCCACTCATTCTTCTTGGGATACTCGCTATTTTAATCGCCGAAATACAACTGATGCGCCACTTTTGCCCCTGTATCAAGACAAACCAATTGCTAGTCATGAAATTATTATACCCAAAACAGAGAACCCTGAGGCCACTCTTGATGAAACCAAAGAAGTAGTATCAAAGACTTTTAGCTCCAATTCTCCTCGCTCTTTGATTCATTCTCTTGAAAATCCATTACAAGTATATATGTTTGGAGATTCTCAAGTTTTTAGTTTAGGGTCTGGATTATCCCGGTTAGCTGGAAAGAATTCCCCAATAGATGTTGATTTTTTAGCAATTCACTCATCTGGTTTTATACGAGGCGATTATTATAATTGGCCATTAAAACTAGCGGATACTCTTTCTGAAGTTCCCTATGATGCTGTCGTAATGATGCTTGGCATGAATGATTGGCAAAGTTTTTGGAATAATAAAGGAGAAATTCTTAAAAAAGGCAGTCCGGAATGGATCGAAGCCTATAAAGACAAATGTCGTACTCTCATCGATCTTGTTTTATTACATGCTCCTCGATTGTATTGGATTGGAATGCCAATAGTAAACAACCCGATATATGCAGAAAGCCTTTCCTTTATAGATTCTGTACAGGAATATCTTGCAGCTGAATACAGTCCGAATTTAGTAACAAGAATATCTTTAAAAAATCCATTTAATTTTTCAAAAACACCCACAGAAAAACCTAATGAGTTTATAAGTACTATTGAATATGGAGGAAAACAACTCGTGGTGATGGGAGGCGACGGGAGTCACTTTACTGTCGAAGGTGGACAGTTTGCTATGTTACCACTATTTAACCGATTGTCTTCCGATTTTATGTTCTCAATAATGCCCGTTGCTTCCCTCCCTTAATAGATGCTATATTCCATTTATGGAGGCCGTAATGCTACAAAGAAACAAAAATATTGCTAATCTTTCATCTGGATACTTATTTCCTGAAATTACTAAACGACGGACTAGTTTTGCGAAGGAACATCCTGAAGCAAAGATAATAAGTCTCGGAATTGGAAATACAACAGAACCTCTTACTTCTCATATTGTGGCGGGTCTTCATGCAGAAGTTACTCGTCTTGGTACGCCCGAAGGTTATTCAGGCTATGGTGATGAAACAGGTTTAACCTCTTTGCGTGAAAAAATTGCGTCAGTTTTGTATAAAAACCGTGTTGCTCCCGAAGAAGTTTTTATTTCAGATGGTGCTAAATGCGATATTGGGCGTCTTCAATATCTTTTTGGTCAAGATTGTGCTGTGGCAGTGCAAGATCCCGCTTATCCGGTCTATGTAGACGGTTCTGTTATGATCGGTGCCGCTGGTCCTATTGAAAAAAATGGTACCGGCTACAAGGGCATTACTTATATGCCTTGTACTATAGAAAATTCTTTTTTCCCAGATCTTTCTGTCATTCCTGAAAATGCACTTGTGTATGTGTGCTCTCCTAATAATCCAACTGGGGCCGTTGCAACTCGAGCTCAATTAACAGCTTTAATAAAAAAGGTCAAAGAAAAGGGGTCTGTCGTTATTTATGATTCAGCTTATTCGTCTTTTATTAGAGATCCCAAATTACCCCTTTCAATTTTTGAAATTGAGGGAGCTCGTGAATGTGCTATAGAGGTTAGCTCTTTTTCAAAACCTATTGGTTTTACCGGGGTTCGTCTTGGCTGGTCAATTGTTCCAAAGGAGTTAGTTTTTTCCGATGGTACTCCGGTTATTAAAGACTGGACTCGGCTTATGACTACAATTTTTAATGGAGCCTCCAATATAGCTCAGCATGGGGGGCTCGCTTCTTTAGACGAAGAAGGAATTGCAGAAACGCGTGCGTTAACAGATTTTTATCTAGAAAATGCTGCCATTATACGGACAGTACTACAAGGTGAAAACTTTAAAAAAGCAGGTGTAGAGGTTTTTGGCGGAGACAATGCTCCCTATGTTTGGGCTCAATTTCCTGGTAAAAAAAGTTGGGATATTTTCGATCTTATCCTTAGTTCATGTCACGTCGTATGCACGCCTGGTGCAGGATTTGGCCCCTCTGGAGAGTCTTTTATACGCTTCAGCTCATTCGGACACCGCCCCCAAGTTATCGAAGCATGTGAGCGGCTTTCTAAATTAGATATCGTTTAATATTTCGGGTTTAGTTTTAGATTTTCCAATATTCATTGTAATCCCGCTTTTTACTTCAAAAAGCGGGTTGTTTAGTCCAGATACCGGGGTTCCAAGAGAAAACGTGTAGAGTGAACTAGTTCCAAGAATAAAGAAATTAAAATCCATGCTTGGAGCCCAGGTAAGGCCTCCTCCAAGTACAAGATTTCCCAATTTTCTATTTCCTTCGTTTTCTGGTGCTATAAAAAAGTCAGATATTCTATATATAAAATCCACAGAAACCCTAAATTTAGATCCCTTTCGGAAAGCTTCAGTATAAAATCCATAATCGGTAATACTAACAATTCTCTTTCCTGCTTCTGTGTTCGTTTTTTGATTTAACTCAATAGAACAAATTACATTTGGTAAATAAAAACCAGCAGAAATAGTGCTTTTTTGTAAATAGATAGTGCCATTTGTATTTGCTGGGGCAGGTAATGCAAAGTCTGTGTCCACATGAGCAACGAGCATTCCCGGAGCAATAATACTAAATCCTATTCCAAGTCCTGGTTGGAAAAGATTTACTACTCCTGTTTTATTTGAGCCTGTGTTAAAGACTCCAAAAGAAGGACCGGCAGAAATTTCCATATAGGAAGAAGCGAATAAAATTCGTGCAAACAAGGTATTTCCGTTTAATGGATCAGCCTCAAATGCCAATAAGGTTTCAATATTTGTATTTAATTCATCTCTAAGTATTATGGAGCAACCAAAGTCGGGTGTTTTGGGTGAAAAAGTGGCATCTGTATTAAATTTTTGATTACTTGCAAGGATTGCGGCTGTTAGTTCTCCCGCTGTCATTGTTGCGCACAGTAAAAATGTACACACAATTACCAGAACGTTTTTCATTAATATACCGCCTTTATTGTCCCTTGAATTTTTGCTGCTGATCGGTAGTCATTCATAAGAAGTGGATTCAAAGTCGCCGCAATCTGGAAAAGGAAATCACCTTTCATGATACTATAAAAAGGTGTAACTGAAAAGGAAAAGGGAGTAAGTGTTCCTGGGTTTTCAGGATTAAAGGTCCCTAGGAGACTTAAGCCTCCACGCATTTTTTGCTTTTCTATACTTCCAATTCCCCATAATAAATTAGTTCCTAAAAAATTTGTGTTATTTTCTTTGGTAGGAGAATAAAAAAAAGTGAAAGAAACATCTTGATATTCACCTTTAATTCGAGGTTCAAAAAGTATATGTATATTTCTATCAATTCTTGTTTCACCTGGTGAATACTCTTTGATAATTGCTTCAATGTAAAGCTGACCCGATGAATCTGAGCCCAAAAGACTACTGAACCCTCCGTTAATAAATGCTTTTCCTGTTGTTATTTCTCCAATAAAACCACCATACGCATTTACAGAAAAAACTGTACCTGGTCGTGCAATTCTAAAAGTCCCCGTAAGCATTCCTTCATCATTTCTAAGCGATTTCCAATATCCGTATACACCAATAGCTATATTTTTATTTCCAGGAACACCCGTTAAAGCGACTCCTGTTCCATTAATATCAACCTGTGGATCAAAAACACTACCTGATGGGAGAGATCTAAAGGTTGGTTTCGTATACGTTAACTTAAAATAATCGCGCAGAAGAGAACTTGATGAGGGATCGTCAAAAAAACCGGTAAAAACACTGAGAACTGTTGTTGTTTCATTTATGTAGGGAAATTGAATAGAGGCACCATCAAAATACAGATAAGCTGGTTTTCGATATTCAGTTAAAGGATGAACAAAATCAGTAATATTGTCGATATATGACGAAATATCAAGGTTCATGAGTATATTATTTGTTGGTGAAAATCGCGTAGAAATCGCAGCCTCTGTTTGAAACATTGGTATGCGTTTTTCAGAAACAAAAAAGCTATTTATTTCTAAATTAAAATTTGAAATAGAAAAGGTTTGTGCTTCTAGAAATGAACATAAAAAAATAAAAACCACATATCCAATTCTTCTGACGCTCATGAGAACTCCTTTCACCAGTATATACCATTTTACAAGCCGATGTCATCTTTAGATTTTTTAAATAAATTGACTTTCGAAATGCGCTTGACTAATCTTGGAAAGCGTATAAACTTTAGTGTTATGAGTGATTATCTGGATATAAATAATGAAGAACTGCTGAAAGACTTTTTCAGCGAAGCCGAGCAACAAGTTTTTACGCTGGAAAGCAATATCCTGGTTATTGAAAATGATCCAACTAATCATGACGCAATAGATGAGATATTTCGTGCCGCCCATACCCTCAAGGGCGGTTCCGCAACCGTTGAAATGCATGAACTGTCGGGATTTACACACGTCATGGAAGATCTGTTAGATGTTATTCGTGAAGGCACAGTTCCGGTAACAGGACCAGTTGTAGATGTTTTATTAACCTCTTTGGATATAATTAAAGCTATGCTTGCAGAAAGGGCAGAAGGCTCTGTGTATCAAGAAGATGTCACTGAAATTAAAGAAAAATTGATTTCCATGATCCCTGTGAAAGAAAAAAAAGGAAAAACAAAGACTGTTGCTCCCTCTATTCAGAAAAAAAGAGAGGCTCCTGTGTCTGTCGTTAATGGAGAAAATTTATTGACAGAGTATGAAATACTTGAATTAGGTGAATCAGTTCCATCTGGTTCCAGTGTTTTTTTGGTAAAAGTCTTTTTCAATGAAAATAATCCTATGAATACTGTTGGCGGTATTCAGGTTTTTGCCTCATTAAAGCAAACGGGGCAGGTTTTGAAAACCATACCTGACTTTGATGCGTTATACGAAGACAGATTTCATGAAAATGTCGTATATTTCCTTGCTTCTGAAGATGATGTTTCTAAAATCGAAAAGTCTGCGAGTATTTCAGACGTTACAACTCGAGTTGAAGTATCCTTGTTTGAGTTTAAATCAAGTAAATCTTTCGATGCTCCAGTAACAGTTCCATCTGCTCCAGTTAAAACAAACGAGATTGCACCCCAACAAACTGCAACACAAATTACAGATATTGAGAGTCATGAAGACTTTTCAGATGAAGCGACAGACCATCCTGAAAAACACGATCGCCAGCGAAAGGTTGTAAATACTTCGGGTCATACCTCTGGTTCAGTTCTAAGGGTAGATTCAAGACGTATCGATTATTTGTTAAATCTTGTAAGTGAAACTGTAATAACGAAGGCTTCCTTTAATCAAAGTGGTATGCATTTCAACGATTTAATCGGTGATTTTCAACAGGCAAAGGCTCTTTATAAAGATAAGGTTAAAAAACTAATGGATCAGATTCCAGATCTTCTGGAACAGGTTCAAAATGGACATGAGATTAAAGACTTAAAAAAAGAATTAAATGTTGAGTATGGAGATGTTTTTTCCCTTTTTGATTCTTTCGAAACTACAATGAAAGGAACTGTATCGAAGTTTAGATCAGCTGCTCAAAATTTAGGCCGAATTACTGGTGAACTTCAAGAAGGTGTTATGAAAATCAGGATGGTTCCAATCAGCCAGATTTTTAGTCGGTTCCCTCGTTTAGTTCGAGACCTTTCACATGATCTAAACAAAAAAGTGCAGTTGGTCATAGAGGGCGAAGAAACAGAGCTCGATAAATCTGTAATTGAAGATTTGCTCGATCCTATTATGCACTGTGTACGAAATGCACTCGATCATGGAGTTGAAATTCCTGAAAAACGTATTGCTGCAGGTAAACCTGAAGAAGGCATTGTGCTTCTAAAAGCAAGCAACGAAGGGAATATGATTGTTATCGAAATTTCAGATGATGGTCATGGAATTGATGTTGAGTCAGTCAAACAAAAGGCGGTGTCTCGAGGAATCATTCATCCCGGTAAAATACTTACAGATGTTGAAGCTTTTCAACTCGTTTTTGAACCAGGATTTTCAACAGCTGAAAAAATAACAAATGTTTCTGGAAGGGGAGTGGGACTCGATGTTGTTCGCACCCATATAGAAAAATTGAATGGTACCGTAACAATATTTTCTCAGCCAGGTCTTGGCTCTCGCTTTACCATTCGGCTTCCCCTTACTCTCGCCATTATTCAGGGCTTGCTAGTAAGAGTTGGCCTTGAAGTGTATTCCATACCTATTTCATCGGTCATTGAAAGTCACCGTGTTCGCTCGAACGACATTAGTAGAATAGATAATTATGAAGTTTTTAATGTTCGAGACGAAGTTATCAGTCTTTTAAGACTAAATAGACTTTTTGGTATAAAATCAAATGAAAAATCTGAGTTTAACTATATAGTTATAGTTGGTACTGCAGAAAAGAAAGTTGGATTAATGGTCGATAGTCTTATTGGCGAAGAAGATGTAGTAATAAAGCCATTACGCGATCAGTTTACTAATTCGCCGGGTATTGCAGGGGCTTCGATTTTAGGCGACGGTTCCGTTTCTCTCATTATCGACGTTAGTCAACTTCTTGACCTCGGGCTCAAGCAAGAATTACAGGCACGCGAACGGCGTGAAGCATCAGTTTGGTAAGAGGCTTATATGACAGGAAGTGAAATAAAAACACAGCGTGGCACAGAAGAAGTACATGAATCTGAACCACGTGTTGAGCAAATTGCAGTTATTGACTATAAAATGGTTACATTTTCTCTTGCAGGAAAAGATTATGCAATAGACATAATGCAGGTAAAGGAAATTGCGAAAGCAGGTCGTTTTACCTATGTTCCTAATACATCTCCCTTTGTTTTGGGTGTTTATAATTTACGTGGAGATATCATACCAATTATTGATCTTCGGATATTTTTTAATATTCCAACAAAGACTCGAGAAGTTGACGCACTCGAAAGTATGATAATTATTCATGTTGATGATCAAACTTTTGGGATTGTTGTTGATGCAATTGACAAGGTTGTTGGAATCTCACAAAGTTCTATCCAACCTCCTCATCCAATTTTTGGCGATATAAACATAAAATATATTCATGGTGTTGTTGAGAATCAGGGAAGACTGTACATTTTACTAGACGTTAGCAGAATTTTTGTTTCTAAGAAAAAAGCCGCCGAAGCCGCTGCAAAAGAAGAAATTCAGCCTGTTTTAGCAACTACATTAAAAGCAGACAATAAAACTCGAGATCAACTTGATATTTCTTTTATTGGAGATGCCCTTGCAGCTCTTGTAAAATTTCATGTTTCACCAATAAACAAAGATTGGGTAAGTCGTAGGTTCTCTCAGTGGCGAGATTCTCGTTCTGCAGGTAGTACTCAATTAGCCTCAGAAGCAGAAGCTCGTCAGTACCTTGAGCCATTTATGTCTCCAGAAACTGGAATTATCTGGAGCGATGCGTATGCCTCATCAGTTTTTTCTCTGTTGCCCTCGAATCAAGCAAAGCAAATTAATGTCTGGAATATAGGCTGTGGTAAAGGTTTTGAGTCTTATAGTTTGGCCGTATTACTTAAAGAAAAATACCCAAACTCAAGAATTCGAATTTATGCAAATGATTCAGATTTACTAGCGATTTCTAATGCACCAATGTTATCTGTTTCTGAATCTCAAATGACATCGAGATACAAACCCTTTTTGGTGCAAGGAACCGGAGGGGCCTGGACCTTTAATCAGACAATTCGGGATATGATTCTTTTTGAATATCATGATTGCACACACCAAAATTCTGTGCCAATGATGGACATAATTGTATCAAGGGATGTACTATCATTTTTGACTCCAGAACAGCAAGAATATGTGATTTCAGATTTTTCAGAAAAATTAAAAGATAATGGCATTATTCTTCTGGGCCAGAATGAAGTTATGCCAAAACAGAGCGGTTGGTCGAGAATTGTTCAAGGTGATTTGTCTGGTTTCAGCAAAGAATAGCATAAGATGAGCATAATAAGGAGAAACTGATGCGAGTAGAGTATATCAATCCATTTGTTGAGGCCGCTTACAATATCCTCACAGAGGTTCTGGGTGGTGAAATAAAGAGAGGAGAACTGTATCTTAAGTCAACTTCGATGCCAGTAATGGGTGTAGCCGCACTTGTCGGTTTGGCCGGAGATGTAGAAGGTCGAGTTATTTTTGATATGGATCTTTCGACTGCAATGAAAATTGCTTCACGAATGAATCAAGAAGAACTTGCAAAGTTCGATGATTTGGCTAAAGCTACTATTACAGAACTTGCTAACCTAATTACTGCCCAAGCAGTAACAAAACTTCATGATCTTGGGTTTCGGTTTGATCTAACTCCTCCAGCTCTTTTTACTGGAGAAAATATGGAAATATCTGATCATGAAGTAGAAGCTCTTATAGTTCCTATGGATACTGATCAAGGTAAAGTTGAAGTCAACGTAGCAATTCGCGACAGAATGTAGAATAAAGGGAGTAATGAAATGATATCTAAACAAGACTTTCCATCTATAAATGAACGTGCTCCTGAGGGACACAAGGCAGATGGTACCTCTTTTAGAGTTCTCGTCGTAGATGACTCTATGTTTGTTGCTAAGCAGATTGGCCAAATTCTTACCAGTGAAGGTTATGAAATAGTTGCTACTGCAGCGGACGGACTCGATGGTGTAGAAAAATATAAAGAACTTTGTCCAAATGTGGATCTTGTAACAATGGACATTACTATGCCTAAAATGGATGGAATTACCGCACTCGAGCAGATAATGGCTTTCGATAAAAATGCGAAAGTTGTTATGATTTCGGCTCTTGGAAAAGAAGAACTTGTTAAAAAAGCGCTATTGCTTGGGGCTAAAAACTATATTGTTAAACCTCTAGACAGAAAAAAAGTATTAGAGCGAATCTCAAGTGTGCTTGGAAAGTAATTTATATACTTATAACAAGTAGTAATTGTATCTTATTAACAGCCAGAATTTTATTCTGGCTGTTTTTTTTGCACATAGTACTTTTTTTCGCAGTGCACAATTGTATGATTTTCTGGATCATGTTTTGCTAAAAGGGTATTTATCTTACTAATATAGCTTTGTATATCTTTTTTTCTGCTTTTTGTTATATTCCCCCAAATATGTTCAACAATATCATCATTTTTACATCCAGATTCTCCACAATTTGCAATATACATAAAAATATCTAATTGTTTTTTTTGTAAAGAGGTAATGAAATCTTTTGAATACAACATAGCGATTCTCTGGTATCTTAGTTCGTTTTCTGACGACTCATCGTTACCTATTTCAGTATGTTTATACTGAGTAGCAGAGTAAGGTATCCTTACCGCTCTTGAGACTGCTTGAATTATTGGTGATAGATTTATTATTTGGTCCTCAGGGTAAACTTTAATTATGGTTTCTTTTTTGTGAATGGTATTATTGGGAAAATATTCAATAATAGAGTGGTGAGAATTAAAACGTTTTTGTACTAGTAAGGGTTTAGCGCATTTATCTATAAAAAATTGGGTATCAAATATGAGTGCATCTATAGTATTTACAGACAATATCCAGTGAAAATCACCCAAATTACATGCAATTTTGCATTGAACCCCTATTTTCTCAAGTTCATTAATAATTTTTTTGTCCGTTTCAGGGTTTGAAGCAAAAATAAGTACCTTTTGTTTCATGTATTGTATAACGGTAGTTTGATTTCAATACTTTATCAATTTATAATTTCCATTGACCCATGACCACTCGGTGGAGTAAAGTATAGTCTGAATTTCTTTAATGCAAGCAAGGGGCTATATTACTGTGTTTCTAAAAAGTCTTGAAATTTTCGGATTTAAATCATTTGCTGACCGTACCAGAATAGAATTCGCCGACGGTATTACAGCTCTTTTAGGCCCTAATGGGTGCGGTAAAAGTAATGTTGTTGATGCTGTTAAGTGGGTTTTAGGTGAACAAGCTTCCAAAGCTATGAGAGCAGACAAAATGGAAGATGTTATTTTTAATGGTACAGAATCTCGAAAACCATTAAATGTTGCAGAAGTAACTCTTACCATTGCCAATGATACTGGTTTATTAAATCTAGATATGAGTGAAATTGCCATTAAGCGAAGATTATATCGTTCTGGTGAGAGTGAATATTTTATCAATAATACACCGGCTAAGCTCAAAGATATCCGAGAATTATTCTGGGATACCGGAGTAGGTAAAACAGCTTATTCTGTAATGGAGCAGGGTAAAATTGATCAAATATTATCAAGCAAGCCAGAAGAGCGCCGTTATATTTTTGAAGAAGCAGCAGGAATTACTCGTTTTAAAGTTCGGGGTGCAGAAGCTGAGCGTAAGCTTGAAAAAACAGAAGAAAATATGCGTCAAATTGAAGGTATTCTTGGAGAAGTAAAAAGATCCCACGATACTCTCAAAGTGCAAGCAGACAAAACAGTAAAATATCGTACTTTTAGAGAGTCTGCATTTGAAAATGAGCTCGATATTCAGTTGTTACGATTAAAAGGGTTTACTCAAGACAGAGATAGACGCTCTACAGACATTGAAGATATACGCAAGAGACGGGACTCAATAAAAGATGAAATTGATACCATTAATGCATCTCTTGAAGAAAACCTTGATGTTGTTAATTCCATGGAAGAGACTCTCATAGATTATCAAAAACAGGTTTATGGACTTGCGGTTGAAAAAAATGAAAAAGATAAACAAGCAAAACTTCTTGTAGAACGATTAAATGAAGTAAAGTCGAAACTAGCGCAACTCGAAGGTCGTAAGCTTTCTATTGAAAATAGGGTGGAAAGTCTTCGAGAAGATGCTGATGACCAGGACTCTACCGTTCATGATTTAAATCGTCGCCTTGGGGAAATTGAAAAAAATATACAAGCATTTGAAGCTAATATTGAGCTTGCAGGAAATCGCATTTCTGAAAATGATCTCACTGCTACTCGATATGAAGATTCTATTGCCCAATTAGATATTTTACGTGCCGAAATGGAAACTGAATTACAGGAAATAACTGAAGATATTGTAACTGAACTTGATAAAAAACTTCGAGATGCAGGATATTCTTCTAGGTATCGTTCAGAAGCAGAAGAATCCCTTTCAGAAGCCCTTGGTCAGTTAAAGGTTTTAGTAAGTGGTAGAAAAAATATTTTTACAGATTTTTCACGCTTACATAACCCAGCAGAACTAGATACACGCCGCTTTGCAGATAGTGCTGTTTCAACGTTTACAGAAATTGAATCTTTATTGTCACAGCTTGAGTCTTCTTTAACTATGTATCGTAATTCCACTCCTGGTTTCATTGATGATTTTTTATCACCAGAAGGTATTATTACTAAAAAGCGTAAAATAGACGAGAGCATACAACAAAATAGAGCTTCTATTGTAGAAAAAAGAGATTTAATAACTGGCTTAAAATCTGAAAATACTGATCTTGTACGAAAAATAGATGAATATCGAAAAACGCTTGAAGGCCTTCGTTTGAATAGAATTCAAATGAAAACTCAGTCAGAAGCAGCTGAGGAACAGGCTCGTTTAATTCGGCGAGAACTTGCATCTCAGGAAGCTGCTCTTCGTGAACTCGAAAATGAATTATATACCGAACAAAAAAGACTCGATGATATTCGTGAGCAACTCGAAGAAATTGAAAGTGAACTTGCTTCGATCGAATATAAGGGCAAAACACTTACTACAGAGTTAGAAAAACTTGAAACAGATATATCTTCTCGCAATAGTGATGTTTCGAGTAAACAAAACGCTTTGAAAAGCAGAACGGCAGAAATGGGTAAGATTCAAGGTCAGCTTGAAAAATTACATATGGATCTTGCAATGAGTGAAACAGAAATTAGAAATATTAAAGACAATTTTAGAGAATCTCACTCGCGCGATCTTATGGAATATGAAGAAAGAATGTTTGCCATAAATACACCCGCAGCAGATTTAAGAGAAAATCTATCTAAGGCACGGCAGGCCTTAAAAGATTTAGGAAGTGTCAACTTAATGGCTGTAGAAGAATTTGCAGAAGCAAAAGAACGTTATGATTTTCTAAATAATCAAATTTTAGATCTTCAAAAAGCTCGTGACGATTTGAGAAGAATAACGGAAGAAATTAGAGCAGAATCAACAGAACTCTTTCTTTCTACCTACAACAAAATAAAGAAAAATTTTCATAATATGTTTCGCAGATTATTCGGGGGCGGTCGTGGAGAAATACGTCTTTCAGATCCTTCAAATGTGCTTGAATCTGGAATAGATATTTTTGCACAACCTCCAGGTAAGAGGCTGGAAAATATTAGTCTTCTTTCCGGCGGTGAAAAATCTATGACTGCTGTTTCGTTGCTTTTTGCTACTTATATGGTTAAGCCTTCTCCATTTTGTTTGCTCGATGAAATTGACGCCGCTCTAGATGAGCAAAATGTTACTCGCTTTGTGCATGCGTTGAGAGAGTTTGCAAATGTTAGCCAATATATAATTATTACGCATAACAAAAAAACGGTAATGGGTGCAAGTACTATGCTCGGCGTTACCATGGAAGAGTCCGGTGTTACAAAGGTAATTACCATAAAACTCGAAAATGAGTCTCAACGTGTTGAAGAGCGGCTTCCAGACATTGAATCTTTTGAGGAAGAAGAAATTGAAATTGAAGAGAATATAGTAATTCCTCCTCACCCTCCTAAGAGGATAAAACCTGCAGAATTGGAGGCTCCTGGTAATGATTAATGGGGATGATGTTCGAGATTTTATTGAAACTCACCGTACAACGATAATTGTTATACTTGCGGCTGTTTTAATAGTTTTGATATCTATTCTCATTTTTGTTGTTTCGACAGACTCTGCAAATATCAAAAAACAAAAAGAGATTGATGCTCGGCGACATCTTTTAGCTTTTAAACTTGAAGAACTTTTTTTGCCCTTAGAACCATTACAAGTTCCAGATGTAATTTTGTCTCGCCCCTTAGGTCAGATTTGGAAAAAAGAAGATGTACAAAGATGGTACCAGATCCCAAATTCTAACGATAGGAATACCTTGCGTTCATTAAGTCAAGCTCAGATCAATGAAATACTGGAGTCTATTCCATGAAAAAAGCATTTTCTGTTTTCTCTATTGTAACAGTGATTTTTCTCTTTTTTTCGTGTGCATCTGATCCAGCCTTAATTACAGATATACCCGATTTAACCTCAACACCTCCACTTGTATCTGCTCCTGAACATATTGCCCAAGAAGATCTTCTGGCATCAGATATAGATGGTAACCCCGAAGTTGAAGTTGAAGCTGAATCTGAACCTGAAAATATACTAGAGCCTGAGCTTGAAACACCCGGAATTATTAACTCTCCGATTTTACCCGATACTGAGCGACTTTTATACTTTTATCCTGAACCCGAAGCTCTTCTTGCTTTACCCATAATTCCAAATATGAGCGAAAATCTTATAGAAGAGACGGTTAAAGAAGAGACTAAACCACAAAAAGAACTACCCTTAGTAGTGCCTCCTGTAATTATTAAACCATCAACTCAAGTTAAACCAACTCCACCCCCGGTTTCAGTTAAACCGCCAGTAAAAGAAATTGAGCCGGTACCGGAAGAAAAAAAAGAAGAAGAATCATTAAAAGATATTCCTGGAATATGGGAGAATGAACCGGTAGCACCTGCTATTTCGCATTTACGATCTGCGTCTGGTATTATACCTTCCCGTTATACCGACTTATATTCAAATCAGACACTTGAGGTTTGGTATCCCGGTTCAGGATGGGTTTATTTAGGAGATGCTTCCTCTCGAAATGGATTGTCGTATCAAACGAGAAAACTTGATGGTAAAGATACTCTTTTTACTTTCAAAGCCCAAACACCAGGTTCATATATTCTTGAATTTTCACGTTTTGATGTGCTTTCAGATACTTTTTCTTCAGATGCACTTGCTGTAACGGTTAAAGAGCCAGATTCTTCCCGTATAGGAAAAATCCGCGCACCAAATTTTACCTTCAATACCAGTGAATCAGAATCTTCAAATAATGGAATAAAACAAGCAAATTCCCTTTCTAATTTAAGTAATTCAATGCCTATAGATGAACCTGTTCTTCGCTCTATACCTGAACAATCGCGCATAATAGCTGAAAAAAAAAGTGAAGATCCTTCTGCTTTGATTCGTGATGTAAAAGCTGCTCTTTCTAATGGTGGTATTGATACTGCATTGAATCTTTTAGATCAGTTTTTTGCCGTAGCTCTTTCAGATTTAGATGAAGGTTGGTTTTTACGCGGGCAGGCATATGAGGCAAATTCGGAAAAACGAGATATACGAAAAGCCTTGAATGCATATGAGACTCTTGTGTCTGCCTATCCTGATAGCCAAAGATGGGGTGAAGCAGATTCTAGAATTAGATATATTCGTCAGTTTTATTTGCGTATTAGATAATTTTTAAGCAATAGAATATTTATCTTAAAATTTCTACCTTATAAATTAATAAAGGCTTTTCTGATATATA
>DATFIA010000152.1:0-13750 GCA_035270545.1 Treponemataceae bacterium
AAGTCTTCTTTTATTTTGTAGAGGTCGTTAATAGAATTGAGGTTTATGATAACTGCAAAAATAGTATCGTTATAGCGTGCGACGCATACTGCTGAGCGAAAATAAGCCTTTAACTGTGTTGCGAAATTAGTTAAAAGTCTGTCGCCTTCTGCATGACCTAACCTGTCTTGAATAGAAGTCATATTAGTTATGTCTATAAGAAAGAGCGCAAAAGGCTTTTCCGCTGTTGCAGTATGTATCCGTCTTGCGAGGGCTTGGTCAAAACTTCTTCTATTATTTAATGAGGTTATATAATCGAGCAGAAGTAATTCATTTTGTATTGCAAGATAAATTATAAGTATCGAAATTGTCATACTCGGCCACAAAAGAGTTGTCCCATAAGCGAGACTTTGTATTGTTCCGCCGATTATTGGTGGAAATACAAAACTTATTAAAGCGCGCAGATATCTTTTTTCGAGGTTTTTTCGTGATATTAAAATACGACCATATCCAGTTAGAAGGTATAGCAGCGTAGTGATTATTATAACAGAAAATAAGTTTCCACGATGATACACATTTTGTGTATCGAATGTAAAAAGCCATCCAGTCCAGTAACTGAAAATTGCAATTGCTATACATATTATTGCAGGTACAGCTTGAAGTAAAAGGGTAACGAATGAATATTTTTTATTTGGGAAAAGTACTGTTTGTACATACCAAAACCAATATAAAACTATCAAAATTTGTAAAGAAAATCCCATAATACTTGAATGGATTAAAAGTATTCGAATAAAAGAACCGCTTATGCCGTCGAAAAACACTGTAATGCAGTCTGCCAAAATAATAATACCAGTAAGAATTATTAAAGATGAAAAAGCTCTCGACTGAAGGGTTTTTCTGCTTACGTTATTTAATGATTTTATAGCTATCAAGAAGAGAAGAAGTAAAGAAAATATATATACATCAATTTTTTGAAAAATTTCTATTGTGTTCATGTATTTATAGAGTATATTCATTTTTCTGAAAAGAATCGATAGTTCTTTTACACGAAAGAGAAAGCGCGTAATGAATGTCAACTTTACATTTTTTGTATAACTGTTATAATAAAAATATGATTACCCTTGTTGCGCCTTGCGCTATTGGTGCCGAAAAGGTGCTTTCCAATGAGTTAAAACAACTCGATTTTATCCTTGAGGCAAATGCACATGAATCTACAGAGATTATTCGCCCTACAATTGGTCGAGTTGCATTTAGACCCTCTCTTGCTGAGCAAAAAAATGGCGATATGGGTGATCTCGCTGCTATATATCGTGCAAATCTCTGTCTTCGCACAGCCGATCGCATCTATCTTCAAATGGCTTCCTTTCCATGTCCAGATTTTGAAGCCTTATTCGCTGGCGTTTCTGCCGTTCGTTGGCAAGAATGGTTCCGCAAAGATTTTCGTGTGGTTGTAGATAAAGTTCGCACACATGCAAGTCGTCTCGAGTCTGAACATTCGGTTCAAAGTGTAACCCACAAGGCTATCTATGAAGTTCTTGGAAAGGCATGGCGTATAACAAATCTTCCCGAAACTGGAATTCAAGCAAATGTAAGGGTATATATTGAATACGATATTGCCTACATTTTATTAGATCTTTCTGGAATGCCCTTACATAGAAGAGGTTATAGAACTGCAGGAGGGGAAGCTCCTATTCGAGAAACTCTTGCGGCAATTTTAATTCAAACTCTGAGTTGGAGGCGAAAAACACCTTTACACGACGCATTTTGTGGTTCAGGTACTATTCCCATAGAGGCTGTTCTTTATGCGCACAATATAGCTCCGGGGCTCGGAAGAACTTTTACCTTTGAAAATTTTACTCCTTTTACCTCCCCCGAGGCTCGCACCCTCATGCAAAAAGAACGCAATACAGCAGCCTTAGCGATTCGAACTGACTGTCTTGTGCGCGTTACTGGTAGCGATATTAGCGAAGAAATTTTAATTTCTGCGCGTGCAAATGCAGAGCGCGCCTGCGCTATTGCAGGAAAGGCCCTCCAAGAAGTAGGGCGTAATGAACGCATTCCTCGTCCAGATTTTACAGCAGCCTCTTTTTCTGACCTTGCCGCCCCCTACCCAGAGGGTCTCATTTTATCGAATCCGCCCTGGGGAGAAAGATTAGCAGATAAAGATTCTGCGAGAGAATTATATTCATCTATGCACAGACTTTTTTTAGATTTTTCCGGTTGGAATTTTGCATTTATTACTAGTCACGAAGGCTTCGAAGAATCAATTGGTAAAAGAGCTACTAAGCGGAAAAAATTCAAAAGTGGTAATCTTGACACCAGTTTTTATGTTTTCGATAAGGAGCGATAAAAATGGCGATTGTGGTTGAACACGAAAAAAGGCGCTACGAAATTTTAGAAAAAGCTCTCGATATTTTCGTAGAAGAAGGTTATGAGGATGCGACTTTTCAGAAAATTGCCGATCGTTGTGGAATAACCCGCACAACACTCTATTTATATTTTAAAAACAAACGTGAAATTTTTGTGTGGAGTATAAAACAACTTACAGACGGAGTCGAAAAAGACTTACGCTCCCGCATGGCAGAAGAGGGAGAAAGCTATGCGCAACGGCTCGAATCAGTTTTGTATACTATTTCAGACCGCTGTGCAGATAATCGACGTCTTTTTAACGTTGTTTTAACCTATTTACTTCAAGCCCAAAAAACAGGCAAAGATCCTGACTCCCGCGTTAAGCGCAGAACTATCAGATTACGGCACCTTCTATCCCAACTTTTAATAGCCGGGAAAAATGCAGGGGAATTTAAAATTTCAAACGTAAAAGAAGCCAATGAACTTTTTTATGGGCTCATAGAATCTATTATTTTTCGCATTGCAATTTTAGATCATCATTCCGTAGAGGACAGCAAAACAGCAATTTCTTTTGCAATTCGTTCAATTTTGATTTCGACATAACTATTGACTTTTGTCACAAAAAACACAATAATCCTGTTCTGAAGATGACGTAATATCCAAATGTGTCAGAGTGGAGGATTTTGCATGGCTGTTTTTTTGTTTCCGGGGCAAGGCGCCCAATATACCGGAATGGGGATAGATCTCTATGAAGCCGATAGGGACGGAGCTATGGGTGTTCGATCCCTTTTTGACAGAGCCTCAGCTATCTATGGTTCAGACATTTGCACCTTATTAGCTTCTGATGCAGAAAATCTTAAAAGAACCGACATAAGTCAACTTGCCATTACGCTTGTTTCTCTCGCATCAGTTAAATACCTCTCTTCAAAGAATTTCAAACCTACTGCCTGTGCAGGATTTAGTTTGGGCGAATATTCTGCCCTCGCTATTTCTGGCGTTATTAGCGAAGATACAGCCATTCGCCTCGTAATTGAGAGAGGCCGCATTATGCAGCAAGAAGTAGACTCTATGCAAAGTGCGCTAGGAGCAGAAAATGAGGCCCCTGGTATGGCTGCTGTTCTTGGTCTTAACTCTAGCCAGATAGAAGCTGTTCTAGAATCTCTTCCACCCACATCAAATGGAAAAAAACTCGAAGTATATGTTGCTAACTATAATAGTCCACTTCAAACAGTCATTTCTGGCACTCATGAATCTCTTTTATTGGCAGAGGCTGCTCTCAAAGTTGAAGGCGCACGCAGGGTTATTAGGCTCAAAGTTGCCGGCCCCTTTCACTCTCCGCTTATGCGAAAAGCAGGCGAATCCTTTTCTTTGGTTCTCGATGGACTTATTTTTAATGACCCTATAATTCCTCTGTATTCAAATGTTACCGGAGCACGAATTCGCTCAGGAGAACAAGCACGATTATGTGCTGTAGATCATATTTCAAATCCTGTTCGCTGGACTGAAGAAGAAGAAGCAATAGCCGCATTTATGGCTGAACAAAATGAAACTCAGCTCATTGAATGTGGCCCGGGAAAAGTCCTTAGCGGCCTTTGGACAGATTCAAAGCTGGCGGGCAATTGCAAACCCTATACAGAATTTTAAGGAGAAACGCATGTTACTAAAAGGAAAAATAGCCCTGATAACGGGTGCAAGCCGGGGAATTGGGAAAGAAATAGCGCGCAGATTTATTCAAGAAGGAGCAGAAGTGTGGGGTCTTTCAACAAAGACGTCAAATTCTGACAAAGAGCTTTCAGATCTTGCAAGCGAATATGGCACTGTGTACCATAGCCTTATAGCAGATATTGGAAACAGTGAATCTGTCCAACCTGTTATAACAGAAGCGGTGAAGGCTTCTGGTGGATTTTCCATATTAGTAAATAATGCCGGCATTACCAAAGATGGTTTGTCTTTCCGTATGAAATTAGAAGACTGGGAATCAGTAATTAGAATAAATCTTACCGGCACGTTTCTTGTTTCTCAAATTGTCTCCTCAGACATGATTCGAAAACGAGCGGGTTCAATCATAAACTTATCGAGCATCGTCGGTATTCATGGACAAGGTGGGCAGGTAAATTATGCAGCGAGTAAAGCAGGTCTTATTGGCTATACCAAAAGTCTCGCTAAAGAGACTGCAGGCAGGGGAGTGCGGGTAAACGCGATTGCTCCAGGCTTTATTCTTACCGAAATGACCGAAGTTATTCCAGAAGATGCAAAAAAAACATGGCTTGAAACTATACCAATGAAACGAGCAGGAACTGTTACAGAAGTTGCAAACGCAACTGTGTTTCTAGCTTCTGATTTATCTGAATATATTACCGCGCAGGTTATTGGCGTGGACGGAGGAATGGGAGCATGAAACGACGAGTAGTAGTTACCGGTCTTGGAGCCGTTACGCCCTGTGGGAACACAGTCGATGAAACCTGGGCTTCGATAAAAGCTGGCAAAAGTGGTGTTGCTCCTATCACTATTTTCGACACAACAGATTATGCTGTCAAAATTGCAGCAGAAGTTAAAAATCTTGATATGAGTCCTTGGGTAGACCGCAAAGATGCTCGAAAAATGGCTCGTTTTACCCAATTTTTAACAGTAGCAGCCGCTCAGGCCATTGCCGATTCAGGTTATACCAAAGAAACCATAAAAGATGTTAAAGCTGGAATTATGGTTGGTGGAACAATTGGCGGCTTTGAGATTCTTGAATCTTCTATGAAAAAATATTTTGAGTCGGGAAATAGTCGCATTCCGCCTCTTTCCATTCCAATGTTGATTCTTAATGAAGGTGCTGGAAATGTGAGTATGCTAAACGGCATAAATGGCCCTTCTTGGACGCTCTCAACTGCCTGTGCTTCTGGAACTGATGCTTTGGGCGCTGCACTAGACTTAATTCGCTCTGGCCGAATAGACCTCTGTGTTGCAGGTGGCGCTGAAGCCGCAATTACCGGTTACGGAATTGGTAGTTTTACCGTACTTCAAACACTGGCTACTTCATATAACGATAATCCTGAAAAAGCGAGTCGCCCTTTTGATAAAGACAGAGAAGGCTTTATTATGGGAGAAGGTTCGGGCGTTCTTATTTTAGAAGAACTTGAGCATGCTCTTGCCCGTGGTGCCAAAATATATGCAGAATTTGCCGGATACGGTGGTTCAAGCGATGCTTTCCATATAACAAGCCCCAATCCAGATGGTTCTGGCGGCTGTCTTGCAATTAACCGCGCTCTTGAAGATGCAGGTGTTAAGCCAGAAGAAGTACAGTATTATAATGCACACGGAACATCTACTCCGGTAAATGATCCCGCAGAAACACTGATGATTAAAAAAGCCTTTGGCGACCATGCCTACAAAATGAAGGTTTCTAGTACCAAAAGTATGACTGGCCACTGTGTTAGTGCAGCTGGCGCTATAGAAGCTATAATTTGCATAAAAGCTATGAATGAAGGCTTTTATCCTCCCACCATCAATTTAGATAATCCCGACATTGAACATGGTTGCGATCTCGATTACGTACCAAATGTAGGCGTTAAAGGCGAAATGAATTGTTTTGCTTCCGGATCTCTGGGGTTTGGTGGACATAACGGTGTATTGATCATGAGGAAGTATAAAAAATGAGCGAAATATCTGCAGAATTTGTAAACGAAAGTGGAAGCGCGCTGGTAGATCTTTCAATAGACGAGGTTCGAAAATCTGGGCGGGCAGAAATGGAAACCCTGTTACCACACCGAGATCCTTTTTTGTTTGTTGATACCATAGATGTATCGAATGAAAATGAAATTATAGCACGTCATGTATTCACAGAGAACGAGTTCTTTTTTAAGGGGCATTTTCCAGAATATCCTGTGGTGCCCGGAGTCATCCTCTGTGAAACTATGGCACAAGCTGGAGGAGCTGGTCTTGTTAAACGAGGCGTGCTTGGAGAAGATTCTCTATTCTTTTTTGCTTCTCTCGATAAAGTAAAATTCCGAAACCAGGTTCGACCCGGTGACGAGGTGCGTATCGTAATAAAAAATCTTCGTGTATCTGCGCGAATGATTAAACAATCGGGCGTAGTGTATGTCGGGGACAAAATTGCAACCGAAGCTGAATGGATGTGTCTGGTAGGGAGTAGTGAGAAAAAATGATTGTTAAACCGATGATACGCAGTAATATCTGCATAAATGCACATCCTGCAGGTTGTGCAAAAGAAGTTGAAAACCAAATTGAGTATGTGAGTTCAAAAAACAAGGAACGAGAGAGAAATGCTTCGTATCCTGCACAAAAGCCACCTCGTGCGGTTTTAGTTTTGGGTTGTTCAACAGGCTATGGCCTTGCGAGCCGAATTACTGCGAGCTTTGGCTATGGAGCTGCCACTATTGGCGTTTCGTATGAAAAAGAAGGAAGTGAAGCTAAAAGTGGCACTCCCGGTTGGTATAACAATATGGCTTTTGACCGAGCCGCAGAAGCAAAAAAGATTCCCTCCTTTACCATAAATGGAGATGCTTTTTCTGATCCTGTGCGAGCCCAAGTTATTGAAGCTGCAAAAAAAATGAATATAACCTTTGACCTCGTCGTGTATAGTCTGGCGAGCCCTGTTCGCACAGACCCTGAAACAGGAGTCTTGTATCGCTCGGTATTAAAACCATTTGGTGCCCCTTATAGTGGTGAAACTATCGACCCAATGAGTGGAAAACTTTCAACTATGAGCGCGGAACCTGCGACAGAAATCGAAGCTGCAGAAACAGTGAAGGTTATGGGCGGTGAAGATTGGGAACGCTGGATTCACCAGCTTTCCGCCTCCGGTGTGCTCTCAAAAGGCTGCACAACAGTCGCTTATTCTTATATTGGCCCCTCTGTTTCTCATGCAATTTACAGAGACGGTACAATTGGTGGAGCTAAAAAACACTTAGAAAAAACTGCTCGTACTATGACCGAATTTATGAAAAAATCTTTCGATGGAGCAGCTTTTGTTTCTGTTAACAAAGGTCTTGTTACAAGATCCAGCGCGGTAATTCCAATTATTCCTCTCTATCTTTCTGTTCTTTTTCAGGTTATGAAAGAGCAAGGTACCCACGAAGGCTGCATTGAACAAATTGAGCGCTTATATGCCGAGCGTTTATATACGGGAAAACCTGTTCCTGTAGATAGCGATAATCTTATTCGAATTGATGACTGGGAGATGAGCGCTAAAGTACAAGATGAAGTCGCACTGCGTATGGCAAAACTTTCCGCAGGTAATTATGAAGCAATCGACGCCGAGCATGGCGGAGATCTTTGCGATCTTGCCGGCTACCGTCATGACTTTCTTGCCGCAAATGGTTTCGATATACCGGGTATAGATTATGAGTTAGATGTTCCACGTATGGATAAAATTTAAAGATTGTTATGACTAATACAGGAGACAAAACAATGGATGAAAAAACCCTTTTAGCACTTTTTGATAAATTTGAAAAGTCGAGTGCAGTTGAAATGAAATATTCCGGGAATGGAAATACCTTTGAATTACGGAGAAAAGAAGCCTTTGTAAATGCAGGAATGTCACAAACGCTCTCACCACAAGTGCAAGATCAAACTTCTCATAATAATCATGACAAATCTCGAGTCGCATCTCCCGCCCATCACTCAGATGTTCCGTCATCAGAAGCCATTGTATGTGGCCACGAATATATAAAAAGCCCTATAGTTGGAACTTTTTATCGTTCAGCTTCTCCAGATGCTCCAGCTTTTGCCGAAGTCGGTAAGAAAATTAAGAAGGGGCAAAAGATTTGCATTATTGAAGCTATGAAAATGATGAATGCCCTTGAAGCCGAATTAGACTGCGAAATTATACAAATTTTAGTTAATAACGGAGAAATGGTTGAATATGATCAGCCCTTATTCGAGATTAAGAGAACTGGCGCGGAGAGCGGAAAATGATCAAGCGTTTGATGATAGCGAACAGGGGGGAAATCGCGGTTCGTATTATACGCACCTGCCGTGAGCTTGGTATAGAAACTGTGGCAGTCTATTCGACAGCAGACAGGGACGCCCTTCACGTTCGTCTGGCAGACATTTCTGTCTGTATTGGTCCGGCTAAAAGCGCAGAAAGTTACTTAAGCGTTGGGGCCTTGATTACTACGGCTGTTCGAACTGGCTGCGAAGCAGTTCACCCCGGTGTAGGCTTCCTTTCCGAGAATGCAAATTTTGCCCGTGAAGTTCGTAAAGCAGGACTCATCTGGATAGGTCCAGATCCAGACGTAATAGAAATGCTCGGAGATAAAGTCGTTGCGAGAGAAACAGCTCAAAAATATGGACTTCCCATAACACCAGGCTCTCCCGGTCCTATTGAGACAAAAGAAGAAGCAATGGTCGTTGCAAAAGCCTGTGGGTATCCCATAATTATTAAGGCTGCTTCTGGTGGTGGCGGAAAAGGCATGCGCATTGTCTGGAAAGATGAAGACCTCGAAGAAAACTTGAAAATTGCGTCCCGTGAAGCAGAGGCAAACTTTGCCGACGGAACCGTGTTTATAGAAAAATATTTACAGAACCCGCGCCATGTTGAATTACAAGTAATTGCGAATGGAAAAGGTGCAGTCGCTATTTTAGGCGAAAGAGATTGTTCTGTTCAAAAAAATCACCAAAAATTGATAGAAGAAAGCCCTTCTCCTGGAGTAACGCCTGAAATGCGCAAGCGCATGAGCGACGGGGCTCGAAATCTTTTTGGAAGTTTAAAATACTGCGGTGCAGGTACAATCGAGTTTTTAGTTTCCGGAGAAGATTTTTTCTTTATGGAAGTAAACGCTCGTATTCAAGTTGAACACCCGGTAAGTGAGTTTGTAACAGGGACAGACCTCATTCGAGAGCAAATCTTAGTTTGCTGCGGTGAGCCAATGAGTATCGATCCAGATAAGGTTGAATTGCGAGGCTGGTCTATAGAAGCTCGTATTAATGCACTTTCTCCGGGAAAAGTTACCTGTCTTGAAGTGCCCGGCGGGCCCGGCGTCAGATTTGACAGCTTCTTATACAACGGTGCAAGCGTTTCTCCACATTACGATTCAATGGTTGGAAAACTTATTGTCTGGGATATAGATCGGAATCACGCACTTAATCGTTTAATTCGGGCAATAGATGAGTTAAAAATTGAAGGCGTCCCGGTAAATATTAAAACTCAAAGAAAAATTCTTTCTAATGCTATCTTTAGATCCGGTCAGTTTGGTACCGGATTGTACGCCCAATTGGAGGCAATTCTATGAGCGAAATAATTCTGTGTCCTGTCTGTAAGACAGAAAATACAAGTGATGTCCTTGCCTCTGCCTTGATGGTTTGTCCTTCATGCACACATCATTTTAGAATGGAACCTAAAGACCGCATTCTTTATCTTGCAGATACAGGAAGTTTTTCAGAGTTTTGTAAAAATATGACAAGCCAGAATCCTATTTCCATGGAAGGCTATGAGCAAAAACTAAGCGAAGCGACAAAAAAATCTAACATTTCTGATGCAGTGGTAACTGGAACGTGCACTATCGAAGAAATACCAGTTGTTCTTGCAGTAATGTCTTTTAGTTTTATGGGCGGCTCTATGGGCTCTGTTGTTGGAGAAAAAATTTCTCGCGCAATGCTCAAAGGTGTAGAAAAAGAAATTCCAGTAATTGTGTATGCAACTTCTGGTGGCGCTCGTATGCAAGAAGGTATTTTTTCTCTCATGCAAATGGCAAAAACCGCAAGTGCAGCCGCAGAACTTGACCGTGCGGGAATACCCTTATTTTTAGTTCTTTGCGACCCAACAACCGGCGGTGTTACCGCAAGTTTTGCTATGTTAGGCGATATTATTATCGCAGAACCTAAAGCTTTAATTGGTTTTGCAGGTCCGAGAGTTGTTGAAGGAACAATAAAACAGACTCTACCAGAAGGATTTCAGCGCGCTGAGTTCCAAATGGAAAAAGGCTTTGTGGATCTTATTGCACATAGAAAAGACCAACGAAATTTGTTCGTAAAATTGTTAAAAGCTCATGCCCCTCGTCAACAATCTGTAACAACAGGAGGCAACTAAATGGCAACTGATAAAGTTACGAGCCGTATAGCAGAATTACATAAACTTGCACAAGAAGCTGGAATAGATATTTCTTTGGAACTAAAAAGTATTGCAGACAAAATTGAAGTAAATTCAGATTCTGCAAAAGCTTGGCAGAGAGTTGAGTTAGCCCGAAATCCGGACAGACCTCGTACTCTCGATATTATTAAAAATATTTGTGACGATTTTATAGAACTTCACGGAGATCGCTATTTTGGCGATGACCAAGCAATGATTGGTGGCATTGGTTTTATAGATGGTATTCCTGTGACTATTATAGGAAATCAAAAAGGGCGAAACTTAAAAGAAACCATGGCCCGAAATGGCGGAATGGCTAACCCTGAAGGGTATAGAAAAGCCCTGCGTCTTGCAAAACAAGCCGAGAAATTCCACCGTCCAATTATTACTTTTATAGATACCCAAGGTGCATATCCAGGTCTTGGTGCAGAAGAGCGTGGTATTGGCGAGGCCATTGCAGTGAACCTGCGTGAGTTCAGCCAACTAAAAACTCCCGTAATTTGCATTATTATTGGAGAAGGTGGCTCAGGTGGCGCTTTAGGAATAGGGGTCGGAGACAAGATCTACATGCTTGAAAACGCTGTTTATTCCGTAATTTCACCAGAAGGCTACGCTTCTATTCTTTTACGCGATGCTTCCCAGGCAAAAAATGCTGCTGCCATGATGAAAATTACCGCCGAAGACGTACTAGGCATGAAAATTTGTAATGGTATTATTGCAGAACCAACTGGTGGTGCACATCTAGATCCTGTAGCGTCCAGCCTTCGTATAAAAGAAGTCATTGTTCGAGATCTTACAGACCTAATGAGCAGAAATCCTGAAGTTCTTGTGCGATACCGAAACCTAAAAATACGTAAGTTTGGACATTTTACGGAATCTTGAGGCAGAACGTCCTTGCTTGGAGCGGGCTAAACGCGGGAGCCCCCCGAGTAGAGAGTCTTTGCAGGGGCGGTTTCGCCTTCGCCTACGTTAGATATACTTCGAGCGGCTACGAGCGTTGCCATTACGCCTTTTGTGTGTGGAGTACCACTACCGTGGTACTCCATAGGACCGCCCCCGGTCCTAATCTTTCTGCCTCAGTTTTTATTCTTTTAAAGCTTCTAGATTTCTCATAGATTTTGGGATGCGATCGCTCTGTGTGGAAGAAGATTCTTCTTTATAGTCAGGGTCTGGGCTTCTTACAATAAAGCGCTCGCTTATTGCTTTGTTGGTTCGAATTAAACAAGGGTGTCCATGGCAAACCCATTCACGCGTTTGTCCTGTAGCAGGGTCTATTAATGAATACTCGGTGTCGGCAATAAAAGCTGTGTCAGGTCCTATATATTCAAGTGGTGTGCCTGTTGTTATTTTATTCATAGAGTTGAAAATGAAGTCTTTTTGGCCTTCGGTGTGCGCCGCAGCCCATGTTGTAGATTCAGCACCAATTGTTCCAGCTAATTGCCAAGGAGAGGTTGTTTCTCCCTTGGTTGTTTTATTAGCATCATCTTTTGAATAATAAAAGCCAGTGGCAAACTCTCTGTGAGCGACTCGGTCAAGTTCTGCCACAAAGGGGAAGGCTTCTGCTTCGCTCAATTTTTTTTCTATTTGGTCTATTCTTTTTCTATATGCACGAGTTACTACTGCAGCGTAATACAGACTTTTCATTCGCCCTTCAATTTTTAATGCGTCTACTCCGGCTTTTTTCATTTCTTCAAGATGATCTATCATACAAAGGTCTTTGGAAGAAAAAAGGGCGGTAAAATCGTCGTCTTCTATAACAGGAAAAATTTCTCCCGGTCGGGCTCGCTCTTCTACGGCGTATTCTCTTTCTCCAGACTTTAACTCATCTGCGAGGAGGCGATAGTCCCAGCGGCATGAATGGCTACAATGACCCGCATTTGCACTACGACCCGTGAGGTATGCACTCATGAGACATCTGCCAGAATATGCTATGCACATGGCTCCGTGAGCAAAGCACTCAATTTCCATTTCAGGCACCGCTTGCTTAATTTCTGCTATTTCGGTGAGGCTTGTTTCTCGTCCGAGTACAACGCGCTTAAACCCAAGATCTTTGTACATTTTAACGGCATTTGAATTTATACAGTTTGCCTGCGTGCTTAAGTGGAGGGGAATGGTAGGGAACTCTTTTTGAAGAAGTCTCACCATGCCTATATCTTGTACAATAAAAGCGTCTATGGGATATGCATGAAAATAGTCTTTTTCTGCAAGAAATTTTTCTATTTCTTTGTTATGAAATGAAATATTGAGAGCGCAAAGAAGTCTTTTGGGAATTCCGCGTTGTGCATACTCAGCTTTTAGCTTTCGGATTTCTTCATGTTCTGCTCCATGGAAGTTATCTGCTTTTATACGAAGCGAGAATTTTTTTAAGCCAATATATGCACTATCTGCGCCATATTCCCAGGCGTAGGTGAGTTTTTCAATATTTCCTGCAGGAGATACAAGTTCCATTAGAGAAGTCCTCCAGAGCAGCCTGAGCGAACCCAGCTGCCTATTTTGCGCACAGCAAGATGTGCTTTTGGTGTAAGGGTGTCAATTGACTGGAAAAGATGCCACATGCCTTCTTCTATGTCTAAAGTAGTGGGAACGCCTAATCCTCTTGTAATTTCTGCAAGGCGTTTCGCATCATCTAATAATATTTCAGTCGAACCTACTTGAATATAAAGAGGAGGGAAGTGGGTAAAGTCTCCGTGAATGGGGGAAACATGAGGGTTTCTGAAGTTACTTTGCCAGGTATATTGAAGGGCCTGATTCGCTAAAATTTCCCGGGTATGTATGGGGTCTGGATGTTTCCTCAGATGGAAAATGCTGCTATCGCAAGAAAGATCTACCCAAGGGGAAAGCGTTATAACTGCTGCCGGTAGGGGAACATTTTTTTCACCTAAATAATGAAGTAAGGAAAGAGCTAAGCTTGCTCCAGCTCCGTCACCAGCCACTATAATTTCTTTTGGAGATATTTTTTGTTGTAGAATCCAAGCATAGGTATTATAAAGATCTTCTAAAGCGGTGGGGAAGGGGTATTCAGGTGCAAGTCGATATTCGGGAATAAGAAGACGGGTTGCACATTCGTTTGCAAGTGAGGAGCAAAGATTCCGAGAAGCTCTTCTCGAACCAGCAATAAACCCACCTCCATGAGCGTACAAAATAATTCTTTTTCCCATTACAAATTCGGGTACAAGTAAGTCCGAAGGGACAACACCTGTTTGGACTTCCTGTAAATCTATATTATTTGGAAGAAGACTCGTCTCAAAAAGGGAGTCGTACTGACTGCGAAGCGTTTTTACAGGTACTTTTGGGTTATAGACTGCTTTACGAAATAATTTTCCTGCGTATCGTAGCGTCTGTGTG
>DATFIA010000153.1:0-5414 GCA_035270545.1 Treponemataceae bacterium
AGAATATGGGGTAGCGTACGCTTGTATCCGTAGTTTGCACCAGAGGCAAGTGCGAGTAAATTATTAGGCCCCGGCGTAAAGCCAGAAACAAGTGAAAATGCTAAAAGTCCTAAAAAAAGGGTCATATTCATGGATGGAATACTACTCGGGGAGAGGTCTGTTTTTCAAGGGGCCTGGTGCGAGCAAGGCCTTTCTCCAATCCTTGAGCTTTCTTAGCGGTGGCTCCGCTCAATGATTTTCTCCGATCTAAATTTTTCTGCCTCAGTTTTAAATATTTTTTTCTTTATCCCTCTTGCCTTATTTAGATATATAGACTATATTCTAAATATCTGAATAACCGGCATAGAAAAGGAGATAATATGAATCGCCTATTTAAGGCTTTAGCGGACCCGACGCGAAGGGAAATTCTCGAACTCTTAAAAAAAGGAGATTTGAGTGCGGGTGAAATTACCGCAAGCTTTCCAATAACTGGCGCCTCAATAAGTCATCACCTGAGTACCTTAAAACAAGCAAATCTAGTCCTCTCCGTACGCTCAGGGCAAAATATTATTTACTCACTGAACACCACTGTCTTTCAGGAATTGATAGGCTGGGCGTATTCATTGCATACAAAAGAAGGAGAAGAAAAAAAATGAAAAAGAAAATACTTTTATTGGCCTTTTATGTCCTCGGCCTCATTGCAACAATTGCCCTAATCCCAGCCTTGCCTGCAAAAATCCCCTTTCACTGGAACTTTAAGGGCGAAGTAGACTCCTGGGCTCCTGCCTGGAACATCATCTGGATGGCCCTTTTACCAATAGTCTTATTTCTTTTACTGGAATTCCTGCCTCGCATAGACCCCCGAAAAAGTTCATGGGAACTTCACAAAAAATCCTATGCAATAATCCAAGTAGTCATTTCATTCACTTTCTTTCTATTAAATTGGGTCATTATCGCTTCCAGCCTCAAATTCCCCATTAGAGTAGACATGTTTGTGTTCTCCTTAATCGGACTTCTTTTTATAGTTTTGGGAAACTACATGGCCACATTTCGCCACAATTATTTTGTTGGGATACGCACTCCTTGGACTTTGGCAAACGAAGAAGTTTGGCGCAAAACACATCGCCAAGGCGGCCCTGCTTTTATTATCATGGGAGCGCTTCTGATTGCCGGCTCTTTTATCCCCAACCGAATTGTTGGCGGCATAGTCAGTTTTTCAGGTTTTATTCTCATACCCTGGCTTGTTTTATATTCGTATCTTGTGTTTAGAAAACTAAAAGCTTAAGTTAAGAATTTGGGCGGCTCCAGAACCATGAACATGTTCATGGTTCTGAACACGCTCTTCGTTCCAAACGTAGAAGCAACGCGGCTCGCGTTGTTTCTACGTATTCCACTTCGATCGTTGCCGCGTAGGTCTTGGCCGGCCCTTCGGCCCGGCAGCACCCCTCCTTGTGCTTGCTCTCGCTATTTTTAATCTCCGCATTGCAAGTGTCTAATCTCCGCATAATATGCGGAGATTAACTTACGGAGTTCTGCCTTTCTTCTTCTCAGCCAAGATCTTTCACGTTTACGAGAGATAATCCGCGCAATGCCCTTGGGTTTAGCCTAAAGATCTTTCCCCATCTCACTGTGAGAAACGATTTCTCCCTTCCTTTAACTCTCGCACGCGGCGGCTCCGCGCATTGCCCGGGCTCTCATCCTTAGGACAGCACGTCCTAGGTTTTCTGCCTCAGTCTTGTAAGATTTTAATTCTTATTGATACGTATGTTAGCTTAGTCAAAGAAAATTGCCGCTTCTAATGAGTATTTAAGGTTGCTTACGTAATCGAAATAATCGTTATCAAAACCCTCACTTGTGACTAAACCAAACAAGAATGTCTCTGGGCTTACTCCCAGTCCTATGCGAAAATATTGTAAGTTAATTAGATACAATCCAGCACCAGCGTAAAGCTGTACTCCGCCAAGGCTGTCGTTTGTTATAGTTTGTGAGTCGGCATAGAGGGGTGTTTCGAAGTCCCAAAACATGATAAAACCACCCAAACCAGCCGATACATAGGGACAAAATACGGGCAGTTTAGGAAAGGGTGTATAGACGATTCCGCCACCTGCCTTTAAAAAGGTTAGAGTGTCTTTGACCGACCCATCTAAATCTGATTCTTTAACTGCAAAGGCTGCCTTTAATCCTGCAAAGAAATCAACTTCTATGTGGTTTGAAAGAACCATTCCTAAGAATATATCGCCATCGAAGTATGAATCCATTTGACTGGTCATTTTATAAGAGTTGCCGCCTCTAAAGCCTAGCCAAATGCCTAAGGGTTCTTGTACTACACCGGGTGGGTCAGAACTTGGATCTGTTCTTGAATTGGAAGGATATTCTGGTGTTGGGGCTGGAATGGGAGTGCCGGGCTGGTGTCGGTTTGGGGGATTTGTATAGGCTGGCTCGCGTGGAGCATCTGGTACTCTGCGGGATCCTTCATGTTCAGGTTTTGCCTTATCCATTGCGTCGGAAAGGCTACCACGACTGCGTTCTGGCGTTGTAGAGCAAGACGTGAATGTAAAAGTCAGAATAGTCGAAAAGAGAAGAAAAAAGCTTAATTTTCTAAAAATAATCTCTCGCTTCATAAAATAGAATATAATGCATTTAGTGAGAAAACAACACCTTTTCTATATAACGTGCTTATTAGCGAGAATTCGTCGGTCACTCCGTTGAATTTAGGGGAAAATCGTCGGAATCGCCGTTGAATTGCGGTAAATATGCAGTATACATAGCATATGTATACTCGAATACTTGATATTGCCAGTTTATCAAAAAAGAAGTCGCTCTTTCTTTTTGGTCCTCGAAGTACCGGAAAGACAACATTGCTCAGGCAGCAATTTCCCGAAACACAGATAATAAATCTGCTTCGAAGCTCTCGTTCAAAATTTGGCACACTTTTCGTCATTTTTACGAATTGCTGCTCTTTCGAACACTCAACAAATTAATTTTGCTAATATTTCTCGTGACACAGGTGTTCCGGTTACTTCTGTTCGTGCATGGTTTGAAATTTTACAGGACAGTTTTTTAGGATTTCTTCTTGAGCCTTGGCACGGGCCAAAACGAAAGGCGGTCGGTACAGCTAAAATGTATTTTTTTGACATCGGAGTTGCAAATTTTTTATCGGGTGTGCATAGTCTGCGCCGAGATAGTAGTGAATATGGGATTGCTTTTGAACATTTTATTGCTATGGAGTTGCGTGCATGGTGTTCGTACCGCCGAATAAAAGAGCACTTGCGTTATTGGCGTACCCGCGAAGGCTTAGAGGTCGATTTTCTTGTGGGAACTGATCTTGCAGTAGAAGTTAAGGCTTCTTCTCGTATCCATTCCGCAGATTTGCGAGGTTTGCGCGCACTTAAAGACGAAGCTCTGTTCAAAAAACGCATAGTCGTTTGTATGGAAGAGCAATCTCGTTGCACAGATGACGGCATTTTTATTCTGCCCTGGCAACAATTTTTAACCGAGCTGTGGCAGGAATAAGAAGACCAAAAACGACCACTCTCATCCTTTAGCCCTCACACGCGGCAGGAGGGTACCCCCTCCTGATGGCTCCGCGAGTTGCCCTTTCTCCATTCCTTCTCTTTCTGCCTCAATTTTGTCTCTTTTGCAACTTAACTCTTTCTGTACTGTCTATACAATATTAGCTATGTTTAGAAGTATCAATTTTGTTGGGAGTTTTTAATGCAAGAAAAAAAAGTGAAAAGGTACAGTCTTGGTGAGGAGATTGGTAGCGCGGTGACGCATGGGGTAGGGACCCTGCTTTCTATAGCAGGGCTTGTGTTGCTTATTTTGAGGGCGGCATGGTATGCGCCTGCGGAATATAAGGTCTCGTATATTGTCGGTTTTATTATTTTTGGGGTTTCTCTTATAATCTTGTATATTTCTTCGACCCTTTACCATGCACTTACGAATCATCTTGCGAAAAAGGTCTTCGGAATTTTAGATCATTGTTCTATTTATGTGTTAATTGCGGGAACGTATACGGCCTATTGTCTTACAGCTCTTAGGGGCCCCTTGGGTTGGACTCTTTTTGGAATTATTTGGGGTTTAGCAATAATTGGTATTACATTTTATGCTATTTTTGGATCCAGATTAAGAAAACTTTCTGCGAGTACCTATATCCCTATGAGTTTAATAATCATTTTTGCAGGTAATACAATAAAGCTTCGTCTTACCGCTATGAGTGGAAGTATTTTAAGTTGGTATCTTCTTTTAATTGGTGGAGCTTTTTATATTGTAGGTACAGCTTTTTATTCAATGAAAAAGATTAAATGGACTCATTTTGTTTGGCATTTTTTTGTAATGGCCGGAAGTATTTTTCATTTTTTCTCGGTGTTTTTAATGATTTAATTTTGCGTTGAATGTGACATATTTGCGTAATATATGTGAGAAAATACTTTTCATAGAAAAAGTAGCTTGTTAATTTGAAATCTGATTGCGTAGGAACTATACTAACTATTGAAGGTAAGGATCGGCGGGGCTAGTGTAAAACCTATAGTGCGTCGGTGCGATTAAAATAGCTTGTATTAAAGAGGCCTCATTTGACCCTTGACAATCAGTTTTCTCGAGTTGCTACGCATTTAATGGAATATGAAACAGGTGATTTTCTGTTATTATCTGATCTTTCAGATTCTCTAACCGGGCTTAAAGATTTTTTTCTTGAAACAGAAGTCGCCTGTACTCTTATTGATAAACTTCGAAAAGCAATAACAGAAGAAATGAAACAGTCCGGACGTCCTCTGTTTGTTGAATTTGTTTCTGCCGGAGTCGATTTACTTCAACGCCTTGTTCTTTCCTCAGATGATGAGAGCCGGACGGAAGTATTACTTGCGATACAAAAATATTCATGTCCAGAGCGAGTTCCGGAAGCTAATAGTGAAAAAGAACCTTGTTTTGATGATAGGGACGAAGAATCTTTTCAAATTTTTTTGACCGAGGCCAGAGATCGGCTAGACAATGCCCAAGAAAATATCCTTTTACTTGAACAAAAACCAGATAATGCAGAAGTAATTCAAACCCTTTTTAGAATATTCCATACAATAAAGGGTGAATGCGGTTTTTTAAAAATTGCCACATTGGGCGAACTTACTCATAATATAGAAAACATTCTCGACGAACTTCGCAGTGGACGCTCCTCTGTTACCCGAGCCCATATAGACCTTCTTCTTGAAGGTTTAGATATGTCCCGCACAATTTTGCAAAGACTCGAGCAGCATGATTATGTAAAATTTACCGATTTTCCACTCCCGCGTTCAATGACGAAGTGCAAAAAGGGAGGAGCCTAAACCCCTCCCTAATAGCGACAAAAACCTGTATTGTGTGTTTACAACAACTACAAAATGCAGGAGCATCGCCATGGAAAGTAATAACACAAAAAACCGCAAGAAGTATATACATCTATC
>DATFIA010000154.1:0-5998 GCA_035270545.1 Treponemataceae bacterium
TCCCAATCCACCGAGCGGCACCATTTTTCTTTATTCCTATTCCAGGAATAAAAGTTAAGATTGAAATAATTAATGTGAAAATAACAATCTTTGGTAAATATTTTCGTATTACTTCAAGACGTACAGACGCAAAAAAAAGCAAGGCAATAAAACCAATAACGAAATTAAATAATTGTCTTTTAATAAAATATAAGGGGTCTCCGAAAAACCGAGCACCAGAGGAAACAGAACCTGAAAATAAAGTTGTTAATCCAATTCCACAAAGTAATAAAATTAGTAAAACAAATAAAATATCAATTTTATCTTGCGCCTTGTTTTTCTCAGCTCGTATTACGGTATCAATCATTATTACCCTCATCGATACCGATTTTTTCAATTATTGGATAAATTCGTTCAAGAGCAACACCTCTAGAACCTTTAATAAGTACTATATCTCCTGGAACAACAACAGAAAGCAATACAGAGGCTAATACTTCCATAGAATGGAAATTCTGATGTTTAACAGCCTTCCAATCAACGCCTTGAGCAGCGTCTTCAAACTCACTACCAAAGAGAAAAACATACTGAGCATCTGATTTTGCAGCCATTTCGCAAACGCTTTTATGCGCATCAAGAGTATTTTTTCCCAATTCAAGCATAGAGCCTAACAAAAATATTTTTTTTCCTGGCCATTCAAGATCTGAACAAAACTGAATGGCATTCCCCATAGACTCAGGATTAGCATTATAACAATCAAGCATTACAGTAACAGGACCTTTTTTTACTTGAGCTCTTCCAAATAATGGAGTAATTTTTTCAATGCCTATTTTAATGTCTTGCACTGAGATACCAGCATAACGAGCGAGAGTAATTGCTCCTAATGCATTATACATGTTGTAAGATCCAACTAGTGGCAAAAGAATTTCTGTATCTTCATACTGAATAATAGAGCCTTCTATCCCCTTTTGAATATTCCCCCTGTAGCCTTTTGTTGTTGTTATTCCAAAAGGTACAATTGAACCTTTTGAAATATCACTAAGATATGAATAAAAAAGATCGTGTTCAGGAATAAATCCGGTACATGTAGAATCAAATTGTGAAAATATTTCTTTTTTTTCTTCAGCTATTGCTATCTGTGTGCCGAGAATACCGATATGGGCAGTTCCAATGTTTGTAATTAATGCAAGAGAAGGAGAGACGACCTGAGCTAATTCAGAAATTTCCCCTCTTCGATTCATACCCATTTCAAAAATTCCAAATTGGTGTTCTTTTCTAATACGAAAAACGGATAAAGGAAGACCTGTTTCAGAATTTAAATTCCCTTCATTCACGATCACTGTATTACTAACAGAAAAAATAGAAGAAAGTAATTCTTTTGTGGTAGTTTTTCCACTCGAACCAGTAATAGCTATCTTAACAAGATTTGGAAAGAGACTAACATAAAATTTTGCAGCATCTTGAAGACCTTGTAATGTATTTTTTACGCGAATAAAACAGACACCATACTGCTTACCCAAACTACTAAAAACACTCGCCGAACCATCTGAATGTTCAGCATCTACTAAAATGACAGAGGCGCCTGCTTCAATGGCTCTGGGGATATAACTATGTCCGTCCTGATACTCACCAATTAAGGGAACAAAAAGAGAACCTAAGGTGACAGATCGACTGTCAGTTGCAACACTAGAAAAACCTTTATCAGGTGCATAACAACATAAGCAGGTGCCATTTACAGCTTCTACTAATTGAGAGATGCTCATAAGCATTACTTTTTCAGCCACCGAGCTCTCCTTTTTTCAGTGAAATTCGCATAATTTCACCTGAATGAGCTTTACGCATATTTAAATCTTCTATTGCAACTTTTTCTATTCTTTCAGGAATAGATAGTACGGTGATAGCAGAAATTAAGCGTTTATTATGAAGTACAATTTCATGTTGTTGCTTGTCCATTCGTGAAATTTCATTTTCCATAGTGGTGTATCGACTTGACTGCCATACTGCAAGGAAAAGAATAAAAGGAATTGCAAGTGTTAAAAAGATTGCAGCTATATTTTTTGACATTAGGGAGTATCTCCATGGTCCAATTTCCTCACAACACGCAAACGTGCACTTCGTGAAGGTGAATTTCGTGATATTTCTTCGTCAGAAGGAGAAATGGCTTTTTTAGTGAGTACTTTAACTCTTGGCATTCCTCCACACTTACATATCGGCACTTCTGGCGGACATATACAGGCTTTACCCATTGTCCTGAAATAATTTTTTACAATTCTGTCTTCCAACGAATGAAAAGTGATAACACCGAGTCTACCGCCAGTAGGAAGAACAGCCAAAGCCAGCTCTAATAATTTTGGAAGCCTTGTTAATTCACTGTTCACTGCTATTCTGAGTGCCTGAAAAGTTTTTGTAGCAGGATGTATTCTTCCGTGGCGATACTCACCTGGAACGGCTGAATAAATACAATCAGCTAAAGCTTTAGCTGTTGTAAAACGTGTTAAACTACGTTTTTCGCAAATTGCATGGGCTATTCTTCTTGAATATCTCTCTTCTGCAAATTCATAGATAAGATTTGCAAGATCAACTTCTTTCATTGTATTTACAATATCTTCAGCACTATCCCCGCTACTTGGGTCAAGGCGCATATCGAGGGGTTCATCAGTTCTAAAACTGAAGCCTCTACCAGATTTTTCATAATGAAAAAGAGATATTCCCAGATCTAAAAGAATAATATCTGGTTTTTTTGAATCTGTTGGATATTCTGCGAAAAAAGTATCGGACCAACCAGGATAGAAAACCACCCTATCTCCGAAAGGACTTAACCGTTCGCGTGCTCGAGCTTGAATTCTAATATCTGCATCAATACCAATAATGCGCAAATCTGGAAAAGCTGAGAGAAACGCCTCTGTATGACCACCTTCTCCAAGAGTCCCATCTATCATGAGCGAAGATGGACTCTCCGGTGCAAGATATTCGAGACATTCTTGTAATAAAACCGATGTATGAATAATTTCCATAGTTTTCTACAAGCAAATTGATCCGAGACCTTCTGTAGCCTCTCGGAAATCTGCCTCGCTTTCTCCTAAATAGTGTTCGTATTCGCTTGAATCCCATAATTCAAAGTACTTATTAATGCCTAAAAAAACACAATCTTTACCAAGACCTGCAAACTCTCGCAAACTTTGTGGTATCGAAATTCTACCGGTCTTATCAATTTCGACTTCTTGAGCTGGTGCTATAAGCCGTCTTAAAACAGACCGAGATTGAGATTGAAACAAAGATGCAGACTCCATTACCTTTTGAGAAAGAAGCCTCCATTGTTCAGGGGAAAAAAGCCAAAGACAACGGTCTATTCCGCGTGTAAGTATTAATGTAGATCCTTCCAATTCTGACCTTAACCGTATTGGGAACATTATGCGTCCTTTTTCGTCGAGAGTATTTCGATATTCTCCGGTCAATAATAATGATTCCACTTTTTGCTACTTTCTCCCACTTTTTTCCACTTATTACCTATTTTAACACCAAAAATTCAATTGTCAACCAGTTTTGATAAAAAATCGATAAAATCGGTTAAGTGAGAAAGATTTACAATTTTTTGAAGGAAGGTTATAGTCAAAGATATGATTTTATATGAATTTCACATCGTATATCCTGAAGGAGAAAGCAGGGAAATTAAAAATTGTCTTAATTTAAGCGATATACTCGATATAAACGGAAACCCCTTAGAGCTACCACTCCCCACAAATAGAATGATTGCGTATCAAATATCTAAAAAAAGAACAATTGAAAACAAAGGAATAGTTACTACGGTGTATTATCTAGAGCAATTAAACTCAGATGAACTACAAAGCTATCTATGATTAATACATGGAATGAAAGCCTTTTGCATGAAGAACTTAAAGAATATTTCTGTGGTAGTACGGGAAAGACGGAAGTACCTCTTTGTGGTTCAATCTGCGATATTATTTTGGAAGATGGTACTATTATTGAAATACAAACAGGAAATCTTAGTCAATTAAAACCTAAATTAGAAAAACTTTTAATAAATAATAAGGTAATACTCGTGTATCCGCTCCCAACGAACACCTTTATAGAAACCTTTGATATAGAAAACAATCTTATTTCAAAACGTAAAAGCCCAAAACATCTGACAGTTTACGCTATTTTTAAAGAACTTACTGGTATTTATCATATTCTAGATAATCCAAATTTTACACTTCATGTTCTTTTAGTTGATATTCTCGAAATACGAATTGCCGATGGAACCGGAAGTTGGAGACGAAAAGGAATACGCAGAGCAGATAAAAAACTCTTAAAAATTAATGATACAAAAATATTTTACGGATTAGAAAGTTATGTTCAGCTTTTACCTTCCAACCTTCCAGAAAATTTTACTCGCAAAGATTTGGCCCAATCGGGAGCTGGAAAATTTTCTGGACATATGGCTTGGGTTTTATGGAAAACAGGAAGCATAGAACTTGCAGGTAAAAATAAAAATGCACACATTTATCGAAAAACACAAGGTATAAAAACTAAACCAATAGCGGAAGTATAATCGATAACCGAGTACCCTCACCCTCGGTAGAAATAACAGAAACAGAGCCTTTATGAGCTTCAACTATACTTTTAATAATTACCATTCCTAGTCCTGTTCCTCCAGCTGATGAAACAGAGAAAAAAGGATCAAATATATGTTCAAGGACATTGGCAGGGATACCAACACCTGAGTCTATAACGTCAAAACAAAGTGATTCTTCATGTATAAAAGAGTTAACAGTCAAAGTGCCACCAAGATTCATGGCCTTACAAGCATTTTCACAAGCATTTATTAAAGCACGCAACATTCTTTCTTCATCTAATATAAGAGGCTGAATTACCGAATTATTTATTTGGAACGTTAATCCTGCTGCTTCCGTTTTAATAGAAATAGTATCTCGAAGTCGTTCTAACAATTTATCGAGAGAACAAACAGACATATTTAATCTAATCTCTCCCCGTGAATAATCGAGGAACTCGCCTGTTAGATGTTCCATACGAGAGATATCAGCTTGTATTTTATTAATTGCCTGGTCGAAATACTCAAGATTATCTTTATTTTGATTAAGAAGTTCAACACGAGTTTTTAAAGCAGACAATGGATTTTTTATGTCATGTAATATTAAAGAAGAAAATCTTCCTAGTACAGATAATCGTTCACGACTTACAAGTTCGTCTTGTAAAGCCTGTAATTCACTATATGCTTGTCCTAGCTCTTTATTTTGTCTATCTAAATCTGACATATGAGCTTCATTAGATCTACGAACCATTTTAGTAACCGAACGCAAAACACTGACACAAATACTTGTATCCGATAAAAGCAAACTATTAAAATCTGCTGCCTGTATTTCTAAAAGTCTTACAGCTGTTTTCGCACGAACTGTGGCACTTCTGGGACATTCATCAATTAAGGCCATCTCACCTAAAGGATGTCCTGGACCACACTCTCCAAGTAAAACACTTTCATTAGTTCCATAACGCTTCCATATTTCAAGCTCGCCTTCAAGAACAACAAAAAAACTATCTCCAGAAACTCCTTCTAGAAAAAGAATTGAATCTTTTTCATAACTAATCTCATTACATAGATGTAATATTTTTATGAGAGCATTTTCAGACATAGAATTAAAAAAATATATTTTTTTTAAGTAATCGAGTCTTTGAATAGGGTTTGTTTGAATAGTGGTATCGTTCACAATTTTCCTTATGATAAAAAAAACCGCCCTAAGGCGGTTTTCTTTAACTATCGAGCTCAGTTAATGCTCATTACATATTTTACCAGTTATCATACATATCATCAGAATCTCGAGCATCTAGATCATATAAATCTGAAACTACTCGCATATCATCTAAATATATATAATATGTTCCATAAGCATCTTCTGGATCACATTCAATTTTGAAACCAACTATCTTTAAGCCCATTTTAGTGCTGTAATGATAATCTTTTTGAATTAAACCTGACTTTCCATCTGGGTTTTGAGGAGGAATT
>DATFIA010000155.1:0-4415 GCA_035270545.1 Treponemataceae bacterium
ATCATTTTCATAATCCCAATCTCGTAAATAACGAGGATATTCTCGACAACTCCGTACATGCGCTTCGGATGGCGTTCTCATTCCTAGTGCTTCATGCGGTCGCTCATTATTATACTGGTTAATAAAATCGTTGAACTTTACTTGCTGGCTTCTCAGATTATTCGCCGGAGGCAGCGTTGCATCGGCTTTCAGCTCTCTATGCATTCGCTCATGCCGTCCATTTTGCTCTGGATGACCTGGATCAGAATATACCGGAGTTATACCCAACTCCATTAACCATACCGATAACTGTGTCATCCTCCTCAAAGATATAGCGCTTCCGAATGGAGCCCCATTATCAGAGTGCATTTGTTTTTTATTCCGCGAGGCAAGCGCAGAGCCAAGCGACCTCATAGGTCGCTTGGCTCTAAGTAGAACAGAAACCCTCGTTATACTCAGCCGCCACGAGGTGAGGACACCTCTGACGACGGGCGCGTTTTAATGTCTATGCCTTCAAAACCGCACACACGAAAGTTCTATTCACTTCGCCGAGTCAATTGGTGTTCATCATATAATCATAATACCTAAAAAAGCACATTGGTGAGGCAAAAAAAATACCGATCAGGAAAAGTTCCTAAGCGGTATCATTGGGAGTTGATAATTTAGAAAAGATTTAATTTATCAATTTTTTTTGATGTCTTATTTCTCTCGTTCGGTCATACCTTGGATGAACTGTCTTTGCATAGCAATTACGACGATTACCGGGGGGATCATGGCGACTAGGATTGTAGCCATTACAATCTGCCATTCTATTTGAACGTCAGCACCTGACATCATCCGGTTAATTCCTATTAACAGAGTATAAAATTCCTGCTTGGTAGTGATCAATAGAGGCCACAGATATTGGTTCCAGCCATAAATAAACTGGATAACAAACATGGCAACGATGGGAGTTTGGGTCATGGGTGCGAGAATTATAGAAAAAAACTGCATGGGTGATGCGCCATCGATCTGGGAAGATTCGACGATTTCACGAGGGATGGTTAGAAAAAATTGGCGGAAAAGGAATACTGCTGTAGCCGAAACAACCATAGGTAAAATTAAACCGGCATAGGAATTGAGCATCCCAAGGTCGGCAATGACTTTGTAGGTAGGCATGATACGCACTTCGACTGGGAGCATTAGTGTAATAAAGATTGCCCAGAAGCAAAAGTTACGTCCTGGAAAATCGAAAAATACTATTGCAAATGCTGCGAGGAGCGAAATAATAATTTTGCCACCTGATATCCCGAGCGCCATTATGAGTGAATTCTTAACCATTACAAAAGCGGAGGCTCCAAGATTTGCGGCTCCATCCAGCAATGCTCGAGTATAATTTTCAACTATATGTACTCCTGGTAATAGAGACATTGGAGCAGAAAGGATTTCTTCGTTCAGGTGCGTCGAGGCAACAAAAACGATATATATTGGAAAGATGATAATAATCATCGCAATCCACAAAAAAATATGCGGCATTAATCGCCGTCCAAGGGAATATTCTCTCATTGCGGTTCCTTTAGTAGTTCACTTTCCGTTCTACGAACCGGAACTGGATAACAGTAAGTCCTATGACGAAAATCATTAGGATTACAGACTGTGCGGCCGACCCGCCAAGATCTAGATTAATAACGCCGTCTCGCCAAACCTTGTATACGAGAATGCTCGTTGATTTTCCAGGTCCACCGGCTGTTACTTGGTGGATAATTGGAAACGTTTCGAAAAATCCATATACTAGATTCATTACCAGTAGATAAAAAGTAGTTGGGCTGAGAAGTGGGAATATTATTCGCCAGAACCGTTGGAAAGGCCCTGCGCCGTCTATTGCAGCGGCTTCGATTAATGAGACAGGAACACTTTGAAGTCCGGCAAGAAAAAAGACAAAATTGTAGGCGATCTGTTTCCAGCTTGCCGCAAGTGTAATTAAAAGAAAAGCTTGCTTTGAATTAAGCAAATGATTCCAATCGATGCCAAGTTTATGTTTAAGGAACCAAGCTATTACCCCGACATTCGGGTTAAACAAAAATAACCACAGAACACCTGCAACAAGAGTTGCAACTGCATAGGGCCAAATCATCATTGTTTTATAAAAACCTGAAAATGGTATTTTCTTGTTAGTCTGAGTTGCAAGAAAAAGTGCAATGGCCATAGAAAGAAAAGAGACAGACAGAGCAAACTCGATAGATACGAGGAAAGATTCACCGTAGGCATAAGATGAGTCGGTAAAAAGGCGAGTATAATTTTCTAGGCCAACGAAAATTACCCGAGCTCCAAAGGGATCCTGTAAAAAAAATGATTGCCATATAGCCTGTGCGGCGGGCCAGAAAAAAAAGACTGCTACGATTAGCATTTGCGGTAGAACCAGAAGATACGGCAATAGTTTAGACTTGAATTCATATTGTTTAATCATGTCACATCCTAGATGCTTAAGGTATAAAAAGGAGCGCCTTTTTCGAAGGCGCCCCTCGGTTTTTCAGAGATGAAACAAAATAATTACTTGTTCAGTCGCTCAAATTCACGAAGTTTTGCGTTACCATCTTTAATCATTTTGGCAAGACCGTCATTGACAGAGATTTTGTCTGCAAGAATATCTTCCCATGTCTGATCTTCGATTTCACGAATAATACTAAAATTACCAAACCGAATTCCCATGGAATTAGCTGTTGGTGCTTTGTTAAGAAGCTGTTTGATTGCAATTTCTGGACCGGGGTTTGCTGCATAAAAACCTTCTTTTTTAGTTAGTTCATACGCTGCTGTAGTAACTGGGAGATATCCAGTTTCTTTGTGCCAATAAGATTGAATTTCTGGAGTGGAGATAAACGAGAAGAATTCAGCAACAGCCTGATATTCTGGTTTTGATTTTCCGTTGAGAACCCAAAGACTTGCGCCACCAATAATCGAGTTTTGTGGAGCGCCTGCAGCTTCAGGATAGTAAGGAAGCCTTGCTACACCAAAGTCAAATTTGCAGTTGGCTTTCATATTACCATAGCCACCGATCGATTCAAAATGCATACCAACTTGACCAGAAATAAACAGTGGGTTTGCTTTATTTTCGCGTCCACCGTAAATAAAGATTTTATCATTGTAATCTTTGTACATCTGGGCAAAATGTTTTTGGACTAAAGGTGTGTTGAATACTAGCTCAGTATTGAGCCCTTGGAATCCATTACCTTTTGTACCAAAAGGTATGTTGTGCCAGGCAGCAAAGTTTTCAAGTTGGATCCAGCTAATCCAGTTGGTGGTGTATCCACCTTCTAAGCCAGCAGCTTTTAATTTACGTGCAGCTGCAAAAAATTCTGGCCAAGTAGCGGGTGCTACTTCGGGATCTAGACCAGCCTTGCGAAATGCATCCTTATTATAATACATAACAGCTGTCGAGGAATTAAATGGCATAGAGAGCATCTTACCTTGCGAGTCGGTATAATAACCTTTTACCGCAGGAATATAGATGTTCGCATCAAACTTTAATTTGCTTTCGGCCATCAGCTGGTATACGGGTTTTACAGCGCCCTTAGCAGCCATCATTGTTGCAGTACCAACTTCGAAAACCTGAAGAATTGCGGGAGCCTGTCCAGCACGGAATGCTGCTATTCCAGCGTTCATCGTGTCATTGTAGGAACCCTTGAAAACAGGGACAACTTTATACAGTGTCTGACTGGCATTGAATTTATCTGCAAGACTTTGAACCATGGTGCCGTTTTTACCGGTCATTGCATGCCAGAACTCAACAGATGTTTGTGCAGAAATGGTAATACTCATAGCGAGTAAGGCAATAGCGATGATAGCAATCTTCTTCATAAAATAGCCTCCTTATATAAAAAAGCAGCGAACAGTATCTCTGTCCGACACTTTTATCCCCTGTTTTGTAGTGCCCGTTCGGTGAAATCTGTGAAGATTCCACAAGCGCCCCATTCAAAGAATTTCTGCATGTCGGCTTCTTCATTGACCGTCCAGACATAGACAGCAAAGCCGGCTTTTAGAACTTTTTCTACCGTTTCTTTATTCAGTTTTTTTCCATTAGGATTTAAAGCTACAGCACCCAAAGACATGAGTGTAGCAACTGGATCTGTAAGAGGGTCGTCAATAAGAGCTGCCGTTTTGATGGAAGATTCAGCTTTTTTTACCCGTGTAAGATATAGATGGTTAAAAGATGAAATAAGAACTGAGTTACACATGTCGAGTTCCTGCACGAGTGCAACAGTTTTTTCCACTATAGTAGAATCGCAAGAATAGTCTGCGGCGCTCTTAATTTCGATATTAACTTTTTTACCGTGTTTTTTTGTTAATTCAAGACATTCTTTCAAAGTTGGTATTTTAAGGCCGGTAAATTTTTTGAGCTCGGTCTTGCTAACGGCGCCGCTTGCAATCTGTAAAAATGGATCTGTAGCAAGGAACCATGA
>DATFIA010000156.1:0-8155 GCA_035270545.1 Treponemataceae bacterium
TTCGTTTTTCTTGGGGAGCCCTTTCCTTTAAGGAATCATGAGCCTGCTCTCTTTAGCACCTCCAGCTTATGCTGAGACGCATTTCAAATTTAAGTTGCCTTGGTCTTTACTTTATCGAAAACGGCCAGAGATTATTGTAGATGTTCCATCTCAAATCAATGCGAATCAATCTCCCGAGTTTTGGATTGTAGTACGTGATGCCGATCGATTCCCTTTGAAAATCAAGTCAATTGAACTATCCATTAAAAATCAAGAAAATAAAACAAGCGTTATAAAACAGGATTTGAATATTTCTGCAGATCTTGCGTTTGGCTTTTATTCTTTTGTAATTAAGCCGCTACCTCCTGGAGAATATGAAATCATACCCTCTATTGAGACCGTTCAAAAGAACCGTACCAAAAAATGGGTGCGCTCAAATTATCCTTTTTTAAAGCCTCTCCCTCTAAAAATTCAAGTATTAAAAGAACCTTATTTTATACCTTCTGGCTTTGTCGCTGGCGAAATGCATTGCCACACGCACTACTCTTCAGACCACGTCGAGTTTGGAGCAGCTCCCCATGTGCTTCAATCCGCTGCCCGCTTGATTGGATTAGACTTTGTGCTTTGCACAGACCATGCTTATGATTTTGCTTTTTCAAAAGAAGACTATACGAAGCCCGATCAGGCAGACGTTCGGTTCGAAGCGCTTCGACAAGAAATTCAGGAATTACCAACCACTCCTTTGATGATTGCCGGAGAAGAAGTCTCTGTGGGCAACTTTCTAAATGAAAACGTACATATGCTTTGCCTTTCTCCAAGGGTGTATTTAGAAGGGAAAGGCGATTGCGGGCGTTATGGCTTAAATAACAAGCCCACTCGTAGCATTGCTGAAATACTTTCTCTCGCAGGGTCGCCTTGTTTTGCAGCTCACCCTAAAGTGCCAATGAATGCACTCGAACGCTTTATTTTTAGGCGTGGCGACTGGCATGAGCAAGACCTTCAGCTTGATAGCGAAAGCCCTATTCGTGGGCTTCAATTTTGGAACGGCTCTAGAGACAGAGGCTTTGAATTAGGTCGTTTGTGGTGGATATCTCAAATTGAAAAAGGGCACGAGATTCTCCCCATTGGCGGAAACGACGCTCATGGTGATTTGAATGATTCAGTAAGCATTACCATGCCTCTTTTTTCACTACGTCAAAACCGGCATCATATTTTTGGGAATGTTAAAACGGTAATTGCCGCAAATAAATCGAAGCCTTTAACTGTAGATTCTTTAGTCGATAGTTTTAAGGGAGACAATTTATACCTCACCGATGGCCCCGCACTTTGGTGGACTCGAGAAAAGGATTGCATTCGATTTGAAATGAGTTGTTCTACTGATTTCGGAACAATTGATTATTTACATATCTACACCGCAGAAAAGGGCGACCATTCGCCTGAGAAGCTCCACCCGACGTACTCTGTTTTTCAAACCAGTAGCCAAACACTTTCTGTTAAGATTCCTCTAAAAGATTTTCGCTATGTTCGTGCCGAAAGTGAAACCTCTAAAGGCCATTTTGCTCTCACAAGCGCTGCATTTGCTAAAGAAATCTGAATCTAAAATTGTATTCGAATTTCTGTTCCTTTATTTTCTTTAGAATCTAAAATCAATTTTGCGTAATGGGACTCGGCAACATGTTTTACAATAGCTAGGCCCAAACCCGTTCCACCCGTTTCTTTAGATCGACTTTTATCTACACGATAAAAGCGTTCAAAGATTCGTTCCTGACTTTTTTCTGGAATACCAATTCCAGTATCTCGCACAGAAATACTTTTTTCATCGACAAGAACTAATACTGACCCGCCTTCACGATTATAACGAATCGCATTATCCATTAAATTATAAACCATTTCAAAAAGTAAGCGCCGATTGCCTTGTATTTTTGTTGCAATACCTTTTACTTCCATCACTACCTTTTTTGAAGCTGCTATTGGCTCTAATGAAGAAGCACATTCTTCTGCAACCGAGAATAAATCTACAGAATCTTTGGCCACTTCTTCAAATCGAACCTCATCTAATTCTGCTAACTTCATTATATCTTCTGTAAGCATAAGCATTCGCTTGGATTCCTGATGAATTTTACTTGCAAAACGAGGAACGTCTTCTGTTTTTACCATATTATTTTCAATCATCTCAGCATAGCCGAGAATAGAAGTCAATGGTGTTTTTAATTCATGAGAAGCATTGGCTGTAAATTCTCGACGCAATTGTTCTACTTTATTTTTTGCAGACAAGTCCATAAAAAGACAAATGACTCCCACAAATTCGCTTAACACAATCACTGGACTTGCAAGCACTTGATATTGCTTTCCATTTAAAGAGATCTCTTCTGAAATGCGCTTACCTAAAAAAGCCTTATCAATAAGGTTGTTCAAATGCAAATCACGAGAATAATAAATAATATGACGAAGTTCGTGTTCTTCTGGAACATGGAGTAGCGTGCTTGCTTCTTCATTAATCATCACTACACTTTTATTTTCATCCAGAAACAATAACCCTTCGGGCATGTTCTTCATCAAAACAGACAATTTTTCTTTTTCATTAGCAAGACGTTTTAATTCATGTTGCGTATTTTTACGCTGTTTATTTATTTCAACAATAAAAGGAACCAGCTCATGATAAATAAAGGTATTATCATCAACGACATGTTCTGAATCTAAGCGAGTAATCATTTCGTGAATTGGTTTTAAAAAAAGCTTTGTGAGCCAAAAAGCAGATATAATAGACAATAATACAATGGCGACAAAAAGCAGAATTAAGAATGGATATACAGAAGAGAAAATAGAGAATAAATTTGTTTTTCTCATCGAGAGTCTTAGTACATGACCATCGGGAAGCTTCTGTGCAAAATAATACACATCCGTTTCTAATGTACTGGAAAATCTAAAACTTTCACCAGAGCCTGTTTTTAAAGCACTTTGAATTTCTGAGCGATTTAAATGGTTTCCCATTTCTGCTGATTCCTTTTCACTTTCAAAAAGAACATGACCTAAGGAATCAATCAGCGTAATTCGAATAATATCAGAGACAAAAGGAGCAAGACTTTCTGGTCCTTCTAAATACGAGTACACTTGAGTAATAACTCGCGATTCTTCTTGCAAATACTCTTTAACTTGATTTTCCATTCTATAATAAAACGCCCCTGCCGTCACAAGAATCGCAATGACTGCCGAGAAAATACCCATGTAAAATAAATTAAGACTAATTCGATCATTCATATAACTCTTCCGCCTTATAACCTACATTGCGTACGGTTTTAATAATAGAACCATGTTTCTTTAATTTCTGACGCAATGTTTTTATATGCATATCCACGGTTCTCGTTTCCATTAAAAAATCAACACCCCAAATTTTATCCATTAATTGTTGCCTTGAAAAAACAATTCCAGGATTAGAAACAAGTACTCTTAATAATTCAAATTCTTTATAAGTTAAATCGCATACATAGCCATCGATCGTTACTGTATGCTTTAATACATCTATTTCCACAGGTCCTAAAACAACATTTTCTTCTGCACTTTGAGTTGCTGTGCGACGTAAAAGGGCTTTCACTCTGGACAAAAACTCCATGATTCCAAAAGGCTTGACTAAATAATCATCTGCTCCAGAATCAAGTCCCTTGACTTTGTCTAATTCAGTTGTTCTAGCGGTTACAAAGATGACTGGAATTGATTTAGTCGCTGGGTTCTTCCTGATTTTACTGAGAATAGAAAGACCATCTTCATTAGGGAGCATAATATCTAAAATAATCAGATCTGGTTTTTGCATTGATAATGCTTTAAAAAAGGCAACGGGTTCTCCAAAAGCCATCACGCTATAACCCGCTCCAGTCAATGCGTAGGTTTCCATTTCTCGAATTTCAGAATCATCTTCCACTAAAAAAACTTTCATTATTTCCCTTTCATATCTTCATCATGTCCAATATAGCCACAGCCATTACGCTCTCCAGTTATAGAGAAAATGACCCATTTAGCAACATTCACTGCATGATCACCAATACGTTCAAAATACTTCGCTATCATTAATATATCAATTATTTTTTCCCCATTTTCCATGTTTTCACGAATTGCAGTAATTAGATTGCGCCGAACGGAATCAAATAAATCATCTACCACATCATCATATTCACAGACGGCTTTGGCGAGCTCCAAATCTTTCTTTACAAAGGCATCCACACTTTCTGTAACCATTTTTCGAGTGGCATCTGCCATTAAGGGGATATATTTTAATTCTAAGCCTTTTTCAGAGTCTGCAGGAAAAGTCAGTACTATTTCTGAAATATCTGCACATTGATCCCCTATGCGTTCAAGGTCTGAAACCATTTTTAAAACGGCTGAAATTAAACGCAAATCCTTTGCTACTGGTTGCTGACTAAGCAATAGTTTTAAGCAAAGTGTTTCTATTTCTTTCATTTTTTGATCAATATCTCGATCAAATTCAATGTTTTTTTCGGCCACTTCTCGATTTTCATGAACCAAGGCATCAATGGCATGTTCTAAGGCTTCTTCTACTAAAGCCCCCATTTCCGTAACTCCTTGATTAAGTTTTTCTAATTGGATATCAAAACGAGCTCTCATTATCCAAACCTCCCTGTAATATAATCTTCTGTTCGTTTGTCTTTTGGAATAGAAAAAAGCGTTTCTGTCTCATTAAATTCAATCATTTCTCCTAATAGGAAAAAGGCCGTTTTATCTGAGATTCGAGTGGCTTGTTGCATATTATGCGTCACAATTACAATCGTATATTTTTTCTTCAATTCTAATACTAAGTCTTCTATTTTTGCCGTAGAAATTGGGTCTAAGGCACTCGTAGGTTCATCCATTAATAAGACTTCTGGTTCTACAGCCAAAGCTCTTGCTACGCATAAACGCTGCTGTTGTCCTCCCGACAAACTTAAAGCGTTTTTCTTTAGTCGGTCTTTTAATTCATCCCAGATTGCCGCATTTTTCAAAGAGGTTTCTACGATTTCATCTAACTTGACTTTGGAGCGAATGCCGTGAGTCTTTGGACCATAAGCAACATTTTCATATATGCTCATTGGAAAAGGATTTGGCTTTTGAAACACCATCCCTACCCTTTTGCGTAAAGCATTCACATCTATTTTACCGTATATATTTTGCCCATCTAGTAAAATTTCACCTTCTATACGACAACCTTCTATTAAATCATTCATCCGATTGAGTGATTTTAATAAGGTCGATTTACCACAACCTGAGGGTCCTATAAACGCTGTGATTCCATTCTTTTCGATATCTAAATTCACATTTTTTAACGCTTGGAACTGCGTGTAAAAAAGATTCACATTTTTAATATTAATTTTTGCTGTCATGATTTTTTCTCTATTTTTTTTGCCATCATTGTGGATAGCATATTAATTAATAGAACAATTCCTAAAAGCATTACGGCTGTTGCGTATGCCTGGTCTGTATGTAAACCCTCTTTCGATAAGGCATACATGTGTACAGAAAGAGTTCGACCTGAAGACAATAAATTTTTTGGAAGCTCTGCAACAGTACCTGCAGTGTATATCAAAGCGGCAGTTTCTCCCACAATTCGACCTATGGATAATATGATTCCTGCTAAAATACCTGGTATTGCCGTAGGTAAAACGATTCTAAAAACAGTCCTTAATTTACCAGCGCCTAAACCGAAACTTCCTTCACGAAAAATATCGGGAACTGCCTTCAAGGCTTCTTCAGTAGTCCGCATCATTAAAGGTAAAATCATAATCGCCACCGTAAAAATACCCGCCAGCAGAGAATACCCCATTTTTAATGTGGTTACAAAAAACAGCATACCAAACAAGCCATAAACAATCGAAGGGATTCCAGCTAGCGTTTCTGCCGTAATACGAATCACTCCAACCATTTTATTTCCGCGTTTGGCATACTCCACTAAATAAATGGCTGAAAAAATTCCAAATGGAACCGATATTAAAAGAGCTCCTATAACCATAATAATTGTATTGACTATAGAAGGCATGAACGAAACATTTTCAGAATTATAAGTCCATGAAAACAAATCAAGCGATAGGTATGGAATCCCCTTAAGTAAAATATACCCTATTAAAAAGAGGAGCGTAAAACAAGTTACTGCTGTAGCTAAAATGACTAAAACTTTTAAGAATAAAGAAAAAGGATATTTTAAATACATATTCAATGTCATCTTTTAGCCCTCTTCATAAAAGAAAATGAAAGATTGATAATTAGAATAAAAACAAAGAGTACAACCCCTGTTCCTATAAGTGCCTCTCGATGTAAATCAGCGGCATACCCCATTTCTAAAACGATATTTGATGTTAATGTCCGAGCGCCATTCAAAATGCCGTTAGGGATTCTCGCCTGATTCCCTGCTACTAGAATCACGGCCATCGTTTCGCCAATCGCGCGACCAATGCCTAAAACCACGCCCGCCATGACTCCAGAAGTAGCTGCAGGCAATACGACAAAAAAAATACTCCGTTCATGAGTGGCACCAAGAGCAAGTGCTCCTTCATAATATGAAGATGGAACAGCACGCAAAGCGGATTCAGCGACCCCTATAATCGTAGGTAAAATCATGATTCCAAGAAGAACAGAAGCGGTTAAAATACTACTTCCAGAGCCTCCTAGGTGTACCCTTACAAAAGGAACCAGAACGATCAAGCCGAAAAAGCCATACACGACAGAAGGAATTCCTGCTAATATATCAATGGCTGGTTTTAATATTTTATGAAGGCGTGGTGGACAAAATGAAGCCATAAAAACCGCCGTCAAAACGCCAATCGAAACCCCAATTAATATGGCTCCCGCGGTAACATATAAACTTCCCAAAATCATTGGGAAAATTCCAAAACTGGCTGGTTCATCCGTTGGTGACCATTCTGTGCCAAACAAGAAAGAAAAAACACCTATTTTACCGATGGCAGGAAGGCCTCCAGCAAAAAGGAACACACATATTAAAATAACTGCAAAGATAGAGAAAAGAGCGGCGCCCAAAAAGACGCCCTCCATTATTTTCTCTTTATATTTTGCAACCAGATTATTCAATGACCGCCTCCCAATTGCGTATGAATCCGATGAAAACTTCTCGTACTTGTGACATGGAAAGTGATTTTAATGGATTTTTATTATTAACAATCACAGCGATTCCATCCATTGCAATGACTGTGCTTTGAAGAACGTCTTTTTCACTTTCTTTTAAAGCCCTTGAAGCCATTCCTATATCGCAAGTGCCTTCTTTAGCAGCGACCATGCCTGCCGAGGAATCATTTGTTTGAATTTCAATCTGAGCATTACTATTAATCGCTAAATACGCTTCTTTTAATTTTTCCATCACTGGAGACACCGAAGAAGAACCAGCAATTACAATTTTACCTGATGGTTTTTTCCCTGCATATTTTGTTCCAGATTGAACGGCTATATAACCATTTTTCTCCACTACCGCTTGCCCTTCATCACTTAAAATAAAGGCAATAAAATCTTCTGCCACCGTACTCACCTTCCCTTTTGTGGCAATATTAAATGGGCGTGCAATCGGATAAGCACCGCTTTTCACTGTTTCTACATTGATAGGGTTTCCATTGACTGCAATGGCCTTCACAGAAGAATTCAAAGACCCTAAAGAAATATATCCAATAGCATACTCATTACCGGCCACATTACTCATCACGGCTTGAGTTCCATCAATGGTCAAAGCCTCTTTAGATGTATTATCCTTCTTTTTCCCATTTTCTTTGATTAAAATGCCCGTTAATTCCACAAAAGCATCGCGAGTTCCAGACCCCTGCTCTCGAGTAACTACAAAAACTTCTCGCTTAGAATCAAAAGCGGGCACTTCTTTTTTTGCTTCTGTTTTTTTATCTTCCGAATCACAAGCTATAAATAGGGCCATTAAGGCTAAGCCAAGTGATAAGGTGATGATTTTTTTGAGCTGTGTATTCATTTTACTTACTCCTATGAATTGTTTCATAGGAGTAAGATAGACCCCGTATGTAAAATGAACCGAAAGGCTAATGTAAAATCAAAGTAAAGGAATTCTTTATAAATTGTTTTAAAGAATTGCTTATTTAATCCAATCCAACAGAAACAAGCAAATTCTTGGCAATTATCACCAAATTGAACAATAAAACTACTCCCAGTTCATAATAATCGAATC
>DATFIA010000157.1:0-22642 GCA_035270545.1 Treponemataceae bacterium
AGATTTCTATTGCTGGTAACTAGTTTATAAGGAGGATCGTACAAATACTTAAATTCAAATTCATCTTCTGCTGTTTTTGAAGTGTTTGTGACATTTGTCCAAGTCCGTATAAAATTTATTGCTTGGTCCACATTGTTTTTATTGTAGGTAAAAAGAGACCCACCTTCTTCAAAGCGAGCGTCAAAAAGCTTAGCCGTTAAATATAGGAAATCTGTTTGCCAACGGGGAGAAAACCCCATGCGTGTATAGGTATTTCCTTTTTTGGTATTAAATATTTCTGATATTGCTTGAATTTGATCTAATGAAAGAGAAAAGTCTTGGGTGATAAGGTCATTATGTTCTGGCGAAAAAATTAGAGCTGGAAGATTGAAACTGATAGGGAGAAGGTACTGGCGACCTTTGATATGTCCGAGGTCGAGAAGTTGCGGATAAAAAAGTCTTGTATTGATTTTTAATTCATTAAAAAGATAATCAAGGGGAATCAGCTTCGATCGTGTCTTTTCGCCTTTTAACCAAGGACCAATTACAAGATCTGGTGCTGTTTTTGAGGTTAAAAGGGCTTGAGCCGGATTTTTTTTATATTCGACAACAATTTTATGAGTGCTTTGGCTTTTATTGAATAATTCTACATACGAAACAAATTCACTTTGATCTGTCCATATTGTTGTAATCTTTTGTGATTGGTTTTTGCAGGCTGTAAGGTTAAAAGAAAAAGCCATAAGGCATAAAATAAGAATTTGAAGGGGTTTAATTTTACGTGTATATATGGAATTCATAAAAATACTCTAAGTGCAGAGCCTTCGCTTGTCAATCCCGTTTATGCACAGTATACTTTTATTACTATGATGGTAAAAGACGCAGAGATAATTGAATTGATACTCAAGATTGCAGACCAGTTTAATAATAATATATCTACGCGTTTTCTTAGACCGTATATAATTAGTATTTTTGCAGACGACGAGCTTTCTCGGAGAATTTCTGAACTGACAGAAACTCCTGAGTCTGTGATTTCACAAGGAGTCCATCTGGATGAGCTGTATCGCCAGATTCACTCTATGGCTCGTTTTGTTTTCTTGGCTCGTACAGATATTTTACCAAATCTAAGAAATTTAGGACCCCCATCAAATTCCAAAGATACTAATAAGGTTTATAGAGACATGGCCTTGAATAATTTTGGGGCAAACTTACGGTTGCTTGGTGAGAATTTAATGCTCTTGCTCAGGATCACAAAAACGCGAGACGAGCAGTTAAGTGGAAAGGCAAAGCCTGTGTATCGAGATTTTCCAGCACTTGGTGAAGTTGATCGCTATTTAGCGGAACGCTGATATTTTGCTTGTAAAAAAGCCGTGCATGTATAATGCACGGCTTTTTTTATGGGGTCGATTTTCATTCGTGCATAAAACGCACGAATGGCGTATCCCCATGTTTTTATTTTTTAGCCATTTCTTGCGCAACACGGAAAATAGTTTCAAAGACCATTTCGAGTTTATCTGTGTCTACCGATGAAAATGCAACACGCAAATGGCTTGGATCGATAGATATCGTTCCAATTCCGTATTCTTGTAAAAGTTTCACCCGGAGTTCTTCTGCCCCAACGCCTGTACACTTCATGCTCATAAAATACCCTGAGTTAAAGGGAAGTGCGGTAAGAACAGGATGCCCGGCTCTATCATTAATAAATTTACGAACTATTTGGTATCTTTCTTCTAGAAGTTTGCGGAATTCTTCTTTTTCTCCCTCAGTGCGAGGGTCTGCAAGAATATTGAGTAAGAGAGATTGAGAAGGAGCGGATGCACACGATACAGAAGATCGAATTGCACCCATCAGTTTTTTGATTAAGGCTTCGTATTGGGCCTCGTTCATTCCTTTCGAGCCAAAGGTAAGAAAACCTGTGCGTAATCCCCATACGTAATCTTCTTTTGTTGGCCCGTCTATTTTGATGGCGAGAATCTTTTCATGAGCGCCTGCAAGATATGCAAATAAAGATTCTTTTTCAATATCATTTTCATAATCAAGCCCAAAATAGGCGTCGTCGCACCATACGAGAATGTCTGCACCAGAATCTGCTGCTTCTATAATAATTTTAACAATTTCTTTTGTTTCTTTTGTTGTGGGTGTGTAACCTGCAGGGTTTTGAGGGAAATTAAGAAGCATGCGAACTTTTCCGGTTTTAGCTTCTTCCATGACGGCTGAGCGAAACCCTTCTGTATCAAAACCTGTTTTGGTAAATAAGGAAAATCCTTTTAATGAGGCGTTTCTACGGGTTTCAACAATTAAAACGTAGTTGTCCCAAGCAGGATCTCCTGAGAGTAGGACGGTGCCGTCGCCAAGGAATATATCTGAAAGATATGAGATTCCAGCCGTGAGACCTGGCACGAGGACTGGAAGGCTTATTTTTATATTATGAAGGCTTGGATTCTTTTTGAGAATTGCAGCTTGCCAGATATTTCGAAGATCTTCGTTTCCGGCTGTGGGAGGGTACGCAACTGCCTGGACTGCAGTCATTTTAGGCAACTGGTCTTTTAAGGATGAAAGCATGAGTGGCTTTCCGTCTTTTAATGCCATGCCAATTGTGGCATTAGCTGTTGTTCCAAATTTTTTAGCTTCTCCGCTTTGTGCTATAATGCCCTTAGGAAAATAAAGGCGTTTACCAAGGCCGGAAAGAAGACGGCCTGCAACGCAAGATGCAAGTGTCTCGTTTAATTCTTTTGCGAGAGGGTTGATGTGTTGAATTTTTTCCATAGTATATATCGTATACAATGGAGGCTTGCCGGTTGTCAATGTATCTGCAGGTGCGTACAATGAAAAACAATACTGTATTTTACGGAGTTTTATAAAAATGAAGGATAATTCTCCCCATTTTGGGAAAAGTTTGGCGGTGATTCAGTCCTTTCGAGATGGAATGGCTCAACGCATTATAGGTCAAGAATCTCTTGTAGATGGGATTTTAACCGCATTCATTGCTGGTGGACATGTATTGCTAGAAGGCGTGCCGGGTTTAGCTAAAACACAGGCTGTAAAAACATTTTCTGAATTAAGTGCTCTGTCTTTTAAGCGAATTCAGTTTACGCCGGATTTACTTCCGGCAGATTTAATTGGAACTCTTATTTACGAGCAGTCAAAAATGTCCTTTTCCATTCGTAAGGGTCCGGTATTTGCAAATTTGGTTTTGGCAGATGAAATTAATCGAGCTCCTGCAAAGGTGCAGTCTGCCTTGCTCGAAGCTATGGCAGAATTTCAGGTAACAATTGGGGATACCTCGTATCAACTTCCTTCACCCTTTTTTGTTCTTGCTACTCAAAATCCTATTGAGCAAGAAGGAACCTACGCTCTTCCTGAAGCTGAGTTGGACCGTTTTTTGCTTAAATTAATTGTACCCTATCCAAGTTTAAGTGAAGAAGCTCTTATTGTTCGACTCACAAATAATGAAAAGAAAAAAGAAATTACAAAACCAGTGTTTGGACCCGATGATTTGCAACTTATTCGAGCAGATGTCGATTCTATTCATTGTGATGATGCTATTTTAGATTATATTGTCTCGATAGTGGCTGCTACTCGTCCAGCTCCTGATACTAGAAAGGACAGACGACCTCGTGACGATTATCAAAAATATATTTCCTTTGGAGCATCTCCCAGAGCAAGTATTGCTCTTCACCAGTGTGCAAGAATACAAGCTTTATTTGCAGGAAGAAATTTTGTTTTGCCCGAAGACGTAAAAGCAGCTGCTCCGGCAGTCCTTCGCCACCGTTTGGTTCTCTCTTATGAAGCTGGAGCCGATGGTCTTTCTGCAGATGATATTATAGCTCGAGTTCTGAGTTTGGTTTCTCTTCCTTAAAGGCGGCTTGAATTTATGAATACCGCAAGTATAGCAGAGCGTGCCAGATATTTGAAGATTGCAGCTATTCCAATTTCTGAAGGAATGCGAGCGGGAGGTTTTCGTTCGTGTTTTCGAGGGCAGGGAATTGAATTTGCTGGTGTTCGAGAATATGAGAGGGGCGATGATATTCGCTCTATAGACTGGAATGTAACTGCTCGAAGTGGAAAACCTTTTGTAAAGCTTTACCTTGAGGAACGCGAACTTTCTGTTTTTCTCGTGGTCGATAATTCCTTTTCTATGAACTCTGGTTCTGCAAGCGTTTCGCGCAGAGATAAGGCGCTAGAAGCTGCCGCTTTGATTGCCTTCGCTGCAGCCCAAAATGCTAGCCCTGTAGGTTCTGTTGTTTTTGATGGAATTACAGGCACACTGTTGAAGCTCTCTGCTGGTAAAGATCAAATTCTTACCGTATTAAGTTCTCTGGAAAAACATACGGCTCAGATTCCAGGTTCCGCTTTAGCAGGCGCTATTGCTGGGGCTTCAAGAGTATTGCGTTCTCGGTCTTTGGTGGTGCTTTTGTCAGATTTTCGCACTTCTGGCTATGAGCAAGCCCTGGGTATTCTTTCAAGTAAACATGATGTGCTTGCAATTCGTATAACCGCACCCTTTGATTTAGCTCTTCCTCAGGCAGGATATATTCCCTTTAAAGATCCTGAATCTGGACATATTGCGTCCTTTCCAACTAATGCCTCTGCTTTTCGAGATGATTGGGAAAAGGAACACCGAGAGAACCTTGATCGGTGGCAGCATATTTGTCTTCGTCGCGGAGTTTCTCCTTTGGTTCTTCCTGTGGATTCTGATGCCGTCAAGGTTTTGTCTCTCTTTTTTTCGGGACGTCGTGATGGTCGGAGATAGAAAATGAGACGTTTTATTATTACTTTTTATTTGATAATTTTGGGCTTTATCTCTGGTGCCGAAGTGGTGCATTTAGTACCGAGAGATGTTTTTATTGGAGATGAAGCTCTTTTGGAATTTACTGATACGGGCAAGGCATTTACTTCCTTTATGGGAGATTCCTTAACTTTGCCGGTTGAATTTCTTCCGGAATCTCCTTTTGTTACAATTAAAAGCATTGATTATGTAAAAACAGATCTCGCTTTGCATGTTTCTGTGCGGTTTGTTCCCTGGGTTTCGGGTTCCTTAAAGCTTCCTCCTTTTCCAGTTCAAGCATTATTTGTCTATCCTCCAGAAATTAGAATCTCGTCGATAATAGGGCGCACTGGAATTGTTGTTCCACAAAGTCCCAGAAAACCGCTTCTTGTTCCCGGCACAACATGGCTGGTGTATATTTTTTTAGGTGTCTTTGTCCTTGTCGTATTTCTTTTTCTCTTTTTTGTGTTTCGAATACTTCCTCGTCTCGCAGGAATTTCAGCAAAATTTATACATAACAGAAATAAGAGATCAACTCTAAGATCCCTTCGAAAATTAGAGCGTGCAGTTTTGAAAATTTCTAGAGAAAAGTGGTACTTTCTTTTTTCGCGTTTAATGCGCAGATATTTTGCGCTTCGCTTTGCGAAGATGCCTGAGTTCTTTTTCTCTTATACAACAGATGAAATAAGTAAGTTTCTACATTCTCAAGAAGACGTACCCATTCCACAAAACATAATGCAAGCAGTGTTCATCTTTTTTTCTGAAATTGATACGAATCGGTTTTGTGGTATAGACTCTGACGATACAAGATTAGCTGAAGTAGTACAGGCTCAATCTCTTGTTTTTGAGGTGGAGGCTCTCTATGTATAGTTTTCTTCATCCTTCAGCTTTGTTATTGTTATTTCTTATTCCCTTGTATCAAATAGCTCTAAAAACCGGTTTTTTGAATAAAATGTCTCTTTCTCTTACCTTAGGTGACTGGAACGCTGAGCCATTTAAATGGTCTTCCCCCACAAGTTCCGGGGCTCGTAGATTTTCTACTTTTTGTGTATATGTGGGTTTTATTCTCGTTGTATTTTCTCTTGCATCTCCTGTACGATTTCGTCAAGAAGCTATGTATTCAGGAGAAGGGTCTGCAATTATTTTTGTAATAGATGTGAGTCCTTCTATGGCTGCTCGAGACATAGGAACTGCGACCCGATTAGAGGCTGCTATTTCCTCTATTCGAACTTTTGTATTAAAAAGACCGGGCGATTCAGTTGCCCTCGTAGCCTTGGGTTCTGAGGCAGCCTTGCTCGTTCCTCCAACTACAGACCATGCCACTTTTTTTTCAAGACTCAATGCGCTGAAAATTGGAGAAATGGGTGATGGAACAGCGCTTGGTCTTGGCCTTGCTGTGGCCGCAGTTCACTTAATTGAACGGGAATCATTAAATGCTTCTGTCATTTTATTTACCGATGGAGAAAACAATGCGGGCGAAATAAACCCTCGAACTGCAGCTGCTCTTTTCCCCTCACACAGTATAGATTTTTTTCTTGTAGGCATAGGTTCATCTGGTGAAGTTCTTATAGAGTACGATGATCCCCTTTCGGGAAACCATTATTCAGGGACTCTCGATTCTTATTTTGATGAAACTGAATTGAGAGAAATTGCTAGTCGCGGTGGCGGCCTTTTTGTGCCTGTAACTGGAATGGATGACCTAGAAAATTTATTTGCAAAAATTGGAGATTCTGTGCCTGTAACTCCAGTATCCTGGTCTCGAACTCTCGAGGATCCCCTTGAGTATCCTTTTTTAGTAACAGCGGTAGTTTTTTTTATTGTTGCTTGGTTTATTAGAAGGCTGTTTCTGGGAGCCTTATTATGACCTCTTTTTTTGACCATCCTCTATGGCTTTTTGCCATATTAGTTCCAGTTCCAGCATTACTTATACTCTTTCCAAAATGGAATAAATTGAAAATCTTTATTACGGCTTTTTCTTCACGAGAAGATTCTCGTTTTTCAGTGCGTCTTGAAAAAGCTTTTTTAATACGAACCTTATTATTTACTCTCTCATGGGTTTTCCTTATTTTTGCTGTCGCCTCTCCCAAGTGGGGTCATCGCATGATTTCTGTGCGGGAAGACGGCTCTTCAGTTATTTTTGTGATGGATATTTCTAGAAGTATGACGGCGCAAGATATGCAAGGTGATAGACTTTCCTATGCATCTCAGTATGCCTCTTTGTTGCTCGAGAGGTTGGAAACCGTTAGGTGTGGTGTTGTTCTTGCTCGTGGCGATGCTGTTTTGTCTATTCCTCTTACAAGTGATCATCATGCGGTCGCGGTTTTGCTTGAATCACTTTCACCTTCACTTATGACTTCTCCGGGTTCAGCTCCTGCAAAAGGCGTTCTTGTGGCTTTGGCTTCTTTTCCTGAGAATAGTTCTGCGACACGTACAATAATTCTTATGACAGATGGTGACGATACTGGAGGCGCTTTATCTGATGCTGCAGAAAAAGCCAGACGTGCTGGTGTTCAGTTAATTATAGTGGGATGCGGAACTACCGAGGGCGCTCCTATTAATATTAAACCTCTTGCTAGCGAGCCCGAATTTGAAATTATGTCCTTGCACGAAGATATTCTTCGCTCTGCCTCTTTGGCAGCAGGATCTCACTCTTTATATGTTTCCGCCCTAGATGCAGGTTCTGCTAGACGAATTTTGGAAAAAATTGACTCTGGTGATTCTGATGGAACTCGCCTCGTGAGTTCAGAGCGTCCGGTTCATCAGTATGGTTTGTTCTTGGGTTTTGCATTGCTCTTTTTTTCTTTAGCCCTAGTGGTGGGAGGTCGTGCATGCAAACAAGATTAAAGGGGAAAAGAAGGGTCTATTCTGTATGTTCAGTTTTAGGGCTAATTCTCGTTTTGTTTTGCGGTTGTATTAGTGAAACTGCCGACAGTTTTAAAATCCTTTCTGCCTCTCTTGCCTGGGTTAGAAAAGACTGGTCACATGCAGCGTCTTCGTTCCTTGAGGTAACTAAGTCAGATTCACTTCGGTTTAATCAGTATGCGTCTTATGGCTTGGCCGCAACCTATTTAGCTCAAGAAGAATACGACGCAGCTCTTTTTAGGCTTTCAGAAATTTCAGAAACAGAAGATTCAAAACTGAATTCAGGTCTTTGGTATCAAGCTGGTATTATAGCTTGGAGAAAAGGTGTTCTCGAAGACGCTTCGCAATTTTTTAGAAAATCGCTTGAGTATGATTCGACTGCTCTCGATGCAAAAATAAATCTTGAATTGATACAACAGCAATATACGGAATCTGCCAAAACTCGATCTGGTGGTTCTACCGCTGTATCTGATACAAAGGCGAGTGATCTCGATAATTTTGATGCAATTTATAATGTGGTGAAAAAAAAGGAAATGGATAGATGGAAAAATCAAGAAGCCGAACAACGCCAGTCCTTCGTTGCGGATTATTAATAATACTCTCCTTTGTTACGCTCTTTTCGGTTTCCGCAACAAATGTAGATTTTTTTGTTTCGTCTTTTGAGTTCTTACAAGGAGAGCCGCTTAAGGTTGAATTGGTTGTTCAGGAGACAGATCCGACAACAGCCACTCTCAATGTTATTGGAATTCCAGAGCAATTTATATTGACTCAAAGTCGAAAAGAACGCCGTTTCCGTGATACTGTTTTTACGGTAGAATGGATTGTTATGGATTTTGGTGAATTTTCACTTGGTCCGTTTCTTTTGAGTGTCGGCGAAGAAACTATTGAAATGCCTATGATTCATCTTGTCGTAGGCCCTCCTCCAATTTCTGATACAACACAAGTACGCTGGATTATAGATGAGGGTCTTCCCCGAGTTGGTGAAAAAAAAAGTATTGCGCTCGAGGCTTTATTTAGCGGAACCATAAACTCCATTCAGTGTCCCGTCCCAGAAAACGCCCTTCTAGAAGAATCTCATTCAACCGAATTAAAAAGTGCAAAAGGTTGGACTATCATTGGCCAGTGGTATTGGACTCCTCTTATTGAAGGGCGCCAAGCTCTTCCTTCTGCTTTGGCTGAATTTAGTATGGGAAAAAAGGACGTTCGAACAATAGCAAGTATACCCCTTATTGTAACAGTTGCGCCTGCTCCAATAAGCAATAAAGAGAAAGAAATATCGGGCTCCTTGCTTCGAGCTTTTACAGACCTTCCCCAATTGGAACAAGAAAAAGAATATGAAATGGATCGTGTCTCAATTATGCGCATTGCAGAATTACGACACGCAGAATATGAGTCTTTTTTCCCATCGCGAATTAGAAAAGAAAGGCAACAACTTGAGTCTACTCTTTCTCTACGTAATACCGCTAAGGTCCCCTATGCTTCTTGGAAATCTATTTCTGTAATAGGGTCTGTTGTATTAATCCTTGTGTGGTTACTTTCTCATATTTTAAGCAACAAAAGGCAGTTTCTAAAATATATTTCGCGAATTACTGCTTTTTGTACATTGCTTTTTATTATTGGTGCCCTCTTCATTTACTCGTCTGATCGATTAGATTCGGGAGTAGTCTTGTCCAATCAGATTCGTCATGTTCCCGAGAATGCTTCTTCAATTATCAGTGAGATTATCCCTGGTTCATCAGTTAAAATTTTGAAAAGGGCTGGAGACTGGGTTTATGTTGAAACCACTGATCATGTGCGGGGCTGGCTTCAATCTAATTTAATTATTGAATATACTACGGATTCACCTAGTGGGAATTTTGAATCAGGAGCAATACGATGAATTTTGAAGATATCTTGAATCAATGGGAAGAAGACACCGCAAAGGCTTATGGCAAAAAGCGAATGATCCATGATTCCAATGCGTTAAAAGAAAACACTTCTAAAAACATAAATACAAAGAAAATAGCCGATGAAGAAAAAAGAGCTCACCCTATTGATATTTGGATGAGACAGAATGGAGTTCAAGATAAAGATAATGATCTCCTAGAGGAAATTGAACAGTCTCCGGCGCAGAAAAGAAAACAACTTCGCGCTCGTAAACCTGAAGCAATAATTGATCTTCATGGCCTTACTCGTGAGGAGTCTTGGATTCGTCTGTCATCATTTTTTACAGATTGTATAAGCAAAAATATTCGAAAAGTGTTGATTATTCATGGTAAAGGAACTCATTCTGAAGATGGATCAGTTTTGCGTCAGATGGTCGCCCGATTTCTTGAACAACATCCGCATGCAGGGGAATCTGGAGCTGCTCAAAAGGATTCTGGTGGTTCAGGTGCAACCTGGGTTATTTTAAAATAATTAATTAAATAGTTTTTTCCTCTTTAGGTTGTAACTCTCTCTTTTATTTAGTAGTTTAAAGAGTGTATTAAGGGAGAAATGAAGATATGTCCGATTACTATGAAATTCTTGGAATACCGCGGGATGCCGGACAGGATCAAATTAAAAAGTCGTATCGTGAACTTGCATTAAAATATCATCCAGACAGAAATCCAGATAATCCAGTCGCAGAAGAGAAATTCAAGAAATTGAGTCAAGCTTATTCTGTATTGGGAGATCCTGTAAAAAAAGAACAGTATGATCTTGGTGGATATCAAGATGAAAATGCAACTCAGAATCAATGGCGCCGTACACAAGAGAATCCGTGGGCAGCGTATGGACAGGAGAATCCTTGGGGCCAACAAACATGGACATGGACATCCTATAATTCTGGTCAAAATGTTCAGTGGACACGGAAAGAGGCCTTTGAACTTTTATTGAGAAGTCTTTTGAGTCTTTTGGCTGGAGTTGTATTATTTAGATTTTCTTTCTTTTTTGGTATTTTCGGTATTTTGATTTGTTTAGGAGTAATCGGCAGGGGCCTTATGAACACCCTGCGTGCGATTAAGCTTTTATTCTCGTTACGTGAATAAGAATAAAAGTTTATTTATTTTTCACGGTAGATTATACGTCCGCGATTAAGATCGTAGGGAGAGAGTGCAACTTTTACTTTGTCGCCTGGAACGATTCTTATATAGTGTTTGCGCATTTTGCCTGAGAGGTGCGCGAGAATAACATGGCCGTTTTGTAACTCGACCCTGAACATAGTGTTGGGAAGAGATTCCTTTACAACACCCTCGACTTCAATAGCTTCTTCTTTCGCCACAATTCCTCCAAAAATGATACGAAAATAGTAAAATTAGTTTGCTTTTTAATGTTTTCGTTCGTATAATTCTATGGTCTATCTATATCTTTGTCAACTGGAGTATGTCACATGGAAAAAACTTTTGCCGAACAAATGAAAGAAGCTTTGTTCATCTTAAAAAAAGAAATTATAGATACCCTTATCGCTAATAATGAAGATTTTCGCGAAATTGTCGAAGGCCTTGATCCTAAGGATTTCGCAGATATAGCTTCTGATGACGTTGATCGTAAGATGCTTGAAACCATTGGTTCCAAGGATATGAAGCGAATGAGACTGATCGATTCTGCTATAACTAGAATCGAACAGGGAAAATATGGCGTTTGTATGAAATGTTCTAAAAAGATTCCTCGTGAACGATTGCAGGCTATTCCTTACGCACTTATGTGTATTGAGTGTCAAAGCGCAGACGAGAGACGAAACCGCTAAAAGCTATGCTGCACCCAGCCTGTAGACTCAAGGTAGGATAGTGTTTTATATCCTGCCTTCCGTGCAGCTTCTTTTGCTCTGTCGTAGGCGCAAATGAGGCCGCCGGCGGTGTGTGCATCGGAATTGAGCACAAGAGGGATGTCTGCCTTGTTTAGCAGGCTCAGGAACTCGTCTGAGGGGTATATACCGTCCATTGCGCCTCGAGAAATAGCACCAGTATTCATTTCAACCAAAATACCTTTTTGCGCAATAGTTTTAATTGTTTTACGAATTTCTTTTTTATACCAACTATCAGTTTCACAGAAGAATTTTAAGGCTTTGTTTCGTTTACGAAAAATGTCTGGGTGTCCTAGGATATCGAAGTCACAGCTTTCTATCATTTCTCGAACTGTTCCATAATATGCACAAACTGCTCGTTTACCATTTCCACTAAAGCATTTTTCTATTCCAATGGCAACTTCTTCTTCTGGTGCATCTACACACCACATGGGAGATTTTATAGAATTTTTTCCAAATCGAGTTGGGCATGGAACATAATGAACAGAACCAATTAAAAAGGCGGGAGATAATTCTTTATAAAATGTTTTATCGGGCCAAGTTATTCCGTTTATATAATCTGCTTCAAAGCCGCAATGGATTGTAATTTTTTCTGCATACAAAGTTTTAAGTCTTTGAATTTCTTCTCTATATTTTTGAAAGTTTTGAGGCGCCATGTGCCATTCTGTAGAAAAGGGCCAAGCTGAATGGGCCGTAAATCCAATATCTGTCATATTTTGCAAAATTGCAGAAATAACCATTTCTTCGGGAGTTTGTGAGCCATCGCAAAAAGTGGTATGTACATGGTAGCTAGCGAGTCGATTCATTAAAAAATATCCTTATTAAGTAGTTCTACGAGAGTATTGAATTCTTCTGTCATTTTAAAAATATACTTGGTAAGGGTTTCTTTTTCTAAGGTAGCACCACCTTTTTCAACTTGATAAGCAACATTTGCAAGTTTCTTTGCAGTAATATTTAGTGAACTCCCCTTTATCAAGTGACCTGTTTGTTTAATTACTTCTCTGTTTTCATCTGTTAGTTTTTTTGTAATCTCTTTAGAGAGAATTTCTAGGTGAGCTTTAGTCTGTGCAATATATTCATGAAGTAAGACCTTTCCTGTTTGCATGTCTCCTCCCATTATTTCAAAGAAAAGATATTGATCAAAAATATCTGTATCTTGAATTTTTAAATCTGAATTTGAATTCTCCATAGAGGGGTTCTCCTTTTTGTAGAAAAAGTAACCAAGAATGTTGAGAACATCCTTGCGTCTGTATGGCTTTGGTAATATATCTGTCATTCCCATTGAAATGCACTGTTCTTTTTCGTTTGGTTGCGCACTCGCTGTGCAAGCGATAATGGGAATTGTATAACCGTGTTCTCTTATCCATGTACTTGCTTCGTAGCCGTTCATTCGGGGCATTTGTATGTCCATAAAGACAATATCTATAGCATTTTTTTGAATAGCTAGAGTTGCTTCAATTCCATCTTCTGCAGAAATAACAGTAGCACCAGCTTTTTCAAGAAATATGGCAAGAAGTTTTCTGTTAACCGGATGGTCTTCTACTACAAGAACAGTGAGTCCCTTTCCAATTTGGGAATTTTCGGTTTCAAATTTTTGTGGTTCGTCTTCAACTGGCTCTAACTCTTCAATTACTTCATAATCTTTTGAAGATTGCCAATGTTCTTGTAAAAGATCTTCTAACATATGACGTTTAATTGGTTTGTACAGATACCCACTAAACCATTCAAGAAGCTTCATTTTAGCTTCTGCCCCAAAACTTCCTTCTGGAACCATTAAATATAATTTAGCCTGATTGCTTTGCTTGTTTTGGTTTATTTCTGCAGCAAGTCGCCATCCATCCATTTCTGGCATTACCATGTCGATAAATACAATTTCAAAAGGTTTCTGTAATTCTTGCGCTTCTTTTAGTTTTTTTAGGGCACTTGCTCCGCTTTTTGCAACAGTAATATTTTTATAACCAATTATTATTAACAGGCGCGTAAGAATTGCAAGCGTCTGTTTGTTATCATCTACTAAAAGGAATCGAGTGGCCGGTTTTTGAGGTTTAAGGCGTTCTGGTTCTATTTCATCTGAACGGAGGAGTGGTATTTCGAACCAAAAAATTGAGCCACCATTTGGGTTTTGTTTAGATCCAATTGAACCTTTCATTAAAGATACAATGTTTCTGGAAATTGCAAGGCCAAGACCTGTTCCTCCAAATTTTCTATTTGTAGAAGAGTCTGCTTGAAAAAATTGAGTAAAAAGATTTTTTTGAGCTTCTGAGCTAATTCCAATTCCTGTATCAATTATTTCAAAGTAAATGCATTCTACAGTATTTCCTAAAAATTCATCTTCTGGAAGAGAGGAGCGGATATTCGCCTTGAGAAGTATTTGTCCCTTTGATGTAAATTTAACAGCATTTTTAACGAGGTTTAGTATTATTTGCTGGAGTCTGTTAGGATCTCCAATAATTACTGTTGGCAATTTGGGATCGAGATAAATTCCAATTTCTAAGCCTTTTTTATGGGCTTCCATAGAAACAAGATCGACAGAGCGCTCAACTGTATCGGAAAGGTTAAATTTTATTTTTTCAAGTTTAAGCTGTCCGGCTTCAACCTTTGAAATATCGAGAATATCATTAACAAGAATTAACATAACGTCTGCGCTAAATTTTACTTGGCGAACATATTCTGTTTGCTCTTCATCGAGGTGCGTATCTCCCAAAAGCTCCATCATTCCAATAATCGTTTGGATAGGAGTTCGAATTTCATGGCTAATATTTGCGAGAAATTGGCTTCTCGTAAAACTTGCTTTTTCTGCATTTTCTTTTGCTTGTTTGAGATGTGATTCTTTTTGTTTATGTAGACTTATATCATCTATGAGGGCAAAATAGTCCCCATTTGTTTGACGCTGCATAAGTAATTTAAACCATGATTCTTCAGATTCCGCAATTTTTGTGGTAAATTCCCATACAAAAAAAGGGTCAGCTTGGCTTAGAAGATATTCAAATTGGAGTGTTCTTTCTTCTGTACTATCCTTAAGAACACAGGATGCAATGTGGATGTTTTCTTTTGTTTTGTTTAAAAAGGGAAATATTTGTTGTGCAGCGGTATTCCATTCGCATAAAAACCCTTTATTGTTCAAGATGAGCGCAGGGATGGGAGATTCACGAATATATTCACTGGCATGGGTGAACAATCCTTTCATCTTAATTTGTTACCTTCAAAACTTCGATTGCTTTTTTGAGAATTGCGTCTGGTCTTAAGGGTTTGATCATATAGCTTTTAACCCCAGCAGATAAAACTTTGAGTACCGCTTCTCTTTGGCTAATGGCAGAAAGCACAATAACAGGAGTCTCTATTTTTGCTTCTTTTAATTTAATTAATACTTCAAAGCCATTCATAAGAGGCATCATAAGATCAAGAAAAATAAGATCGTAGTTATTTAAACTTTCGTCTGCAATAAAATCAATGCCAGATTCAAATTGAGTTACTTTTGCTTTTATCGTTTGAAATGTTTTAGAGAGGACTGTTCTGATAACAACATCGTCATCTACTACGGCAATTTTAATTTCTTGACCGGTTTCTTTGAGCGATTCAAGTTCCGATTTAAATCGCATTTCCATTGTTGTTTCTTGATGTATTGGATCCCTCATAGATAAGATTCTTTCACTGATAACGGTTGAGGTGTCATCGAGTTGATTTACGTCTTTAAGGAGGGAATCAAGTGCTTTGGAAAGATCTTTTACAATTTGGATATCTGTATAGAGTCGATTTCCGGTAAGGAATTCTGTTGCGAATGGGTCTAATGTGAGAATTTTTATATTTTTATTTTTAACCCGTGCATCTTTCATAACACTATGCATGAGAAGTTCGAGATTCGGCCCGTCTACAAATGATAAGGCCATATCTGTCATCATTATAAGAATTTTAGGATAAGATAAGTTATATAAATTTATTAATTCTTCTATTTTATATTTTAAAAGGTCAATTTTTTCACGATTTAAGCCCTGGGCTATTTCTATGAAAATTATATTATCGTTTACCCTAGCTTCGAGAATACATGCTGTTGTATCAATGTCAAAATCTATTTTTAAAACTTTGGTAATAGAAGAAAAAAGCTGATCAATTTTTAATGGCTTTGGAATAACGGTTTTAATTCCAAAACTAGCAAGGCGAGTAAGTTCTTCTTTTGACAGCTTTTGGGCTAGAAGAATAATTGGAATATCTTTGGCGTTTGGATCGGCTTTTTTACCTTCAAGTAAATCAAAAATGAAGCTTCGGTTTTGGTTAAAATCTAAAATGACGAGGTCCGGCATTTGTGAGCGCATTTTTGCCAGACTATCCAGATAACCAACACCAATTTCGACCGTAATATTGCGTGAAGTTAATTTTTCCTTAATAAACTCACGAAAAACGGAAGAGTCATCAATTAATAAAACTTGTTTCATATTGTTACATTATAGGGTTATTTGTGACTTTTTTGAAAGACTAAAACGACCGTATATGTTGTTTGTATTCAAGTTCGTTTTTTAATGCTATGAATGCATCTTTGTCGAGACGACTTCCCGGTACAGATAGCGCTGTTGCAGCAACTCTGTTTGAAAAATCTAGCGCTTCTTCTAAGGCCATTCCTTGGCCAAATGAACAAAGCCAGGCTCCAGCAAAGGTGTCTCCTGCTGCAGTGTCGTCTATTGGGAAAAGTATTGGTGTGGTTGAAGCATGGCATTTATTTCCAGCTGCCCAAGCTCGAGCCCCTTGATCTCCCATTTTTTCAACAATGCAGGGAAGCGGTTTGGCTGTACTAGTAAGAGAGGAAAAAAGTGTATCAACTATGGTTTTTGCATTTTGACGGGATTCTGAAGACGAAATTGAGAGTTTCTCAGCAATCTCTGGATGTTTTTTTAGAATTGCAATTGTAAAGGTTTTCGCTTCATCTGAATTCATAAAGACAATAGATCCAGAATTCAAAATAATAGAGTAAATGATTTCGCAATGAGTGCGGGCAATTTCTGTAGAAGCAACGTCTAGTGCTAGCGTAATGTTTTTTTCGCGACAAAGAGCAACTATGCGAGCTGTAACAGCTTCATTCCTTAGGGTTTGACCGTCGAGGAGGACACAGTCTATTTCATTAAAAAAAACTGTGTCTAATTGATCTGCTCGAAGAGTAGGTGCTACTCCAGGGGCACAAGCAATAGCTTTGAGTTCTCCGGGCATATGTACTATAAGACAGCGGCCTGTAGGCCCGTTCCTAGATTCAGTAAAATTACTCACGTTGGCAAGATCTAGATCGGAGCGGAAAAGCTTTGCAGCCTTGTCATGTTCTCTGTCTTCTGTTCCTGTACAGCCAATAAACCGGCAGGTGGCACCCAAGGCGGATGCAGCTTTGAGGGCATTAGCTGCAGAGCCGCCGGAAACATGGATGGGGGTAGAAACTGCGATGAGTAATTCATCTAAGCGCTCAGGGCTTATGTGAATTGAGCTGTTCGGGTGTAAGCCTAAACATAAAGCAGATTCTTCGTCTGAAAACCAGAAAATATCGAGTAATGCGTTTCCAATTCCCAGTATCTTCATCTAGGGCTCCTGTCGAGTGTACTTGCTACTTTTTACCTGGAATTTTTACGATAATATTTTCCAGTTCTGGATTTTTTTCAATATCTCGTTTTAGACCTTCTATTTTACTTTTGTTTACATAGTCGGGAGACTGAAAAGAGTAGGTAAACTTGGTATGGACGTCGTAGCTCCCTTTCATTAAGGCATAGGAATCTTCGGTCATAACAAGTTCTTCATCTGTTGGAATAACAAATATTTTTATAGGAGAGTCATCTGTACTGATACAGGTTTCGGCATTTCGAGTACGAGCAAGTTCATTTTTAATAGGATCCATTTTGATACCCACATGTTCAAGGCCCTTGCATACTGCTGCTCGAACACCAGAGTGAAATTCTCCAACTCCAGCGGTGAAAATAAGAGCATCTGGGGTGCTCCCCATAGCTGCGATGTAGGAACCAATGTACTTTCGCAGTCTGTAGGTTTCGATATTGAAGGCAAGGGCGGCGCGTGTATCACCTGCTTCCATTGCTTTGCTAATATCTCGGCGGTCAACATATTTTCCACTGAGACCTAAGAGCCCAGATTTTTTATTTAATGCAGTGTCAATTTCTTCAACAGTCATGTTTGCTTTTCGCATCATATAAAACGCAAGTGCTGGGTCACAATCTCCTGAACGAGTTCCCATAACAAGACCTTCAAGAGGCGTAATACCCATTGAGGTGTCGAAGCACTGTCCATTTTTCACACAGCACATAGAAGCGCCATTTCCAATGTGTGCAATAATAACATTGGTGTCGGCTGGTTTTTTGCCAAGAATAACGGAAGCTCTTTTTGCTGTAAAAAGAAAACTTGTTCCGTGGAAACCGTAGCGACGAACATCATATTTTTCGTACCATTCATAGGGAACGGCATACATAAAACTGGTGTCGGGCATAGTTTGGTGCCAAGCGGTATCCATTACCGCACAGTGGGGCACATTAGGTAGAACTTTTTGAGCTGCCTCTATTCCCATTATATTTGCAGGATTATGTAAAGGTCCGAGGTCTTGAACTTCACGGAAGGTTTCAATAATTTCTGGAGTAACAATGACGGATTTAATAAATTTGTTTCCACCATGCAATACACGGTGTCCAACAGCCTTAATAACATTCATGTCGGAGATAACACCGACCTCAGGGTCTGTAAGAGTTCGAATAATTAATTCTACAGCAATTGTGTGATTCGGACATTCATGACTCATTTTATACTCAGGTTTGTCTTTTGCTATATGAGTAATAGAACTCCCTTCTTGGGTAACACGTTCTACAACACCAGAAGCAATAACATCTTGAGCGTCCCAGTCAAATACCTGATATTTAGCCGATGAGCTACCACAATTAAGAGTGAGAATAACCATAAAAAACTCCTGAAAATATGTTAATTAATAATGTAAACAAGATGATGGCAAGATTAAGAGAAATCTAGCATCTTTCTAATAAGTGTAACCATAAAGGCATCCTCTGGCAAGGGTAAGCATTGTGGTGTATCATGATGGAAGGAGTGAGCTATGTCCAATAAAAAAACTGACTGGTTTGAAAATGAATCGTTTTGGGCTCAGTATTCTCCGGTGCTTTTTGATGCCCAAAGATGGGCAGAGGCACCGACAGTGGCTGAGGGTGTTTTACGTATTGTTGGGGCTCCTTTAGACGGAAAGAAGGGAAGTGGCCCCCTCATTCTTGATGCCGGCTGTGGGCCTGGACGTATCGCTGTAGAGCTTGCAACCCGGGGAGCCCGTGTTACCGGGGTAGATCTTATTCGACCTTTTTTAAACGCGGCCCAAGAATCTGCCCAGAGTGAGGGTGTTGAGCTTGATCTAGAGCAGGCAGACTTGCGGACCTTTGTTCGCCCTGAATTTTTTGATGTTGCAGTAAATTTATATACGAGTTTTGGCTATTGCGATACCATGGAAGAAGATTTTCAGATTTTAAAAAACATTGCAGCTTCTGTGCGTCTTGGCGGCTGGTTTATTTTGGAAATGACGGGGCGAGAAATTGCTGTTCGAGACTTTACAGAAGGTGAATGGTTCGAAAGAGGCGGTTTTACGGTTCTAACTGAGTTTTCAGTTGTAGGAGCTTGGGAAGGATTGAGGTCAAGGTGGATGCTAATTGATGAAAATGGCAGTAAAATTGACCATGTTTTCGTTCAACGTTTATATTCCGCTATTGAGCTAAAACGGCTTATGATTCTTTCTGGCTTTAGTTCAGTAGAGATTTATGGCGATTTTGATTTTTCTCCCTATAATGAAAAAGCGCGAACTATGGTACTTGTAGCTCGGAAGTAATTGCATTTAGATTCTTTTTTACTTATGCTTATCTTATGCCGAGAACATTAAAGCAACAAGTAGGTTCTTTTCTTTTCTCAATTGAGTCTGGGTCCGGAATGGTTCCTTTCCTTGAGAGAAGAAGATTAATAAGTTTATATGTAATTGGTCTGGTAACTCTTATTGGTGGAACCTTTAATATCGCATTGGTTGCGCATCAAGGGCATCCATTATCTGTTATTCTTCAATCTTCGTTTTCTGTCTTAGTGTATCTCTCTATCATTTTATTTTGGATATTTCGGAACTTTTCTATCAGTCTTTACCTGGTGTTTTCTGCCATTTTAATTTTAATGGCAGATATAATAATAGCGGGTGGCGGAGAGGCCGGGTTAGGTGTTTTTTATATTTTGCCTGCTTTTCCGGCCATCTATTTTTTATTTGGCGCGCGTAAAGCGCTTTTTTTGGAATTGCTTTTTTTCTTCGGCTTTACATTGCGCATTCTGCTAGGAAAAATTCCCGAAACATCTTTTTATAGTGATCCTTCTATTGTTCCCCGCGTTATTCTTGTCATGTTAATCGCTGTCGCTCTTAGTTTTGTAGTGAATGCTGGTATCGATTCTTTGGTACGCCATCTTTCTCGTCTCGTTTTAATCGACCCTGAAACAGGTATTTCTGGACGGTGGAAAACGGACGATTATCTTCGTTCTAGAATTTCGAGAGCAGAAAAAAAGCAAGAAAGTTTGTCTGTAATAGGCGTGCGTATTTTAAATGAGCACCGTCTCAATGCTATGCTCGGTGCACAAAAAACAGATTTAATTATTAAAGAATTTGCGCTACGTCTTACTAAGGTTCATGAAAAGGAAGCTTTTCATGGACGGTGGAGCGACACCCTTTTCTTTACGATTTTAAATACCGATGACTTTCTTGAAGTTGAACCTCTGTGTCGAGATCTGCTTAAAAATCTCTCAGCTCCTATTGAATGCTGTGAAAGGTCTGTTTCTATTCTTTGCAATCTAATGATCACTCGGTATCCAGAAGATGGAGCAGATGCAGATGAACTGGTGAGCAATATTATGTCATTGCAAGATAAGGGAACGTATCTTCCAAGTGAACTTCTTTTTTTCAAGGTTGAAGACCTACAAAAAGAAAGATATCAGTACCATTTAACAGAATCACTATTACGGGCAGATTTCGACTCTGAGATGAGCCTGCATTTTCAGCCAAAAATGAATCTCGAAACAGGACTGTGTTCCGGGGCAGAAGTATTATTGCGTTGGACTCATCCAGATCTTGGCTCTATTTCTCCTTCTGAGTTTATTCCCCTTGCAGAAGAAAGCGGATTGGTTCGAAATTTGACTCGTTGGATTATTAAGACCACATTTTTATACCTTAGAAGTGATGAGTATAGAAAAAGAGATCCCAATCGCACTTTAGTGCATGCCATAAACCTTTCAGTTCATGATTTGAGAGATGAAGATTTGATTCCCTTTATAGTCAGAGAAACTAGTGCGAGTAATTTTGAGCCTTCATCTTTCGAGTTTGAAATAACTGAGGGAATTTTAGTCGACGATAGCCCTTGGATAAAGATGAATCTTCTCCATTTAATGGAGTTAGGTTTTGGTTTGGCAATAGACGATTTTGGTACAGGGTATTCAAGTTTGAGTTATTTGCACCGTCTTAAGGTTAATAACTTAAAAATCGATCAGAGTTTTATTGCTTCCTTGGTAACAGATCCTTTGGGAACCCCAAACCCGGTAGTAGATGCAATTATTTCTATGGCACATTCCTTGCATCTCGATATTACAGCAGAAGGTGTAGAAACTACGAGTCAGGCGGACTATCTCAAAAATAAAGGCTGTGATTATATACAAGGCTGGCTTTTTAGCAAGAGCCTTCCTTTTGACGAATATCTTTCATTTATAGAAAATAAATTTTAAATTACCCGACTTTTGCAATGACCTCAAGCATTTGAATAAAAGATAAAAAAAATGCCGTCCGGGTTTTAATCCGGACGGCATTTTTAATTTTTACATTAGAACACGAGGAGCAGTACTCTTATTTTATAAGAATAAACTCTACACGTCTGTTTTTCCACCAGTTTTCGCGGTCGCTTCTTTGTGCAACAGGTCGTGTTCCACCCATTCCAATTGAGGAAAGGCGGGCATTATCGACTCCATTGTCAATTAAGAACTTACGAACTGCATCGGCTCGAGATAGGGACAGAGGAATAAGCTCGGCCTCTTCTTCTTTTTGAGTTCCCGTTACGTTGTTAGCATGTCCTTCGACTTGTACTTTATAGTCTTTGAACTTGTTAAGAATCTCTGCGATTCGTTTGAGAACTTGTGTGTTTTTGTCTACTACTTCACTTGCAAGACCATTAAAGTCAGCAGCATTTTCACGGAAGATAATTGAAGGTACAGCAATTTTGAGTTTATCGCCGTCGCGTATAACCATAACGTCTACAGGGATATAGCCGCGAACAACACTCACCATTCCTACATCATCTTTTACCGTAAAGGTAAACGGATAATCAGTCGCTGCTTGTACGAGCTCTCCTTTAAGAGAGCGACCGTCCCAAATTATGCGTTCTGTTATCTTTGCTGTTCCCCCAGTTTTCCAGAATATATTTCCAGCTGTCCCGGCGGGTTCACGTATTTCAAATGACCAGTCAGTGAAAGATGAAACAGATTCAGCGGATAAGCTGATATAGAGCTCATCTTCTATGCCGTCATTATCTGGGCTGAAGTAGCGAGGGGCTAGACGAACTCCTAGTACAGGAGCTATCGCATTTATTAAAAATGAAGGAGTAGCTGCGCTAACTTCATCACCTTTAATATAGGAGAGTTTTAATTCTGCACTGTACTTGCCAAGGAGTGTTTTTCCGCTTTTGTCAGTTCCATCCCAATTAATTATAGCGGGAAGAACCTTTGTTTCTGCAGAACTCCATGTCTTAACAGCTGTCAAAGAACCTTCTGGTTTGATAGATACTGACCAAGATTCGAGACCCTCTGTTATGCTCGTTACAATGGAAAGTTTTTGACTGTCCTTTATTCCATCACCATTTGGAGAAAATGAAGTGTGCTCAGCCGTTATATAGGCTTTAGGTATTTTAGAATCTACAATTATTCCAGAGAGTTGCTGCGTTGTTTTGTTTCCGGCTTTATCTTCTGCTGTAACAACATACGCATATTCTCCGTCTTTAACTGCGTTTCCTGAATCATCAGTAGCTTCCCATATAAAATTATCGGCTTTGCCATTCCAAGCCCATGTTCTTACAATGGATTTATCTTTTCCAACCATTGAGCCACGCCATTGTTCTTCGTTCGAAGAAATCTGATTAATAGTTAATTTATCGCGATTTCCATCTCCATTTGGAGAAAATACGATATAGGGAGAAGAAATTTCTATTATCGGGAATTTGGTATCAATTTCGATATCCGGC
>DATFIA010000158.1:0-4489 GCA_035270545.1 Treponemataceae bacterium
TAAGATTATAGGTTTTCCCTTGATAAATCCATAAGTTAAGATGTTCGTAGATTTGCGCGTCGTCAAAGCTGGTTGCAGCTGTTTCAAAAAGTGTTTGAGAAAAGGAAACTGTATCTAAAACGGGGAGGCTTTCAAGTGGAAAATTCATTTCTCCAATATTTTCATATAAAGGGGCACGCATTTCGCAATAAATACCTGTGAGAGATTCTGGTTTTGTTTTAGCAAGAAGAGTGAACATTTTTTCGCAGACATATAATAACATTTCATGATCTGTTTTTTGAAGAAGCGTAATTATTGCTTCCCAATCTCTGCGGGAATTTCCAGGCTGTTGAAGATTTTGCCTAGAAATACTTTCTGCAATTCTTGCAACAATTGCATGGGTCATTTTTATTTCTTGAGGTAGAAAAGCACTTTCATTTCTAGGGAAGGTATTTTCCGGATATATAACCGTAAGTTTCCCTCGGGTTTTTCCGTCAAAGGTAATTTCTGTGGTGCAGGCTTCTGGATTTCTAAATCCTGAGGGTAAAATTTTCGAAATTTCTGTAAATGTCGTAGATAAGGTGTCGGCTACGGGCGTTAAGTTTGAGAGCGCTTCTTCTACTAAATAAAAACATTCTAATTCTCTAGCTCGCTCTACAAGGATTTCTTTTGAAATGTTTTTATATCGGTTCATTTTTTACCCCACATACTGCTAGGTATAATTTTAGACTATATTGCAGAATTTCAAAAGGATTAAGTTTTTATTTTAATGAAATGATAGAGAATAGCGAACCAGCCGCAAAACGCCACCCGACGTGCTAGACGCCAACGAGCGTGCCAGACGCCCAACGAGCGAACCAGACGCCAACGAGCGAACCAGACGCCAACGAGCGAACCAGACGCCAAACGAGCGTGCTTGTTTTTACGGTGGCCAAAACCGGCCACCGCAAAACAGGCTTTAGTACCAGCCGCGAAGCTTTGCAGCTTCTGCAACTCGGTTAATGGCAATTACATAGGCCGCATCGCGCATATATAAGCTTTTTTCCTTAGCAAGATTATGAACTGCAGTGAAAGCGGTAGTCATCTTAAAGTCCAGTTTTTCGAGAACTTCTTCTTTTGACCAGAAATAGTTCATATTACACTGAACTTGTTCAAAATAACTGCAGGTAACGCCACCGGCATTACAAAGGAAATCTGGAACGAGGTAAATATTTTTTGCCTTAATTAAAGGGTCACAATCTGGAGTTGTAGGTCCATTTGCACCTTCACAAAGCACCTTTACCTTGTTACTTACTTTAGCAAAAGTTACCGGAGTCACTTGGTTTTCCAAAGCGCAAGGGAGAAGAATATCCACATCTTGTGCAATCCACTCAGCGCCGTCTAAAACTTCACAGCCTAAATCTTTGGCCTTTTGTTTGTCGATAGTTCCATAGCTATCTTTAATTGAAGCCATTTTTTCTATATCGAGACCATCAGCCTTTCGGAACATATAGGATTTTTTATCGGTTTCATCCCAGCTTGCAAGGGCAACAACTTTTCCACCCATATCAGAGTAAAGGCGAGCTGCATATTCTGCAACGTTACCAAAACCTTGAATACTTGCTGTCGTCTTCGCAATATCAATATTTAATGTTTTAAGAGCTTCCCGTAACGTATACACAACACCGTAACCAGTCGCTTCTTTTCTACCAAGAGATCCACCCATTCCAACAGGTTTTCCCGTAATTGCTCCGGGGAAATGACCTCCAAGAATAGTTTCGTATTCGTCGAGCATCCAAAGCATGTGCTGACCATTAGTCATAACATCAGGAGCTGGAACATCTTGGACTGGGCCAATATTTCGTGCAATCTGGCGAATATAGCCACGGCATAGCCTTTCTTGCTCACCTTGAGACATAGTGCGTGGGTCACAAATAACACCACCTTTACCGCCGCCTAAAGGAATATCTACAACAGCACATTTCCAAGTCATCCATAAAGAGAGCGCCCGAATTGTATCAATTGTTTCTTGGGGATGAAAACGGATTCCGCCCTTTGCGGGGCCTCGTGCCTCATTATGTTGAATCCTATAGCCATTAAAAACCTTAGTTGTTCCATCATCCATTTTAACCGGAATAGTAAAATGAAACTCACGGCTAGGCTGGCGCAGAAGTGCGCGAGCTGACTGATCCAAACCAATTTGATCTGCTACATTGTCAAATTGCGTTTGAGCTGTTACATAGGGATTGTAGTTTTCTTCTTTCATGTTAACCTCAGTATTCAGTATTTAAAATGTTCAGCTCCATTATACGTGATTTCCTGCAAAACATTAAATAGTACGATGTATAAACAATGCATTTTTATACAATAAATATGTAATATTGAGGCACAACGGGCAATGGTCAGGAGCAAGTCGGATTCTCGAGCCCCTCGAGAGGGAGAATAAGGGTTGATAACAGAACCCTTATTCTTTTACACCGCCTAAGTTCATACCAAGAACAAAATAGCGCTGCATAAACGGATACACCAAAATAATAGGAGCCGCTGCGACAACTGTGATTGCTGCTCGCATACTAACTGGCGTAACCATATTAGACGCCTTTGACATGGCCATTGCTCCAATTTCACCCGACCCGCGAGACTGCGCCTGACTCGACTGCAGATATTCCATAAGCTTATATTGCAGAGTATGGAGATTAACTCTTCCCGACGCATAGATTAGCGTGTCGAACCAAGAGTTCCAAGCACCGACCGCGACAAAAAGGGCAATAGTAGCGAGGGCAGGCTTGCTGAGCGGAAGAATAATACGGAAGAAAATTGTGTAATCGCCGCCTCCGTCCATCTTGACTGACTCAATCAGGCTTTCTGGTATTGTGCGTAAAAAAGTTCTGAGTATCAAAAAGTTGAATGCGCTGATCATACCTGGAACTACATAAACCCAGAATGTATTGAGTAAGTGCAATTCCTTAATAAGGAAATATGTCGGTATGAGTCCAGCATTAACATACATGGACAAAACCAAAATAAGGGTAAATGGTTTTTTTAATATAAATTTCGGTCTCGACAGTACATACGCAATCATTGAAGTAAACAGAACATTTGTAACTACATTTATTAACGTACGCGCTACAGAAACCATAAATGCATTAAAAATGGAACTATTTTTGAATAGAATTTTGTAATTTTGGAGGGTGAATTTTCGAGGATACAGGGTAATTCCTCCTCTCACCGTGTCGATAGCCTCGTTGAAGGATACTGCGATTGTATTCCAGAATGGATATAGCATGATTGCCGAAAAAATAATCATAAAAGCAACATTGAGTGAGTTGAAAATGAATCCTTCTCGATCGTCTTTGAATTCTTTCATATTAGGCGTTCCTCCCCTGCGCGTTTTGCAATTTCATTGGCTACGAATATTAAGGTGATATTAACCAGATTTTTAAAGAATCCAGCTGCAGTAGCTAGTGAAAAATTTGATCTTTGCAAACCGAATATAAGTACATAAATATCGATAGTATCCGATACATCTTGGACAAGTCCGTTTCGTAGCAAATACTGCATTTCAAAACCGGCGTCGAGTATTCGACCAACACTCATAATTAACAAAATGATTATGGTCGGCTTAATACCAGGGAGGGTAATGTAGAACATTTTTCTCCACCGTCCGCATCCATCTATTTCGGCAGCTTCATATAATGTTGGGTCTATACCCGACATAGAAGCGAGGTAGATAATAGTGTTCCATCCTAACTCCTTCCATACATATGTTGCCCCTATAATGCCCCAAAAATATTTTGCTTCGGAAAGCCAGAGTATTGGCTCTTTAATTATGCGAAGATAAACGAGGACATTATTTATTGCTCCGTCCTCGACCGAAAGCATGGTTGAAACAAGCCCGGTAACTATTACCCAAGAAAGAAAATGGGGAAGATAGGAGATTGTTTGGGTAAAACGCTTAAAGGGAACAGCTCTTATTTCGTTGAGCAAAAGAGCAAAGGCTATTGCGGAAATAAAACCGAGACTAGTGTTAATTACGCTCATCATGAGTGTGTTTCGCACAGTTCTTATAAATACTGGATCTGAAAAGAGAAATTTGAACCACTTTAATCCGACCCACTCTTGCATAAAAAAGCTTTTTGCAGGTTTGAAGTTTTGGAACGCCATTGTCCAACCCCACAGGGGAACATAGTAGAATAGAAGTACATACAAAATAACGGGAACAGACATAACAAGGAGTTGCCGTTGATTGATCACTGTCTCTATTAGTTTTGTGTACTTTTTTGGTATGAGGGTAGACTCTTTCATGAAACCTCCGTGAATTATGCGATAACTAAGAGAAGCGAGAAAAAAAGCCCGTGCAGAGAGGAGAAATCCTGCACGGGCTTTGAAACTTTATTACTTTTTAACGCTCCACGCTTTAACACGTTGAGCTACCTGATCTTCCATATAGGCTTCGTACTTTTCTATTCCGTCCATCTTCATCTGGTTTGTGTATTCATTCCAAACCGTATCAAAAGAGGAAGGGGTAGCA
>DATFIA010000159.1:0-4927 GCA_035270545.1 Treponemataceae bacterium
GAATCTGTCTTTGCTCGCTGTCTTTCAGCTCAAAAAGAAGAACGTGTTGCCGCATCTAAAATATTCACCCGTAACAGGCCTTCCTTTACTGGCGATAGAAAAGCCTTTATTGCAGCTCTTAAAGATGCCTTACTCGCAGCAAAAATCGTGAGTTATGCACAGGGTTTTGCCCTTATGCAAGCAGCAGCAGAAGAGTACGGCTGGGATCTTCATTATGGAGAAATTGCCCTCATGTGGCGCGGTGGTTGTATTATTCGCTCCGCTTTCTTAGGAAAAATTAAAGACGCCTTTGATGCAGATCCAAAACTGAAAAACCTCATGATTTCTCCCTTCTTTAAGAATAAACTTGAAGCCGGAGAAAAAGGCTGGCGAATGGTTATAAGCACGGCTGCACTAAGTGGAATTCCCGTTCCAACTCTTGGTGCGGCTCTTTCGTATTTCGACGGTTACCAAACAGAGAGTCTTCCGGCTAACCTGCTTCAGGCTCAGCGCGATTATTTTGGTGCTCACTCGTATCAAAGAATCGATGACCCAAGTGGAACCTATCATCACACCAACTGGACAGGCCGTGGAGGGGATACAGCGTCCACAACGTATACTGTGTAAGTAATCAAAACGTGACGTTTGGGCCCCGGTTTTCTGGGGCAACCTCAGTGCCCCTTCAATCCCTGGTGCGAAGAAACTTCCTTGTGACCTTCTATAGCCCTTGCGATTTGTGTAAAATTACAGGAAGATACACTAACAAAAGAGGACACACGCATGAAAGCAATTATTTTTGACATGGACGGAGTTCTAATAGACAGTGAACCCTTACATGTTTTAGCAGACAGCCAAGCTTTTCAAAAATTGAATATAGAATTACCAGAAGGGTATCTCGATAAATATGTTGGCGTCTCAGATTCTGCCATGTGGAAAGAACTTATACTTGAGTTTGATATTGAAAAAGATCTCAAAGAGATTCTTAATATGCAATTATCAACAAAAATGAAATTATTAAAAAAAAGTTCTTTAACCGCGATAGATGGAATAAAAGAACTTTTACAGGAACTTTATAGCCAAAGTATACCCATTGCGGTAGCCTCTTCTTCTCCAACAATCTTTATAAAAACTGTCTTAAAAAAAATTCGGTTAGAAAAATATTTTTCTCTCATTGTATCTGGAGAAGATGTAAGAAACGGTAAACCAGAGCCGGATATTTTTCTAAAAACCGCAGAAATACTTGGCGTTGAGCCAGAGGATTGTGTGGTTATAGAAGATTCAAAAAATGGAGTAATTGCTGCTAAAAGAGCCAGCATGAAATGTATAGGCTACGCTCATGTGGATTCTGCAAAACAAGATGTAAGTAAAGCCGATTTAATAGTAAGTTCAATTAGGGATCTTTCTATACAATCTATAGACAAAATAGAAAACAAACAGATATATAAAAAATTCGAACAAAATATAGATTAGTGCTTTGTATAAAAGCATTTTATAAAAATTTTTAACGAGAGGTGTCTAGGTGACCGAAAAAAATGCAAAGCTCATAGAAATACTTTTGATTATCGGAGTGGTTCTAAGTGCTCTTGTAATGATTCTTTTTGGATTAGTTACTACTAAAATGGGTATAGGCAATGATGACACTATTCGAACCGTTGGTAATGTAACCATAGTTACCCTTATTGGGTGCTGGATGGGCTGGCGAAAAATTCATTCAAACAGAACGCGCGACGAAGCGGTCGAAAAAATTACCGACGAAACAAGCGACAATGCCGTAACAAAAGAAACTTCTACCATAGAAAAATAGTAGAAGTCTCAATAGATATTTCTCTTTTTTTTATATTTTATTCATTACAACAGTGACTATCTGGTTTGGAGTGTTTATGAGCACTTTGTGTTTGTCAAACCCACCGGGTATTCCAGAGCCTGAATAATTGGCTATTCCAACAGGTTCTTTTGGTATACCAATAAAATTGGTGTCGAGTTTGCCGTTATTATTTATATCTTGGTATGCACTCACATAGTATTCTCCAATAGGAAGAGTAACTGCGACTGTCACCGTTTCTCCACTTGTTTCTACTTTGAAAGATGCAACTGGTTTGTTTTTTTTCATAGACTCAGAAGAGTCATAAATTGCTACAAAGAGACTTCCTTTTTTTGGTTCTACCTTGGTTAATACAATCGAGGCTTCTACCTCAGCTGCAAAAACAGCCATAGTACACAAGGCGAGAGCTAATACACATAAAAACTTTTTCATAAAAAACTCCCAATATTTATACTGACTTCTATATATGAAACACATTAAGCTTTGAAAAAAGCTCCTTAAAACATGTCTTTAGTATAATCGTTTTTTTTGAAAAAAGGAGAAAGTGATTTATAAAAATCGCGAGAGTGCTAAGTGGGTTATCGTGGAATTGTCCAAGAATAATTAAAGAAAATCAGAATGCAGTATATCCAGTACTAAAATTAGTGGTACTTATAGGATATCTGCTTTTGTTTTTGGAGGGGCCACTCCTACTTTTTCGTTTTAGCTAAACACGTTTTTTTTCTGTATTTCAGACGCAGTTTCCCCTGTCTCCGTAGGAATAAAAAATCGGAACTAGAGACTTTTTTTATTCCTACTCCGCCACCCCTTAGTCCTTTTTCAACAAATCATTTTAGTGCTTCTTTTTATTTAATATTTAAGTTTAATTTAAGGTTAGGGGTACATAATTTATAGAGGAAGGAGTTAGTATGAAAAAGACTATTTGGCAATTTTTATTATTTGTAGGATTAGTGGGTGCACTTACTTCATGTGCTTCGATGGGTACCCCAAGAGAAGTTCTTGCAAGTGAATTTGAAGAATTAAGAGAAGCTAAAACAATAGCTGTTCTTGGCTATAATACAAGTAAAGGCCTAGATGATCGTCTTCTTGATAATGCGATAAAGTCACCTCTTTTTGAGCTCAAGTTAGAAATTGTTGACGATCGTGGTGTTAGATTCCCTGTAGAGGGGCGCGTTAATACCTATGACAGTAATTTTCTTGCAGCAATGAAAGAAAGTGCATTTACGATGGTTCCTAAATCTGCTGTTTTGAATTCTGTAGCCTACAAAAAAATTAAAGGCGATCCCACTTCGGAACTTTCAAACGTTAATGTTGCAAAAGGCTATACCGTTACCTATGAGTTTGATAACTGGATGGACAACTCTAATGCATCTGTAGCAAACCGTGTTCCTGCAGGGGGCAAATTGGTTGATTTGTATAAAAAAACATTGGAAGAACTGGGTGCAGACCTAGGAATTATTGTGGTAGAAAAACCATATGTATATACTAAGAATTATGCTTTAATTCCAGATCAACTTATTCACAAAAAAGAGTCTTTTTTTGCTGTAGCTGTGGTTACTAACTATTATATAGTAAGGCCTTCAACAGGAAATCAGGTTTTGTGGAATAAAACAATTCAGACAATTTCGGACAATCAGTATCCACTTAAGGGTTATACTCCGGATCAGCGAAAAGAAGATGAAGCCTTCTTCCTTGAACAATATGATGTTATTTCGAAGCAAAATAATGTACAATTTATTGAATGGCTTAACGAAGCTATTAAATAAGGTTTCTATTCTTTGTAAAAAAGGCCGCAACAATGCGGCCTTTTTTAGTTTTACTATCTTTTTTATATTGTAATCATGGCTATGAGAACTTCGAGGTTTTCGGCGTTTATAAAGACTTTGTGTTTGTCAAATCCGCCAGGCATGGTTTTTCCCGAAAAGTTAGCTATGCCGATTGGCTCTTTTGGAAAGCCTAAGAAGTTTGTGTCAAATTTCCCGTTATTATTTATATCTTGGTACGCACTAAGAAAATACTCTCCGGCTGGTAGTGTTACATTTGCGGTAATAGTTTCACTCTTTGTTTCTAGCTTAAGGGTTTTAAATGACTGTTTTTTTTTCATGGATTCCGCTGAATTGTAGATTACTACAAAGAGTGTGCCTGTTTTAGGTTGAACATTACTGATTACGATCGAGGCTTCTACTTCAAGCGCAAAGGCGACAGTTGTACCCAGGACTAAGAGTAATACACACAAAAACTTTTTCATTGAATCCTCCAAGATATGATTATTGACTTCTGCTTCAAGTGTAATCAATCTTTTGCTAGAACACTAAAACCGCGGGAGATAGGGAGATTCTAATAACTTTGAAGCAATAATCTGGGCTGGTGAGATTCATGAGTTACTATGGATTCGACATATATTCTAATGCGGCTGAGGCTAAGAATTCTGAGCGGGTGTTGCCTTTTTGTTGAGCAGTCAAGAAAAAGGAATATTTACTTCTCTCCTATCGCTTTCTCGCCGGGGGCTCCGGCCTGTGCCTTTTCTCCCCTTGTGTTTTGGAGTAGCGCTAATGCGGTACTCCATAGGAACGTACGCGGTCCTAATTGTTCTGCCTCAGTTTTAATTCTTAAAAACCGTAAAAATCTCATAAAATCGTATGAAATTTGATGTAAGTCAAAGTTTACAATGAATATTTGAGTATACTTAAGGTAAGAAATTGATTTAAGGAGTGTATTATGGCAACAAAAATGTATCAGTTAGAGACTATGTCTTGCCCTAGTTGTGTGGCGAAAATTGATGGAATGTTGAAAAAAACTGCGGGAATTACGGAATCTGAGGTGCTGTTTAATTCGTCGAGAGTTAAGGTTTCGTTTGACGAGAGCCAGTTAAGCTCAGATGCTATCAAGGAAAAAATTACAACACTTGGGTATCAAGTTTTAGGAGTAAAGTGAGGCCGCTATGGCGCTGAAAGTTGGACGCCTTTTAAAGCCGGGACAGCGGATTATTATTTCTGCTGTTTTGGTGACGCTTTCTTTTGTACTTAAGCAATTTTTTGGTTATGCGGCAGTGACTGTTGCTGTTATGGTTGTGTCTTCATTCGTTGCAGGAATACCTATTTTTATGAAGGCGCTGAGTGCGCTTCG
>DATFIA010000160.1:0-18754 GCA_035270545.1 Treponemataceae bacterium
GGTATTCCGAATCTATTTTTTCGCGCTTTTTCCTGAACTTTTTCTGTTAAATCCCTAAGCCTTTTTGGATCAATAATGTTACAACCAGAAAAATATAAAACAGACCCTACGGCTCCTGCTTCTAATAAAGCCGCCATATCCGCTGGAACCTCATAGCGGTCAACAAAGCTAGACATTACGAGTTGTCCCGCTTTTTCTTCCAAGGTCATTTCTTTCAAAATTATATCAATATCTTTCATTTATTAGCCCCTTTGTTTGTACAGTGGTTGTACATACTCAATAATACAACCCAACCTACGATTTGTCAATGAGAGAAAAAAAAACTGCCCAGCAAATGCCGGACAGTTTTCTCTTTTTTTTTCGATTTAACCCTTAACAGCACCAGCTGCAACACCTTTGGTAATTTGCTTTCTAAATATTATATAGAAAACAAGCATTGGAATTAAACCAATAACCAAGGCCGCAAACTGCTTGCCATAGTCCGAAGCAAGAGCTCCTGAGAAACGAGCGATACCAACTGGAATAGACTTAATCTTATCACTTGAAGCTAAAATATTAATAAGCATAAACTCGTTCCACGTTCCGGTAACGGTCATAATTGCAACTGTTACGGCGACGGGAGTGGCCATTGGTACAATAATAGAAGAAAATATCTTTAAGTATTTAGCACCATCTATTCGAGCCGACTCTATTAAAGCATCTGGAATACTTCTGATATATTCAGTACTTAAGTAAACGCCCATTGGTAAACCAATTCCAATATAAGGGATTAAAATTCCAATGCGTGTATTGTATAAGCCAACCATATTTACCAGTAAAAACAAAGGAACCATTATGGATTGAAGTGTAAGTAAAATACCTATAATAAAGCTATTTGAAAGAAATGGAGTGGCCTTACTTGGAATCTTTGCAAAGGCAAAGCCTGCCATAAATCCAAACACAATAATACTAACAACCGTAACTGATGTATAAATAACACTGTTTGTCATTAATATTCCAAAGTTTCCCCTCTTCCATGACTGTACATAGTTTTGTGTAAACCATTTGGTTGGAAAGGAAAGTTTACTTGTTAGTAAATATTCTTGAGTTGTCTTAAACGATTGAATTATCAACCAAAAAATAGGATATATAGCTAAAAGAGTGAAAACGCCCATAATTAAATAGATTACTGTTTTTGTTAATACAGATGTCTTTGTCATGCTTGTTACAGATGCCATGGTTTACTCCTTTCCACCGAACCGCTTTTCGGCCGTTTTTGTTAATGCTATCAAAATAAAACTGATAGTTACCATGATTGTAGAAATTGCATTTGCTAACGGATAATCAGGAGCGCCACGGAAAGCTTTGTCGTACATATAGAGAGAGAGAACACTTGTTCGTCGAGCAGGTCCACCCTGTGTCATAACATAAATAAGATCGAACGACTTAAGAGATCCAGATATAGCTAAAATAGCACTTGTAACTAAGACTCCAGAAAGAGCTGGTAAAATTACATGCCATAAAGTCTGAATTTCATTTGCTCCATCTATTTTTGTGGCCTCGATTATTGCAGTATCAATTTTTTGAAGGTTCGCCAAAAAGATAATTACATACATACCGGTGTACATCCACAAAATTACAAAAAGAACCGGCATCATAGGATTTTGATTCAAAGTAAATTCAGCGCCAGGTTTGAACATGCGCACAATTTCCATGTACACACTGTTTGAGTTTAAGAAAAAACTCTGAAACAGAATACCAATTACAACCGTTGAAATAACGTTTGGTAGGTAAATCATACTTTGGAAGAAATCGCATCCTCGCACCAATCCTCGAGAGAGAATATAGGCAAGAGCAAATCCTAAGGGGATTTGACCAAAAACAGAAACCAAGACGATATACATGTTATTTTTTAAGGCAAGATAAAAATATTCGTCCTTAAAAGTTTTCACATAACTCACAAATCCTGCAAATCCAATATCTGGATTTCCAAAAATTTTACCTCCATTATAATTAGTCAGACTTAATACTACGGAAAAAATCGTAGGAAATGCCATGACTGAAAAATAAAATAATACGGCAGGTAATACTAACACAACATACGACAGGCGCTGTTCGGTTTTCGATGAAATGTCTTTCACGGCGTCCTCCTTGAAATAAACACCCTAAAATAAGAGCGCTCGACATATGAACACTCATTTATAAAAATATCCGTGCTCACAGCACAGTTCAGCACAAAATAAAAAGTCTCTTCTACAGCTTGCGGGCAACTATTTCAAAAACAGTATCCCAATCTATGTGAGAAGAAACAGAATTAGAATTACATCCGGGAACACTAAAAAGCTCCAAAAAAAACATTTGAGCTGCGCCTATTGCAACTAGATCATCGCTGCCGTCACCAAATATTAAAGAACTGTTAGATTTTTCAAGAATTGCTTGGAATTGAGGAATACGCTCTTCTAATATAGAAAGAACAAAGGATGACCTTCGTGCAAGTTCTCCATGAGCAAAAAAAGCTTCTGGATTAAAAACGGAAACAACCGAGACCAAACTAGAAAAAAGATCATTCACCCAGTCTGAAAAAGCCGTATCATCTTTATCTATAGCGCTCATAGCTTTTAATGGTAAGCCAGTTTGTCCAATACTTCCCTTCCGCCAAGAACCACTTACAAACTCACCAGCAGCATATTTACTTCCAGCAAACACACGCCCGCCAATAGCCAGACCTATACCAACGCCCATTCCAGCATTACTTCCATGCAAAGATTCACGCTTATGGTATTCGGCATTTAGGCATATAAAGTCGTTAAGATTATCTCCACGATTAGTAGCAAGTTCTTTCCAGGCAAGACAATTAGCATCATTTTCTACTAACACAGGAAGACGGTACCGGGCAGAAACAGGCGAAGCAAAATCATAATTTTCTAAATTGAAAGGATCAGAAAGTAGAATAACACCACGGTTTGAGTCAACAATACCTGGGATTCCAAGACAAATTCCTAACAACGGAATGGTATTTTTTTCAACTTCAACAAGAAGGTCTTTCATTATAAAATCGAAAATTTCGATAAAAGGAAGTTCGGGCAAATTTCCAAAACAAGAAAATAAAACAGTTCCAAAAACGTCTATAATAACAGCTCTGTACCCATCAGGTTGCATTTCAATGCCTGCAACACATCCAAAACGGCCATTTAGATCGAGACAGATAGGTTTTCTGCCACCCTGTGGCATAGATTCCCCTTCTCTTTCTTCATACACAACACCATTTTGAATCAAGGTATTAATAATATTAGAAACGGTAGACCTATATAATTCCAAATTCCGAGCTATTTCCACCCGACTAAGTCCAGGTGTTTTCCACAACAACTGAGCAACCATGGAAATATTTGCATTTTTTTGAAAACTATTATTGATCTGCATGAAGTTGCCCTTTCTCTTAAATGATGTTATCTACAGTTTTAAGTTGGTATGTTCAATGTACAAACTAATCTTACACCTAGCATCAAGAGCTGTCAAGGAAAAAAAGAGGAAAAATAACTTATGTTGGTTTCCTTAATCAACCAACATAATTATACATGATTTTTGATTAAAAACAAGCTTTATTTATAAAGCGAATTAAAATATAAAACTACAGACTAACCCTGCACATTGCCTGTTCTCTTTTATTTTTATAAATAATAGAAAGAATGTTTTACCCGCACTTTTTTCTTCTGTACAAAAAAACTTGACAAAGAGAAAGTTCTAAAAGCAATTACGTCTAAATAATCAAAAAGCCATCCAGTTTTATAGTCGGATGGCTTTTTTTTGCTTGCTGTCAATTGAAAAATAGGTGAGAATTGCTAGAGGTATTTTAATGAGCTGCGAACTTTCCTATATTCTTTTGACGCCCTACACAATTGCAAGATCTAGAACTGGCGGTGTACTTTCACGTCTCCTTTTACGGCTGGATCTTAACCTAGTTGGAGCACAAATGATTGCACCAACTGAAGAATTTGCAACAGCCTACGCCGACTCAGAAACCCGTTTTTCTGACCCCACGGATAACACTGCGCAATTAAAAAAAGAATATATTTTAAAAACGTTTACCCCTAGCAATGGAAGAAAACATCGTGTTCTTTTATTATTATTCAAAGGTGAAAATGCTTCAGAAAAAATTAGAGCCATTGCTGGACCAATATTTCCAGAACGCGGAGAACTTGACTCTGCCAAAGGTGAAACAATCCGAGACACCTATGGCGACATTGTATACGACAAGCAATCGCCAGATAAAATTGAATATTTTGAACCAGTTGTAATTACGCCAATAAACGATGCCCATTGCATTGAAAATCTTCAGCTTTTTAAATCCTTTTTAGCAAACCAGCCAAATCTTGTTGAAAACATGGAATATAAAAAACCAGAAAAAATTGAGCGCACCTTGGTTATTATTAAACCTGACAACTGGGTAGTACCAAGCTCAAGACCTGGAACAATAATAGACATGTTCAGCAGAACCGGATTGCGTATTATTGGAACTAAAATATTTCAAATGTCTGTTGCGGAGGCTCTCGAATTTTATGGACCAGTGCAAGAGGCTCTTGTTTCTAAACTTGGGCCTCGCATGGGTAAAACCGCTACTGAAAGTTTGGAACATAAATTTGCACTAAAGCTTTTACCAGAAGAAGAAAATAAAATAGCTGAAGTTTTTGGCACTGCTTTTGCCCGTGAACAATTTTTCCAAATTGTTGGCTTTATGACTGGTATTCGCCCAGACGCTTGCGTAACCTGCCAGCAAAAAGATCCAGGGAAAAGCATGTGTATGGTTCTTGTCTATGAAGGAGAAAATGCTGTTGAAAAAATACGGGAAGTTCTTGGCCCGACAGACCCCCTAAAAGCACCAGCGGGAACAGTTAGACGCGAGTTCGGCTCAAACGTTATGGTAAACACAGCTCATGCCTCCGACTCCACCGAAAACGCTATTCGGGAGATGAGCATTGTTAAAATAGAAAAAAATGGAGTTTCCGATATTATAGACGCCTTTCTTTCTATGTAATGCTATTAGGGAACTTCTAGCATAAACTCTTTTATGAAGAGATAAAAAAACCCTGCCAGGATTAACCTGGCAGGGTTTTTATTTACGTAAAATACTTCAACTAATCTTAGTTAGAAGCTTTCCATTCCTCAAAAGCTTTTTGCACAGCAGCGGCAACTTGCTCAGGAGTCTTTGATCCAAGACCAATTTCCTGAAGTCCAGCATTAAGGGGTTCGTATACAGGACCAGCAAACACACCGTCAATAACAACGGTAGATGCAGAATACTGCGTTCCAAAGGATCCCATCATTTGTTGCATTGGCTCAAGTTTTAGACTTGCAGTGTCAATATCAGAGCGGCTTGGTGTTGCAGAAGCTCCAGTTGCAACTCTCCAAGTCTGAATTTCTTTACCTTCGAGCCACTTAATTAGCTTCCAAGCTGCAACTTCTTTTGCGGAACCAGCAGGAATTGCAGAACTCATACCCCAGCCTGTACCAACGATAACTGAAGTAGAATTGTTAATTTTTGCTCCAGAAATAGCAGGGAATACTGTGAGCATAATGTCTTTGCTCTGAACTGCAGGAGGAATAAGCGCCTGTCCTGTTGATATATCTGTGATAAATGCACCTACTCTCCAGTCACCATCGATATAATAGGCACCTTTATTTGTTGCAAACTGTCCAATAACATCACCATAGTTTGTTGCAAGAGTATTCTGTGAAAGAACACCGTCTTTATACAAAGTCTGAACAAACTTAAGCGCGTTTACAAAACCAGCATCGGTAAACTTTGCTTTTCCGTCTAGAATTGCCTTGTCCCAATCTTTTCCGCCAAATCGACCAGCGATATCGGAGAACAAGCAAGACTGCATTACCCAAGTTTCTGCGTTAGCCATAAGGATAGTTTCGTATCCCTTTGCTTTAAGAACAGGAACCTGTGCTTTCATTTCTTCGTATGTTTTTGCAGGTTTAAGACCACAAGCATCGAGAACAGCTTTGTTTACAAACAGAACATGCGTCTGGGTTAGTCCATTTGGAAGCTCACCAAGAAATCCACCACCCTGAGGTACTAGGGCAAGAGGATTGTAAGATTTTACAATGCCATCTTTTTCTAACAAAGGTTTAAGATCTTTCAACAGCTTCTTTGTATGAAGTGTCGTTGAGCGTCCGGAAGGCCATGCATAAACAACATCAGGTAGTTTACCAGCTGCAGCATATGCTTCGGTCTTTTGATGAAATGGTTCATTAAAAAGATCTTCTCTTTCAATTTGAATATCGGGATTAGCTTTTTCAAAAGCTTCCCATACCGTAACAAGTTCGTCTGCACTGTTTGCAGAAGTCATGTCCAAATAGTTCAGAACAGTTAACTTTACCTTGCCTTCATCTGCTGATGAGGCCTGTTTACTTCCACCTGCAAATACTACCGAAGTTGCCAATACAGCAACAAGGGCAACAGACAGAATCTTTCTTGAAATTTTCATCCATTCTCCTCCTTCTAAAGAGACATACAAATAAATCAGTAGAAGAAAACCATACGTATGTTGGTTTCTTACTTCAACTAACATTAGTATACCTTAGTTTTTGTAGAATGCAAGAGATAAATGCAAAAAAATGGTTAATATGCAACAAAAAAAGGGGAACCCGGTTTACGGATTCCCCTTAAGTTAAAACTCAGCAAGAGTTTTATTACATATTCCTAGAGTAGTTATTTCTTAGCTGCTTTCCATGCATCAAAAGCTTTTTGTACAGAAGCTGCAACTTGCTCAGGAGTCTTTGATCCAAGACCAATTTCTTGAAGACCTGAGTTAAGAGGCTCGTATACAGGGCCTTCGAACACAGCGTCAATAACAGGATTTGAGTAAGAATACTGACCTGCGAAAGCACCGGCCATCTTCTGCATTGGCTCAAGAGTTAACTTAGAAGTGTCGAGATCAACACGGCTAGCTGTAGAAACCGCACCAGTTGAAACTCTCCAAGTCTGAATTTCTTTACTGTTAAGCCACTTAATTAGCTTCCAAGCAGCTACTTCTTTTGCTGAACCAGCAGGAATTGAAGCGCTCATTGCCCAACCAGTACCAACAACACCAGAGGTTGAATGATTGATTTTAGCACCAGCAATTTCAGGGAATACAGTCAAGGAAATATTTTTTCCCTGTACATCTGGAGATATAAGAGCCTGTCCGGTTGATTTATCAGTGATAAATGCACCAACTCTCCAGTCTCCATCAATAAGGTATGCACCTTTGTTTGTTGCAAACTGTCCAACTACGTCACCATAGTTTGTAGCAAGAGTATTCTGTGAAAGAACACCGTCTTTATACAAAGTCTGAACAAACTTAAGTGCGTTTACAAAACCAGCGTCGGTAAACTTTGTTTTTCCGTCTAGAATTGCCTTGTCCCAGTCTTTTCCACCAAATCGGCCAGCGATATCGGAGAACAAGCAAGACTGCATTACCCAAGTTTCTGCGTTAGCCATAAGAATAGTTTCATATCCCTTTGCTTTAAGAACAGGAACCTGTGCTTTCATTTCTTCGTATGTTTTTGCAGGTTTAAGACCACAAGCATCGAGAACAGCTTTATTTACAAATAAAACATGTGTTTGGGTAAGTCCAGAAGGAAGCTCACCAAGATATCCACCACCCTGAGGTGCTAAAGCAACAGGAGCGAAAGATTTTACCAAACCGTCTTTTTCAAGAAGTGGTTCAAGATCTTTCAACAGTTTCTTTGTGTGAAGAGTTGTTGAACGTCCAGAAGGCCATGCATAAAGAACGTCTGGAAGTTGTCCAGCTGCAGCATAAGCTTCGGTTTTTTGGTGAAATGGTTCATTAAAAAGGTCTTCTCTTTCGATCTGAATATCGGGATTAGCCTTTTCGAATGCCTTCCATACAGCATCTACTTCGTCTGCACTGTTTGCAGAAGTCATGTCCATATAGTTTAGGACAGTTAATTTTACCTTGCCTTCATCAGCTGAAGACTGTTTACTTCCACCTGCGAATACCATAGAGGTAGCCAAAATGGCAACCAGGACAGCAGACAGAACTTTTCTTGAAATTTTCATTGCTTCTCCTCCTTACAATTGAAAAACATGAACATAATTTTTTCGTTTCCTTTTCAAGAAACGTGTACAAAGCAAAGAAACTAGATTTCCTCCGGTTGGTTTGCTCACTGTACATACTTAGTTTCACACCTTTTTTAGCTCCTGTCAACTTAAATTTTGCATTAAACCGGTAAAAGAGGCTTCTTTTTTTTTCATTTCTAGTATTAGCTATGAAAAGATCACTTTCCAATAGGAGAAACCCATGACAGAGATTCACATTATTCCCCAGCCACAGAAAATAACAAGGACCACAGGGGCCTTTACACACAAAGGAATTCCTGAAATTACAGGAAACGACCTTTTTAAAAATGAAATAGAAATTTTTTGTACACAAATTAGCAACATAGATTGGAAAACTATTTCAACACCTCAAACGTCAGTAGCAAAAAGCACAGCTCCTGTTATATTTTGCCAACACGACGCTACGATTACAGGAACAGAATCCTATTCGATACTTATAGAAACTCAAAAAATTACACTCAAGGCTTCTCACGCCACCGGATTATGGAACGCTCTTCAAAGCCTAAGACAACTCATTATTGCTGGCAAAACAGAAAGCAGTTTTGAAATACCTTGTGCAGAAATTACAGACTCACCTCGCTTTTCCTGGAGAGGCTGTATGCTCGACACTTCTAGGCACTTTTATTCAACTGCGTTCATTAAGAAACTAATTGATATAGCTTCTATGTATCATATGAATATTTTTCATTGGCATCTTACAGACGATCAAGGATGGAGACTTCCCGTAGATGGATACCCAGCCCTCACAGAAATTGGCTCATGGAGAGAAGACCGAAGAACTACATGGGGCGAAGATCGCTTAGTAGGAGGATCTTATTCAAAGGCCGAAATTTCTGAAATTGTCCAATGGGCTAAAGATAGACATGTGGAAATTGTCCCAGAAGTAGATTTACCCGGACATGCAAGCGCTATTCTTGCCTCGTACCCCGAACTAGGTTGTACCGGCGGCCCATATCTTGTTGAAGACCGGTTTGGTATTTTTGAAGATGTTCTTTGCGCAGGGAATGATAAAATATTTGATCTTTTCGACGCGATATTTGATACTCTCAAAGAACTTTTTCCCTTTAATTATGTTCACATTGGAGGAGACGAGGTTAAATTTAACAGATGGGAAGTATGTCCAAAATGTCACAACAGACTTAAAGCACTCTCTCTAGACCATACGCCACAACTCCAAAGCTGGATTACCGTTCGCCTTGTACAAATGCTCAAAGAGCGTGGGAAAACGGCAATTGGATGGGATGAAGTTCTTGAAGGAACAGAAAAACTTGGACTTCCGGAAGATCTTGTTGTTATGTCTTGGAGAGGACAGCAAGGCGGCATAGAAGCAAGCTCAAAAGGGCACAGAGTAATTATGACTCCTCTTTCTGACGGTTGTTACCTCAATTTCAAACCTCTCGATAATCCAGAAGAACCTGGACACCTCGAAGTTAGTACTGTTAGAAAATCGTATGAAATGGATCCTATCACCCCAGAAATGACAGAAAAACAGGCGAGTCTTGTACTTGGAGGACAGTGTAATCTGTGGTCTGAAGTAATTTATGCAAGTAGAATTGCTGAATATATGCTTTTCCCACGGCTATGCGCAATTTCTGAGTCTCTATGGAGCCAAAAAAAGGAGAGAAGTTTAGAATCATTCGAAAAACGGCTTCCAACTCACCGAAAAATTCTAGATGCATTAGATGTATGCCAATATAGAGGACCTCTCGAATAGTCTTACAGAAGCGGTCTTAGATTATAAAACTGCTCTCGCGGCATTAAAATAAACAAATTTTTTATGCCGCATAGATTTCGCTTGCCAAGCAAGTTTGTTTGTACTATGCTTGTACTAACGGGAGCAAATCATGACCAACAAACAAGATGGAACAGACTGGGTTCTTGATGAAAAGGGCTTTGAAGTACGCACACCACAACTTCTTCGCCCTTGGTACAATTACATTTCCAATGGAGAATACGGCCTTAAAATTTCTCATTTGGGAGATGCGTACTCAACTACACTCGAGCAACCAAGAATTGCAGTTTCTAATTACGATTTCTTTCATCCTTCAAAGGGAAGATTTGTCTTTGTTCGCGACGAAGATACTATTTGGAACCCTTCCTCTTGGCCATGCAAAACTCCACTAGATTCTTATTCCTGCAGACATGAAAGCGGAGCCACAACTTTCACCGGCGAAAAAAATAAGATTGAAGTATCTAACACTGTTTTTGTTCCGGAAAGCGGAACTGCTGAAATGTGGATAGTTTCGGCCACAAATAATGACACAAAAAAAAGAACTATCGATATTTTTCCAGAAATGGAATTCCTTTTATACAATTCCTTTAGCGTTGATCCTGTCTATTATTCATGGTACTCCGATACTCGAGTAGACGAAAAAGGCGCCATCTTGTTTGAGCGAAGACTCGGAGAAGCTGTTACCGGATTTTTTGCTCCAGTTGAAAAGCCAAACGGCTTTGAAACAAGTTTACGCCGCTTCTTAGGGAACAGCGATATCTCACGCCCTGAATCTGTTGTGTCCGGTAAACTTTCCAACGCAATGAGTGGTGGAGATGCCTATATTGGTGCCTTTCATTACCATTTTGAAATAAAGCCTGGTGAAACAAAAAAACTAGCTTTTTTTGCAGGAGCTGGAAAAGATACCTTAGAGATTTTAAGAAAAAATTATCCTGATACCGAATCGGTATGTACGGCCCTAGAAAAAATAAAGACTAGTTGGAAGAAAAAACTCGACAGAGAATTCTTTGATTCTGTTCCCGAAGGAACATTCAAAAACTGGCTCAAAACTTTTTTTGGATACCAGTTATATCAACAATCGCTGGGTATGGTAAGAGGAACATTCCGTGGATTCCGCGACGTTGCACAAGATATTATGGGTATAGTTCCCTACGACGCACCCGCAGCCCGTTCCTTATTAGTTGATCTTGCATCTCGCATGCTCCCATCTGGCCAATGTCTTCGCCAATGGAATACGGAAGGCGGAGCAAATGACGAAAGGGATTTTAGAGATCTTCCTTTTTGGCTTATTATAGCTCTTGACGCCTACGAGCGCCACACAGGGGATTCTTCTATTTATGCAGAAAAAGCCGGATGGACAGAAAAAGAGCAAACAACTCCCGCAGTAACATTGTGGGAACACGCAATACAGGGTATTCAATATGCATTGCAATATGGCAATCATGGACTTATTTTGATGGGAGCAGGCGACTGGAATGACGCACTTTCTGGCCCCGGTGCAAAAGGCGGAACAACCTTCCTTAATCAGATAGCGTATTATTCACTAACACTGGTAAATCGTATTTCGAGACAACATGGACTCCGCCATACTTTTGATATTCAAGGAGAACAGGAGCGACTCTATAATGGGGTAAACCGTTATTGGAACGGGAAATGGTTTGCACGCGCAGTAACTGATAAGGGCGAAATTGTTGGAGATGAAAACGATAATTCGGGAACCGGAAATTCTGGGCACACTGGCGGAAGAATTTTTCTTTTACCACAAATCTGGTTTACCATCAGTGGAATGGCAGAGCGAAATAAAGAAGCACAAACGCGCGCAAAAATAGCCATAGATACTGCTCTTGAAAAGCTTGAAAGCCCAGCAGGTTTGTTAAAATGTTACCCCGGCTACAGCGAATTCACTGCAAAAGCTGGAAATCTTTCTGCTCTTACTCCGGGCATGGCTGAAAACTTTGCGGTGTATAATCACGCGGCAGCGTTTAGTCTTTACGCCTTATTAAAGGCTGGAAGAACAGAAGACGCACGGCGCATTCTACACACAATAGTGCCTTTTACCCATGATTGGAAAAAAACCAAGGCAGAACCCTATGTAACGGTAAACTTTTATAATGGTGGGTATTATCCAGAAAAAAACGGAGAAGGCGGAGTTCCCTGGCTTACGGGAACTATAAACTGGCTTTCAGTTGCCTTCTTCGAATTTGGTTTACCCTTTTAAGAGTAAGTTACTATATATATAAACTATGAGCGAAGCCGGTCTGGATTAAGGCCGGCTAATTCTTCTAGAACAAAAAGTCCGTCTTTTCGAATAAGAACGTCGTCAAACCAAATTTCACCGCCGCCCCATTCAGGCCGCTGTATTTGAACTAAATCCCAATGCAGGGCAGAACTGTTTCCATTATTACAAATGCTGTATGCATTTCCTGGTGTAAAATGAAAAGAACCGGCAATTTTTTCATCGAAAAGGGTGTCTTTCATAGGATTGAGAATATAAGGGTTTACGCCTATTGCAAACTCACCCACATAGCGCGCTCCCTCATCAGTATCAAAAATCTTATTTATTCTCTCGGTATCATTTGCTTCGGCTTTAATAATTTTACCATTTTTAAACTCGAGGACTACGTTTTCATATACAAAACCGTCACGCAAACTTGGTGTATTATACGAAATTTTTCCATTTACCGAATCGCGCACAGGAGCTGTATAGACTTCGCCATCGGGAATATTTCGACCACCATCACATTTAATTGCGGGTAATCCTTTAATGGAAAAGGTTAAATTTGTTCCCGGAGAAACAATGCGCACCTTATCTGTTTTTTCCATAAGAGTAACGAGAGGATCCATTGCTTTAGACATAGCAGCATAATTCATGGTGCAAACGTCGAAAAAGAAATTTTCAAAGGCTTCTTCACTCATGTCTGCAGCCTGTGCCATGGCAGCGGAAGGATACCTAAGCACAACCCAGCGAGTATGAGAAAGGCGTTGTTTCATATGAACCGTTCCCATTACTATGCGGTTATATAATTCTATTTTTTCTTGAGGTACATCTTTCCATGCACTTATATTCCGTAAAGAGGTAAAACCAATATAACAATCCATTTGTTTCATCTGCTCTAATTCATAGGCAGCGCGAATAGCAAGTTGCTCTTCGGTACTTCGAGAAACGAGGACTCGCTCAATTTCTCTATCCATTAAATGAACAAAAGGAAGTCCACCTGCATCATATACAGCAGAAACAAGCTCGCGAACAAAAGCACTTTCAGTGTTGGTGTTTTGAATTAAAACTTTTTCTCCGGGCTGTACTTTACAAGAATAATTAACCAAAAGATACGCCAAACGAGTTTCTCTAGGATCTTTCATAATTCTGTCCTTTAAGATCTTCCTTGTGGAAGTTCTGAAAATATGGAGCCACGAATGCGGCGCACAAGCAAAGCCTTTCCAAGAGACACGACTTCACTTACAAGGTCTGGTTCGGTAAGCACAGTTAAAAGCACATCGCCCGTTTGTTTTTCTGTTGAAATTGGTCTTCCTACAATTGTCCTGCCTTCACTTTGAGTATCAAGCTCAATTTCTAACAAGGCACCAGAGGCAAGGGCATACTCAGCAATTCTAACCTTTCCAAGAAAGTCCATGCCACGAGCTTCAACTTTTTCAATTCTCACAGACTCAGGATCTAATTGAGAAGGTATTAAAATAATACGCCTTTCTATACGAGATTTAAGTGCTTCAAAAAATTCAGGTTCCATAGAAAGACCAGTTAAGGCGGAGAGAAGATCTTCTTGCAATTTTAAAGATGATTGCACTGTTTCAACAGATCGTTTTTCTTCATTCAATTGAGTCCGCTGAAAATCTAATTCTGGCAATGCAAGTGTTTCGCGCTGAGAAACTGGGGTAGAAACAGTAGGAGCTGCATCTAACCCTGCTTCTGTAAAAACATCTTGAATTTCTTTACTGTCATGTACGTCGAGTAAATACACGCCAGGTGCAAGTGTTTTTCTAATTAAAGCAGAGAGCTTCTCATTGTTTTCAAACAAGGCTCGTCTATTTTCATCTACCCGCAAAACAAAACCGTGATACAAAGAAATAGAGGTATAAGTCCTGTACCAATCTTCAATTGAAAAAACAATGTTTTGAGGAATAGGACGCGTCGACCAACGAGAAAAAAGAGCCTTTAGTGTCGTTGCTGTTTCTCCCTGTTCAAAAGCGGACAAACAAGACTTTCGAGTTATTTCAAATTCCCCAGCAATTTGAACGACACGTACATTCATACTTGCGGCCAAAGGAAGAAGATCCGGCAAAGAAAAACCGGGCATAATAGTAACAGAAAATGATGGAGAGACCACAATTTCCGCAGAAAAATCTTCTCGTTTTTTATTTTCAAGACAGGAATTATTTATAGTTATCATTCCATCTTCTTGAATTAAAACCCCAAAAGCCAGTCCTGAAGCTATAAAATCTGTTTTTTCAGAAACAATTTTCTTTTCTTCTGCGGCTTCTTGCTCACGAATGAGCGCAGCAAACCGTGTGTTTTTCCGCTCAGCAGTACCTGTTCCTGCTTTCTCATTTAGTAAAAAGCAAAGCCTATCCACTGCAATTCGTTTATACCAAACACCGGGCTCAAGAGATCCAATGAAATCGAGAAAGACCTGTGCTCGCTGGTGGAGCGTATTTCTTTGAAGCTTTCCACCCGTTGCCGCAGCTAACCAGGCAAGACGCTCAAGGGTAGGCAAGGTTGAAAATTGTTTCCATTTTGATGTTGAAGGAATAAGCATTGCTTCGCTTCTAACAAGAAGTCCAAGGTTTTGCAAAGACTGCACTAAAAGGTCCATGACATTATTGAGGCCACTATAATGGGGCAGCATAATATCTAAAGATTCTTTTGCTTTTTTTCTAAAGGAACCATCGTTTCGAAGAACTTCTCCTTCATGAAGAAAAAAACTATATACGGCAGCAAGAGTTAGATCTTCTACAACTGACGGAATCTCAACGGAAAGCTCTACACCAGGAACGGGAGCAACCAAATGATGCATTCCAAGCAAGGGGTCCAATTCTTTAAAAAGCAAAGGATTAATTGCATACTCTCTATTTTCAGCATCGCTTTTTCGGTAAATAAGGAGCCGCTCTTCGAGGTTAAGAATATGTTCGTAAATTTCAGGAAAACTTCGAGAGCCAGTAAAAAGGTTTACAATTTTTTGTTGAGTAGGTGAGGGAAGTTCTTTCACTGCAGAAAGAATCATTAAGTCAAAGGAATCTAAGAGGGAAACTATACGGTCTTTGGTTTCTTTTTTACGCAAAAATGCAGATAACTCTTCAATAAGACGCTGTTTATTAAAGGGAGTTTTAATTGCACCAAGGTACATACGCATAAGATCAAAAAAATGTTGATCTGTAAGACGGACCAAGGCTTCTCGCCAAGCTATAACATGTTCTGGATTCATAATAATACATTCTCCGATGTCCCGATCAAAAGGCCTGAATCTTCTTCCCAACGTATAATTGAATATTCATAGCCTTGTTCGGCTAAGAACTTCTGTCTGTTCGCAGCAAATTCTTCTTCAACTGATTGCGCAGTTACAATAGTGTAAAAATGGGAGTCCTTTTCTTTGGGACGAAGAATTCTCCCAAGTCTTTGAGCTTCTTCTTGGCGACTACCAAAAGAGCCAGAGATTTGGATGGCCACAGAGGCATCTGGTAAATCTATTGCGAAATTTGCTACCTTAGAAACTACAATGGTCTTCATTTTACCAGAACGAAAATCTCCATAAATTTTATCTCTTTCTGAATTTGGAGTTTTTCCTGTAATAATAGGTGCATTTATCTCTTGAGCAAGCAGTTCAAGCTGATTTATATATTGACCAATTACTAGAGTAGAATCGTCTGAATGAAGCGCAAGCAGTTCTTTTATAACATCCATTTTTGCCGGATTTTCGCTGGCAATTCGGTATTTTTGCCTCTGGCTTGCTACCGCATATTCTATTTCTTTGGAAGGATCTATCTCAACGCGAATTTCTGTACACCGTGCTGTTGCAATCCAACCCTGACCTTCAAGATCTTTCCAAGGAATATCATATCGCTTAGGGCCAACCAAGCTAAACACATCACCTTCGCATCCATCTTCACGGACGAGTGTTGCGGTGAGACCAACTCGCCTTACAGTTTGTAATTCCGCAGTAACGCGGAACACAGGAGCTGGAAGAAGATGAACTTCATCGTATATTATTAAACCCCACGCTCTTTCGCTAAAAATCTTAAAATGAGGGAAGGGAGCATCTTTACTGGGTCTCCAGGTTAAAACTTGATACGTTGCAACAGTAACGGGAAGAACCGATTTATTTTCACCGGTATATTCGCCTATAACGCTCGGGTCAAGATCTGTTTTATCTAAAAGCTCAGCTATCCATTGGTGCACTGCGGCAACGTTTGTTGTAAGAATAAGAGTACTCGTTTGAAGCAAGGTCATGACTTTCATTCCAACAATTGTTTTTCCAGCCCCGCAAGGAAGCACGATTGTTCCAAACCCAGTCCCTGGTCCTTTATCTCCAACAAGAGCTTCTGCAGCTTTTATTTGATAATCTCTGACTACTAAAGGAGCGCCAGAGCGACACTGAGGAGCAAACGAAACAGACAGAGGATCCCCCTCTCGAAGAGGAGCTTCATCTTTTACTGGCCAACCCAGCTTAAGAAGTTCTTGCTTAACAGTTCCTCGGTTTAAAACCGCTAAACGGAAACGAAATTCCGTAGGACTATCTACAACAAGATATTTACCCATTAATTTAGAGGCAGCAATCTCGCGATATATAAGAGAGGTTTCAGTTACTAAAAATAAAAATTCTGGAAAATCGGGAGCGGCTTCTGGCGCAGATGAAGGAGGAGGAGCCGGCGGAATCATTCGAATCTTTCCAAAACGGCCCATGGTTTCAATAATCCATTTATTGACCCCTTGGGGAACAGGAAAACGCGCTAAATCCGCAAGGATTTCTGAAATCTGGTTTGGCGTAAAACCAGCACTTGCAGCGTTCCATAAAGAAAGAGGAGTAATTCTATATGTGTGGAGATGCTCGGGAGATTTCTCGAGCTCAGCAAACGGAATTAAAGCAGCCCGCGCCTCTCCTGCTCTCGGTGTGTGAACATCGAGAAGGATAGAGCGGTCACCTTGAATTATTAACGGATTAGTTGGGTCACTCGGCATAACAGATCATTGTACCCGCCTGAGCATATCTGAGCAAGACCTACTTTTACTGATACATGATAACGTAAGGACGAGGTTCCAATAAAAAAACATCTTCGGGGCTCATAATTGGATTATCGTATCCCGCACCTTCTACTTTTGGCTCCAAAAACAATTTAAACGATTTTATTGGTATATTTTTAGCCTCAGCATTAAATGCATAGGCATATTTTTTAAGTGCGGGAGCGCCAAAGCCATCTGCACAGTGAACAAGCTGCACTAATTCAAAATCGCTACGCACGTCGGGTCTATTAGCTATCATTTTTGGTTTGAACTGATGCACAACTAACATACGTCTTCCTGGAAGTCCATGATCTTTCATATATTCTTGCATCATAGATTGAGCCTTGTTTATCTCTTCCGCAGTTACATATCCAATTTCTTTCATCGGTTTGGTTGTTCTCCATTCCGGATCCAAAGCAAGATGCACATTTGGATACTGCAAATAGGGAAGCAATTTTTTCATTGCAGTTTCTACAGTATATTTACCAATTTGATGATCGAGATACACATACCAGCCTCTCTCTTGCGCAAACTCAATATACGAGCGCACAACAGAATCGGACAAAATACCAATTTCGCCTTCCGGCCATACAGTTCCAAAAATTATATAAAATGAGGGAATAATACCTCGAATTCCGTTTGCAGCATCATAGCGTGCCACAAAATCGTTCATAATGGGCTCTATTTCTTTTAATGAATATTGACCAAGAATACCCATTGTGCGGGCCCCAGGTTTTCCATACAAAGCAAAAATATCGTTATTAAGCAAGACAGACTGAAGTCTTGGAGATTCAGCACTGGCAGCATTAGCTTCTTCTTGAGTAGGTACATAATCGTATACCGAGGAGTTAAGAGCCGATAATTCAACAGCACCTACCTGTGAAAGGGCTCGAGGGAAAAGAGGAGTAAACCTCGATTCTCGTAAAGGCCTGTTTATTCCATCGACCAAAGTTGCACGATTTTCCCCATACAAGGAAACAACACAGGCTACCGATAAAAAAAACACCACGATCCGTGCCAGAAGGGGTGTTACTACTATTTTCATACTTGCTCCTACTTCACTGTATCGGCTTTTATTTAGCGAACTAAAGCAGAAGGAAGACGTATAACAATATCTGATTGCCAGTTAGCCTCTGATAAACGAAACACCAATAAGTCACCCGTTTTTGTTCCTTCCAAAGGGGTCTTTCTCACTAATTGATACAAAAACGAGTGAGGGTTTTCTTTAGATTGACTGAGATCGACATGCAACATATATTTTTGCCCATCGAGACTTCTACACATAAAATAAAACATTTCGGACAAGCCGTCGCTTGCAGAAATAACTCGCTCCCCGGTGAGCAAAAAAGTTCCATCAGAAGTTATTGAAGAAGGAATAATTACACTGATGGTTGAAAGAATATTAACACCATTAATAACAAGACGCTCAAGATACGGAGCGGTTGGAGAAAGTGTTTGTGTATTTGCAGGGGCCGCAGAAATTGGCGTTGTTGAATCTAATGGAGCAGAGCGCGCTTCCGCTTTTTCAAGTAATTCTTGAATCCTTTTCAACGAAGCTGAATCTGAAGAAGAACCCCCTCCAAGTAAAGCGGAAAGAGGATCGCCAGAGTCGCCCTCTCCACCAAAAAGAGAACCCGTTAATGCTTGCAAAAGAGACATTGAGGACAAGCCAGTTGAGCCAGCT
>DATFIA010000161.1:0-2723 GCA_035270545.1 Treponemataceae bacterium
CTTTAATATTCCATTCACTTTCAATTTGCTTACGCATATTTTCTGACCACGGTTCAGCTCCAAGACATGCTGCTCGAACATTCAATTCATCCATATTAATTCCAGCAGCTTTTGCTTGTTCTGCCATATACATTGCATACGAAGGCGTACAAGTAAAAAGGCTAGGCTTAAAATCTCTCATAATCGAAAGCTGCTTTTGCGTATTCCCTGAAGACATAGGCAAAACTGTTGCGCCAAGTTTACGAGCACCATGATGCACTCCCATGCCACCAGTAAAAAGACCATAGCCAAAAGAATTTTGGATTGTGTCGTTGTGTGTTGCGCCAGCGCCAGAGAGCGTTCGAGCCATTCCTTCTGCCCAATCATTCATATCATTTTCAGTATACGCATCCACCACAGGCGTTCCTGTTGTACCAGAAGACATATGCACTTCTACAATCATTGCCTGTGGAACAGCTAAAAGACCGTAAGGATAAGTTTCGCGTAAATCAGCTTTTGTCGTAAAAGGAAGTTTTGAAATATCTGCAAGACTTTTTATATCAGCAGGTTTAACGCCACATTCATCAAATCTTTTTTTATAAAAAGGGACAGTGTTGTAAACATGCTCAACCAAATTCTTAAGACGAGCAAACTGCAAAGACTGCAACGCCTCAGGACTCATACATTCACGTTCAGGATTCCATATCATAATGGAAAATATTATAACACTTTTCTATGGATTTTGCCAAAGATAAAACCCAGAAATAGGATATTTTACACACAGCGTAAAGTGTCGCTTTTAAAACGACAAAAATCCCCACGTAACAGGTTATTATATAGCGATTTACAATAGCCTGATAGTAAAATTTTCCCAATGGAAAAACTGTAAAAAAGTGCTATAATGTACGCTACTTATAAATTGGAGAGAAAGAGATGACCGCCACAAACTCAACTATTAATTCAATCTTAAAAGATTTAACGAATGTACATGAAAACCTTAGATAGTGTACAATAAAGTTCGCAATTTGGGGGTAGAAAAAAGCCATTGAAAATTCCAAAATGTTAGTTACCACAACAAACAAAAAAGGAAAAAACAATGGCCAAGAAGAACGATACTACATTTTTCGAAAATAAACTACTGGATTTTGTAACAGCAAAAGATCCAATGCTGGAAATGCTCCAATGGGTAATGGACAAGTTCATGGAAATCGAAGTTACTCACAGGACAGGAGCTGAAAAAGGGATTCATGCGAAATCTCGCACTGGTTATAGATGTGGTTACAGAATCCGTCGTTTTGATACAAGGCTCGGAACAGTTTATCTTTCAGTTCCCAAAATACGACAGGGAGGTTACATTCCGTTCTTCGTAACAGAGAAGAAACGTAGCGAACAGGCTCTTATACAAGTTGTGCAGGAATGCTGGCTGAACGGAGTTTCAACACGAAAGATTGAGAACATTGCGAAACGGCTTGGAATAGAGAGTCTGAGTGCCTCAGAGGTAAGCGAAATAAACAATGGTCTTGACGAGATGGTCGATGAGTTCCGTTCCAGGAAACTTGATGCCGAGTATCCTGTAATATGGGCAGACGCTCTTTATGAAAAGATTCGTGATAACCACAGGATTGCCAGTAAGGCCGTGATGGTTATAAAGGCGGTAAATCTTGAAGGACAGCAGGAAATCCTTGCTGTAGAGCCTATGGAAAATGAATCTGAGGAAACTTATTCAACTCTTTTCAGAAAGCTTCAGGAACGCGGTCTTGAAAAAGTATGGCTGTGTGTTTCCGATGCGCACAAGGGACTGCAGGCTGCAATACGAAGCACATTACCTGGAACTACCTGGCAGAGATGTAAGGTTCATTTCATGAGGAATATACTTGCATATGTCCCGCAGAAAGATAAGGAGAAAGTTGCCGCAAAGCTTAAACTTATCTGGAAAGCTCCTGACGAAAAATCGGCACGAACAATGAAGGATGATTTCTGCGAGGAATACGAAAAATCATTTCCTAAGGCAGTAGAATGTCTTGAAGAAGGTTTTGAAGATTCCGTTCAGTTCTATGCTTTTGAAGAACTGGACAGCCGAAAGATTTCAAGCACCAACACGCTTGAAAGGCTTAACCGTGAAATTCGCAGGCGGTCATCTGTTGTTGGAATTTTTCCCTCAACGGATTGTTATATAAGACTGATAACAAGCTACCTGCTTGAATATTCAGAGGACTGGCAGACTGAGCGTTGCTACATAAATGCCGGCTCAATAAAAGTTCAAAAGGAGATTTTGTTTAACGTAGCATGATGGATATGTGGCTTTTTTCAGAAACGAAATTGCGAACTAAATTTGACACAATCAAACCTTATGTCACTTTCTGATGATATTTGGAACAGTATAGACCACAACAATCCTGAAAAACTTGATGAAGGCTATGCATTTAAAAAAGAATTTAACAGGCTATTAGATATTTTTAATGCAAACTCAAGCGAAATAAGTGCTTTAGTAAGCCAGTTTACGGGGATAAAAACAGAAAGTATTCCAGAAGAAATAAAGAAAGAAAACGATGAAAACCAACGTCGTGTAAAAGAATTAAACAAAAAGACGCCTCATCATATATCAGAAGATTTTACGTACAAAAGGCCGTACGCATTTATTTTTGATGATTGTGCCTATACGCAAATACTTACCTGGAACGATATTTATATTCAATTTGTTTCATGTCTTGCAAGAAAAGATTCTGAAAAATTAAAAGAATTAG
>DATFIA010000162.1:0-11187 GCA_035270545.1 Treponemataceae bacterium
ACGGTTGAAACTGTTGATTCAGAAATAGAGAAAGAGATGAATAGGGTTGAAGGCAAATTTATTGCGGCAACCCAAGGTGTAGAAGATAAAATAACATTTTTAGGATCAGATATTCATTCTCGCCTCGACCAGTACTCTAAAAACATACTTGATGTTGAGCGGCTCGATACAGAACTCAGAAAAACAATGTTAGACACAGAAAATCGTATTGTTTCCGACTTCTCTGGTTTTGCTCAAGAACAATCTTCGGAACAAAAAGCGTTTCAACAAAAACTGTTTGAACAAGGCGATATTGTCTCAAACCGAATGCAAAGTCTTGAAAAAGAATTAAATGAACTGAAATCTCGTGCTTACGATAATGTTTCTGAAAAACTAAAAGTCTTTGAAGATGATTTCTTTGAAGATCTTGCAACGCGAGGAGAAGCAATTACTGCAGCCTTAGATAACTGGAAGGTTAATGTCGATGCCCGACTTGATGCTCTTACTGCCGATAGTGAATCCTCTCGAGCCGACGTTGAAGCGGTATATGCATTACAGCTTAAAGAGAGACTTTCTGCAATAAATGAGCAGTATCGATCTCAAACAGATCGTTTGGAAGAAATGATTGTAAGTGTAGAAACTAATCTTCGCTCTCGCATTACCGCAAGCGACCAGTCCTTGCTTACATTTATTGAACAATATCGCAGTGAATTTGCACATGCAAAAGAAACTGCAGCCCAACATGCACAAAATGAACTTGATGAACACGCCGCTACAGTTCAGGAAGCTCTGCGAAAACAAGAACGCGAAATTGATATTCGTACAAAAGAGTTTGTTTTATTTATGGATAATTCAAAAACCGATGCAGAAACTGTTCTTGGAACTATCCGTAACGATTTTGCAGCATGGCAGTCACGTAATGAAAGTCAGCTAGCTTCTGCAAAATCTTTGTTAGATGATAGACTTTCTGCCTTAGATACTTCTGTAACAAGTTCCATCGCAAATCTTGAATCCACCTGGCAGAGTTATTATAAAGATTTTGTCGCTAAAACTGACGATGAAAAGAAAATGATTAAAGCTGAACTTCTTGAACTTAAAACTGAAATTGCCGAATCTAGTGAAGCTTTTGAAAAACAAACAGCCGAAGCATTAAAAGAATTTACAGAAAAATGGCAGTCTATGACAATTGATACTGAGCGAAAACTCAGAGAAACAGGAGTTGAAACAGATCAAACACTTCGTTCTCTAAAGGTTATGGTTCAAGAAATTAGAGAGACTGTCGACCAAAATAGGGAAAAGCTTTTTGGAAAGGTTCAGGCCGATACTCTTTTGTTGTCTCAAACTCTCGAGGATATCGACAAAAAACAAAAAGTTTTTATTGCCCAAACAAAAATTTTCGAACGTGCAGATCAGCTTAAGAATGCACTAGAAATGGATATCGAAAACCTCAAAGCTGAAGTTTCACGGCTCGATGTATATCGTGAAAGCATGAATACTCTTGAGCAGCAATATAATAAGATTAGAAAACTTGAAGAAGAAGCGACTCAAAAAGTCAGCAAATTTATGGCAGAGAAAAAGCGCATAGATATTTTAGAAACGGATTTCTCCCATTTAATTGGACTTTCAGACTCTGTCGACAAAAAAATTGCTGAACTTACACTTGCAAATGATGATCTCCAACAGTATCAAGTTCAACTTCGTCGTTTTGAAGAAAGCATAACAGATGTTAATGGTAGATACGAACGACTTGAGAAAAAAGCTGGAGTTCTTGATCAGACAGTAACAGGTGTAGATCGTGCTTTTGAAACATTAAAAGAATTTGAAACTTTGCTTCAAGATTACCGAAAATCTATGAGTGAAATGCCATCAGAATTAGCCGGTTTACGCCGTGATATCGATTCCTTGCTTGAAAATAGCGATAAAGTATCTCTTTCTGTAGAAAAACTCGATGTTCTCGATTCTGTTCTTATAGATTTGGAAACGCGCACTGAAAAATTACAGACAGCACGTGAATGGATTGCTCGAACAGAAACAAGGCTCGAAGAAATTTCTAAACAATCTCAAGACCAGCTTAAATTGCTCGGAGATCTTTTGAAAGAAGATGGAAGTGCAAAGAAAACGAAGGGTGCTCCTCCCATAGGTATAAGGGAGAATGTCGTTAAACTAGCACATCAGGGGTGGAAGGTAGATGAAATATCTCGAGCATTGCATCTTTCTCGAGGTGAGGTTGAACTTATTTTAGAGTTACCACAAAAATAGATTTATTTTTGCAAAAGGCACGAGGCCCAGACTTCAACCGCATCACCTTTACCAACTGAACCGAGACCTTCACCTGTTTTAGCTTTAACAAAAATTTGTGAAACTTCTACAGATAAAATTTTGGCAATAGATGTACAAACTTCTTCTCTAAAAGGGAGAAACTTTGGTTCTTGTAAGGCTATTACGCAGTCAATATTTTCTAGCTTCCACCCTTTATCGGTTACTTTTTCCCATGCGATAGCAAGAAGTTTGGCAGAGTTTGCACCTTTCCATTGTATATCCGAGGGTGGAAATAATTCTCCAATATCGCCGAGTGCTGCAGCTCCCAGAAGAGCATCGGTTATTGCATGTAAGAGAACATCACCATCTGAGTGGCCATCTTCACCTTTGTCAAAAGGGATATGTACTCCTCCTAAGATAAGAGGGCGGCCAGAAACAAGACGGTGAAGATCATAACCAAGTCCTGTTCGAATCATGAGAGATCTCCTTCAAAAGTTACCTTGCGATTAAGAGGGTCTCCGGCACAAACAAAAACATCTCCATAATATCGAGCCCAAATTTCTGTATCGTCGGTATAGGTATTTCCATCTTGTGAAGCCTTTTTATGGCATTCAAAAAGTGTTTTAAACAAAAATCCTTGTGGTGTTTGTACAGAAATTATATGCTTCCTTTCAAGGTGTCTCGTAATTTTACCTTCATTATCTATTTCTTTTTGAGTATCCACGGAGGGAATCCCTGGAACTCCTGCACCTTTTTTTTCTACAAGATCTATTACATCTCTAATAATTTGACCCTGTAACCAAGGTCTTGCTCCATCGTGTATAAGAACCCCATCTGGTATGTCTGTCTTTGAGAGCCTTTCTAATGCCTTGTACACAGACGCTTGTCTTGTTTTTCCACCTTCAGTAAACAAAAGAGTTGCCTTTGATTCTTTAAGAAGAGGCGCAATGCGAAAGTCCTCAGAAAGAACTTTTTGAGCTTCAGCTTCACCATTTACTGGGGTGGTGATAATAATTGTATTAAAATGGTATGTAGAAAGAAATGTATATAGGGCAGATGAAAGAACACTAATACGACCAAGATTTACTGTGTTGGTCGTGCTAGTATGAATTGTTCTATATTCTTTTTTGCTTCCGATACCCATGCGTGTGGAGCTACCGGCGGCAGTAATGACAAGTGCAAACGTCATATTAAATTCCGATAATTAATCGTCCAAGTCTTCGTCAGGATCTTCATCAGGGAGATCTTCACCTAATACATCGTCGTCATCATCTTTCGAAACTACAGCTTCTTTTGTCGGTTTAACTACTTCAACACCTTCGGGTTCGAGATGAGAATGTATAAGGGATTCAACTTCTTTGCGAGGAAGGTTAAGTGAGTACGTAATTTCATCTTCAAGAAGTTTGCGAGCTGAGTCATAAAGTTTTCTTTCAAGAATAGGAAGTTCTTTTACTTTGCTTCGGTGATACAAAGAGCGTACAATTGTTGCTATATCTGTAACGCTACCTTTTTTTAAAAGGTCTAGATTAATTTGATACCGAAGTTTCCAGTCAGAAGGAATTGGTTCGAAATCTTGAGATATTAATTCAAGGGCAGCTCGAGCTTCATCTTGTGAAACTATGGCTCTTATTCCCAGCTCTTCTGCTTTTGAAACTGGAACCATGACAGTCATATCAGATACTTCAAGATAAATTACGTAATACAATAGTGCTTCTGTCTTGAATTTTTTTTCTACTATTTCGTTAATTTTGCCTACTCCCTGACTCGGGTAGACTATTTTTTCGTTAACAGAAAAGGTTGTCGTTTTACTCATATTATTAAGATTATAGCATATATTTGAGTCAAGGTCAAAGCCGTGGGGTCATAGCTACTCCGGGCAAGGGCTTTTGAGGAATAAACTTCATATATTTGAAAGGATGGAGATCAAGTGCATTTGTATACCAACCACCAATTTCTTCGGTGTTTATTATATTGAAGGAAGGATTATGTGCAATTGGTAAAATTATGCCATTATTTAGTAATAATGTTTCTGCTTCCGCTAGTTTTGCATATCTACCTGCTACTTCTTTGATCCCAGAGGCATCAATTATCAGTTTTTCATACGCTTCATTAATCCATCCTGAGTCATTTAGACTTGATTCAGGGCGAAACATTTCCAAAAACGAAAGAGGATCCGCAAAGTCGCCAATCCATGAAGTAATTCCAAGTGTGTAATCATTTTCTCTCAATGAAGAGTAGTATGCAGTATATGGAATGGTACGAATTGAAACTTTAAACCCAAGAGGCTCCCATCCTTTTTGTAAAATCTCTGCAAGAGTCACAAATGCAGCAGAATCTGGAATAGTAATAACTAGAGGTTCTAATAAAGACATATCTGTGTAACCAGCATCTGAGAGTATTTTTTTTGCTTCTTCAATACTTCCACCTGTAATACCTTCAAGCTCAGGATATCCTGTAATAGGAAATACAAGTGTTTTTGCTGGAATAAGATAACTTGAGCGGATTTCATTCCATGGGACAGCTTTTAGCAATGCAAGTCGAATTTCCTTGTGAGATCCAAGACCCCAAGTCGTTCTAAAAAAGAAATACTCGGTAGCAAACATAGGAGTTATATGTATAGCTTTTCCATCTAGAATACGGGCAACTGTAACTGCTCCAGCAAGCCATTGTATTTCACCTCGATTAAAACGAGCAGTAAGGTCATCTGCATCATCTGAGATAATTAACTTAATTGATGGCAATATTACCGATGCTGCGTCCCAGTAAGCATTATTTTTTTCTAAAATAATAGTAGTTTCGGTAATGGAAGAGACCTTGAACGCACCACTTGAAATTGGTGGGTTTTCAATTTTGTTTAAGTTTGTCATGACGCGTTTAAGATCTTTTGGATGCACAGCGCTGAATGCATGGTGGCATAGAATTTTTGTAAGATGTTCAGCTCTAACAGTAAGTTTAACTATTAAGGTATGTTCATCCTTAGCAATAATTCCAAGTTTTCCTGTGTCTAAATCTCTCCCTGTTCGGTAGGCAAGAACACCTTGAATAGGATCTAAAAGGGATGCATAAGGCGCCATAAGATTTGGGCTTAAAAGTTGTATCCAAGAATTTCGCATTACATCAGCTGTAATAGGATCTCCATTTTCAAAACGTGCATCTGAGCGGAGGGTAAATCGCCATTCAAGTCCATCTTTACTGACAGTCCAAGACTCTGCAATAGCTGGAACTGGATCTAAATTATATGGATCATAATAAAATAATCCTTCAAAAAGAGCACTAAGTATTTGAGCTTCATCTGCATTGTAAGCGCAATGTGGACGCCAATCTGGAATTGAAGAAGAAATGTTTGTTACAAATTGTGTTTGTGGATAATCCGGTATAGCCGCAAAAATACTTTGTGCTGATAAAAGCAGTAAAAGAGAAAGAATTAAGAAGTTGCGTTTAAACATTGGTTATCCCCAGTTTCTTCAGTTGTTGTTGTTCTTCTACCTGTGATGAATATTCAGCTCTGCACTGGTTCGCCTTGACTATATTGTTTTTAATTGCCGATATTTCTACTCTAATGCCTCTTATTTTATCGCGTATTTCAGAAGGGGCTGTTTGTTTGTAATATTCGTCTAGACCAGCGCACTGTTTCATTGTTGTATTTATTTCTGCGATATACCTTGTGAGTAAGTCAAGAATTTGAGATTCGTCCATTAGTTCAATTTTTTGAAATGCGGCAGAATTTCTTAGTGTAAAACCGGTAAATAAGCGAGAGCGATGTTTTAGATCATCTATAAAAGAGACAATATTAATTTGTTCCCGTTTTCCGGTTTGAGTAGTAGGGTCTACGGTTGTTATGGTAATTATTTGATCTTCTTCTGCTATGTTGAATGCTTTTTTTATCAGATTTACCAGTTTTTCGAACACTCCCTTGTCTATACTGTTAATCAGATTTTGATTTTCGGTAAGTTTTATTACGAGTTCATCAACCTGAGGAGAAGCGCTTCCGAGTATTCTTATTCCATCAAGAAGAACTGGTTTAAGATTTTCTTCAATATCAGATTTTGCATTTGTAGCCTTTGAAACTGAGAGACGAGCTAAAAGTTCTTGTTGAAGCACAGAATGTCCTTCAGAATACTCTTCTCTTAAAATTTCTTCTATCAATTCAAGATAAAAAGGCTCTCCCTTCATATTCTGTGCAAACGCTTGTTTTATTTCCTTTAATGTTGCTCCATTTCCACTAGCAAGAGATGCTGAATTTACTACTACGCTGGGCATAACCATTTTTCGCACTGCAATTTTATACCGTTCTCTATGAAATTCGGTTAATCCTTTAAGTGCTTTTGTTATAGAAAGAGCAGATTTACTTAATTGTGTTAGCGCATCGTTTATAATGCTAATAGAAAGAGGGTCTGTCCCATTTCTTACTGTATTGAGAAGCTCAGCAAGTCCTTTTGTATTAACTCGTGTAGAAGTTGTAGAAAAAGAATCCCAGTTGAAAGTTCTATTAAGAGAAAGTATCATATTAATTTTATCTGGAGTAAGAAAATCACAGGAAAATTGATAATAGTTAATGAGAAAATCAAGCATTGCACTATACAAGGAAAGGCGTTGCCCTAAGACTGCAGCTTTTTCGGTTTCGAGAAAAGGGTCTTCCGAAGGAATTTCAATTTCACTTCTTTTGCTGTCGTAACTATACGGATCGGCACGAATTATTCCTTTATTCTGAAGAACAGTTTCTATCGTTTTCGTAGCACTTTGTGTAATTCGTATTTCTTCCTGGAGTTTAGGCAGTAAATATGAGTCAAAAGCTTGTTGTCTTTCTACTAATGCTTGAAACAGTAGATCTGTAAATGACTGTGTTTGTTCCATAATATCTTTATTATCGGTTAAAAAAGATAAAACGGCAAGCGAGAGATTCTTATTGGCTTATTAATTTTCTATTAGAAAGGTTTGCTTTTCTACCGTTTTTCTTACAGGTGGGGTTATGGTAAGGCTCAAAAGAATCATAGTGGAATCAAAGAAAGGTACAGATGGCTTTGACCATGCATTAAATAAGGGAAGTGCAATTCTTACAGATACGCCTGCTCCCCATCCGGTTTCTAGTTTATAGCGAATTCCAGCTTGAAAGGTTGGGTACATCCATCGAAAAGAGCTCCAGTTATACTCATTAATTTTAGCAACCTGATCTCCTGCCGAGAGGGTTTCATCGGTATTTATTGCGTCAAATGGAACATCTGATTCCAAAAAGGCCCACCGAAGAAGTACAGCGGGTCCGGCTCCTGCATACCAATCAATATTTTTATTATTGGAAAAAGGGAAAAGAAAAGGTAAATCTAGAATGATGGAAGGTATATAGGCTGTGCGATTTTCATTTTCAGTTGGAAGGGGTCTTTCTTCAAATCTGTATTGCACGGCATATAACGAAGCAGATGGTGCAAAGGATATCAAAGGTGTTATTGCAAATTTGTATTCAAGCCCAAGGTAGGCCGCAATTGGCGGAGGCGCACTGTTTAAACCTCCAGGGGTGCCGTCATTTTGCATCCCTTCAATGTCATTTGATAAACCATCGCTATTCCATATAAAATTAAGCCCTGCCAATATGGATAGAGGTGAATAATCCGCATGAAGTTGTAAGGCGGAGAGGATAAAACAGAGAAAAAAAACTGAATACAGTAATTTAGCTTTCATATTCAGTTCTTAGTATACTTCATTTGGGAGCGGATTTTCCAGTAATCCTGCACGTCCTGTTTCGAAAAATCGCTGTTCTTCCCAAGCCGCCAACAATGTTTTTCCAGACAGTACAAATGTTGTATATACATAGCCGCTGGAGAGAGCAGGTAATTTAAGAATCATACGGTTACTAGAAGAATTATCCGGTCTATATAAGAATGTTCCATCTGAGAAAAGGACAGCGGTTCTGTCTTCTGAGACAAAGGCATGTGCGTCTACTGGAGTACTTTCTCCTTGTCTAATAAAGTTTTGAACAGATTTTGTCGATCTGCTGTAGAGTTTGATATTAACGCTGGTAGATTCAGGTATGGAAGAAAGTAATTCAAGAAGCTGTTCAGGAGCTCGAGAGAGGGGAAATGGTCTAACTGATTCTTGGTAGGTTTCTGAGGAAATCTTTCTTAAATCAGAGCGACTCGAGGCAGAAGCTTCTGATTCAGGTATTGGAAAATCTTCAAACTCAAGATAAGTGAAATCAACTTTACTATTTGTTTCACCTTTGAATGATGCATACCACCTAGAACCAATTCGATCAAGAGCTACACATTGATTTGTATCATCGAGACCAAAGTCTTTAGCGCTAAGAAAAGGAGAAAATGTTCCTGAAGTTGGATCATAGTTTGCGAGGCAGGTTAAATTTGTATTGCTCGCTTTTTTTTCTGAAAAAAAGGTGTTTTTATAGAGGCGAATGGCAGTCCCTTTTTCTGTTCGATACAGTCCAGCCGCTGTGGTTCCCGAAAAAAGGGAGTCTTTGTGAAGAGATGGAGGATAGCCTGGAGTACCACTAGTCATAATACCAAGGCGATTTATTAATAAGACTGGAGAAGAATTAATAATAGAAACATCGGATACTCTGATAGCTTCTGTCCATGGTTTAAAAGATGTTGGAGGTATTTCCGAAGGGTTTGAAACACTGTGAATTCCGTTTTCAGAAAAATAAAACCAATGCGAACTTGAACTTTTAGTGACAACAGAATTTTCTGTTTTTTTTATAGAAGAATCTTGTTCTGTTTGAGAAACAACCCTATTCTTACAAGAGAAAGTTACGAGTAAAAGTATCGATAAAAGGAAGGCTATTTTTTTGTTCATCGTATATCTACAGTATCCGAGGCATCTCAATCTTGCAAGAGATACTCAGTATAAAAGGAACAAAGGACCTGTGCTTTATCCACTTGAATGCTTATATATCCAGCGTTTGAAAACAAATGAAAAAGACCGTCTGGGAGTTCTATAGAAACTTTTTGCGAAGGTGGCCATTCAAAAGCAACTTTGTCATTCCACATTTCATAAAACACAGTTCCCGGCCTTATTCGCTCGTCCATCAGTGTAAATTGGACTGCATTTTTTTGCCTTTCTTTAATGCGATATATTGAAAAACTACCTGAAAGAATTGCAGCTGCGGCTAAGTCAGAATCCAACCATTGTGGATGAGAAAGACGGAAGACAGTCGTTGTAAAACGATTCCAGTTAAAATGAGACGCAATAAATTCTCCGGTTTTATATGAGCCTTTTGCATTACAAAGCACTCTTTCCATTGTACGTGCCACACTCCCTTTTTCTGGGCAAAGATTGAGTGTTTTTGTACCCTTTATATCTTTTGCATGGAAGGGAAATAAACCTCCTAGACAGGAATTCGGTTCTAGTCCAACAGATATTTCAGAAAGAACTGGCACCGCTATAATTGGGGTTAAGGAATCTCTATTAAGAGAAATCTGTTCCGTTGGCATACAGTTTTCTTTTTTGAGAAGACCTCCATCATCATCGTACCAAGTAAGATCCCATCGAATTTCATTTTTTGTTTGTACAACCTTACTTAAGGCAGTGTTGCCGATTTGTACCTCAATACTGTTTTGTTGTGGAATAAGGTCTTTTAAATAGAATTCTGAACACCCAGTAAGAAATAGAATTGATACAGAGATCGCATTACTTAGTTTTACGGGGATATTCATACGAATGTTATTAAAAAATAAAACTATTTTTGCCCATCATTGACAGCTGCTTTATGCAGGTTATACTAAACTTGGAGGGATACAGATGAAAGCATTATTTATTGGTGGAACTGGCACTATAAGTTCAGGCATTGCACAAAGAGCAATAGAACTCGGGTGGGACTTGTTTTTGCTTAATAGGGGAACTCGAGGCGAACGTGTGTATCCAGGAGCGAAAGTTCTCACAGGCGATATTAATATGAACGAATCTTCAATTGCAGATCTAATAAAAGGAATGACCTTTGATGTTGTAATAGATTTTATTGCCTTTGTTCCAGGCCAGCTCGAACGAGATGTGAGATTGTTTTCAGGTATAACAAAACAGTTTATTTTTATTAGTTCTGCTTCTGCGTATCAAAAACCCTTGGGTCATTATACAATTACGGAATCAACACCGCTGAATAATCCTCTATGGGAATATTCACGGAATAAAATTGCTTGCGAAGACTATTTAATGGGAGAATACCGAAAAAATGGTTTTCCCTGTACTATAGTTCGTCCAAGTCATACCTATGACTTCCGTTATTTACCAGTGGCTGTTCATGGGAAAAAAGGAAGCTGGCAGGTAGTCGATCGCATAATAAAAGGGAAACCGGTAATTGTGCACGGAGATGGTTCTTCTTTATGGACTCTCACCTATACCCATGACTTTGCTCAGGCCTTTTGCGGTCTTATGGGAAACCCGGCCGCTATTGGTGACACATTTCACATTACATCTGATGAATCTCTTCCATGGGATCAAATATACGACCGTATAGGAGATGCTCTTGGTGTTCCTGTTTCTAAATACCACGTGAGTTCAGATTTTATTTCATTTTGTGATCCAGAATTTTCTGGAACTCTTTTGGGAGATAAAGCTCATAGTGTTATATTTGATAATTCGAAAATTAAAAGAATTGTTCCCGATTTTACAACAAAGATTCGTTTTGCTGAGGGAGCAAAAAAATGTATAGACTATTTTATGGAAAATCCAAAAGCCCAAATTCCCGATCCAGAATTTGATTCTTTTTGCGACCGGGTTATTGCTGCTCAAGAAGATGCGAAAGCCTCTTTTTTTTCCAGAATCACACAATAGGTTATTCGTTACTTTTTACGAGAATTCGAAGCCATGTAGGCGGTATCGTAATAGTAATCGAGTCGTTTTGGGAGCGTATGGGCCCAAAATCTTGTGATTCTAGGGCATCATGCCATGTTCCTTGGAAATTAGGTATGGTAAGAGAGCAGCGGGAGGAACTCGCATTTACAGCTA
>DATFIA010000163.1:0-3739 GCA_035270545.1 Treponemataceae bacterium
GACTTCACTAATCGGGATAGACAAATTTCTTCAGGTATGATAAATTATTTTTTACCTCGCCGGCGTGGTGGAATGGTAGACACGGTGGACTCAAAATCCACTGTCTTCACGGACATAAGGGTTCAAGTCCCTTCGCCGGCACAAAAAACCGTCCCATAAGGACGGTTTTTTTATTTATTGCGGCGATGGGACTTGATCGTGAGACCCTGCCGAGCCAGCGAGGAGAGAGGGGTCGAGGGCGGCCCGAAGGGAAGTCCCTTCGCCGGCAACAATAAAACCGACCTAAGTGGGCCGGTTTTTTTTATAGAGTTGAAAAAATTGATAAAATTAGCGACACTGTATTACAGAGGAAGTAAAGATGGATGCAAAAGAATACAGATTTAATGGCGTTTCTGTAATTGAAATAATCGATGATGGCATTGTGCTCGATGGATTGCAAGATTTACTCGATATTGTGTCGGACTACTCAATTAAAAAAATTATTTTTCGCAAACATAATATTAATGAAAACTTTTTTAAATTGGAAACAGGATTTGCTGCCGAAATCCTTAAAAGAATCACTGCGTATAAAATAAGTATTGGCATTGTAGGCGATTTTGAAGAAATTGAAAATATTAGTTTGCGAGACTTTATATATGAAAGCAATGAAGAAAAGCAAATGCTATTCAAAAAAACGGTAAAGGAAGTCTTGCGTGTCTTTTGTCGCTAACATAAAAAATAGTTATAAGCATTTTTCAAATATAGATTGCAAGTATTATCCTTGCCACTGCCTTGAAAATCAAAATTGTCTTTTTTGTTATTGTCCGCTGTATCTTATGGATTGTGGTGGAAATTTTGTCATGTTTAAGGGAATTAAAGATTGTTCCCATTGTACACTCGTACACGATGAAGGAAGTTTTGATTTTATACAGAAAGAACTCAAAACAAATTTAGGTTTTTTGTGAGTCTGTTACGTCTGGTTGTGTAATTACATCAGCTGTATCTGCTTGAATTTCAATTTCCGTTTGAAGTGTGTTTTGTATAAAAGCTCTAATCCTATCGTTGGCATGGTCATCCATTTTTTGAGAAAACAGCATAACATACATTGTTCTGTCGTCAACCATTCGCGAACCAAAGACAATAGCCGAGGCCCGTACAAGGGAGGCTCGTAATTTGAGTTGTATATCTTGAACAAGTGAGTTTTTCACGAATCCAGGGTCCGGATTTAATATACATGAAAATCCAACAACACTAATGTCAAAAATTTTACCTGAAGTTTCAATTGAACCTGTGCGGATATTTACGCCAGAAATGGTATCGTGAGAACAAAAGGCTCTCACATATTTTCTCCGTCCCTTTGCTTCATTTGCCTGCAATATTGTAATAAGTATACGTGTGCTCTCTTCAAGTCCCAATTTGAGTTTTATGAACCCGCATTGCAATCCAATATCCATTAAATATTTTTTTTGCAATTGTTCATCAGAATTATAGGTTACTATTCCGAGTTTTAATTGAGCGAGCGCTGGATCGGCAATCGTAGTTCTAATCCACTCTTCCCATTTAGGTTCATCCATTCCCGCATCAATATTTATAAAACAGATTGAATCGGGATAAAGCCGAATAATCCTATTAAATTTATTCATATCCGAAAACATGTATATTTCGAATTCTTTATCTCTTAGCCGTGTTATTAGTTCATCTTTAATAACACTCGGGGGATAAAGAAAAAAAACTTTCTTTCCAAGATCTGTTTCTGCCATTAATAACTACTTCCTTAGCGCTTATTTAAAAATTAAAATAATTTTCTGCATTCAAGATAGAATCTTTTTTCGCTCGCTTCACCCATTGAAAAGCTTTTACGGGGTAAGGGTCCCCCTGTATCTATTGTACTAAAAAAACTATCTTTTTCGACAGGAGGGAGAAGAATAGACACAGTGTTTTTTTCTTTTCCAAGACGAAACACTTCTTCTGCTCCATGGATATAGTCTATACGTAGTTCAGCGTTTTGTGTAAGAAAATCGTCCAAGGCAGGTTGAAGGCGGCTTACTGCCAAAGCAGGATGAGGACTTTTTAGTATACAGCATCCTGTTGAGTCAATAAAACCGAAGCAGGTTGAGGTAGATGAGGCAACAATTTTCTCTATTTCATTGAGATTGCAGTTGAAATCGATAGTTCCACCCAGTTTTGCTGCAAGAAATTGGGCACTCTCTTTTGCTGTAGTGCCAAAAACTACTCTATGAATTGGTTCAAAGGTAAGGCCTTCATCAAATAAGTTTACTAATTCTACTAGAGCGAATCGTGCACTATGATTTTCGAGATCGATTAATCCCTCTGCAGCTTCTTTTTGATGTGAATCGCGAAATTCTTCCCATACAGCCTTGGCTGTGGCAAGAGAATGGTTTCCATCTCCAACAGCAAAAAGAAAACAGCTTCCATCTTCTGCAGTATTTTTTTCTGCAATAACTGCAAGGGCCTTCTGTACCTGTGATATTTCTTCAGTCGTTGATACTGACCATCCTGTTATACTTCCTGCATTATGCATAAGGGGCGTATCGTAGAGTGGTTTTTTTACACGGACGACTGAACCGATTGCTTCTATTAGTGTTTTCTTTGGGTCATTTACTAAGAGCATTATGTGGGGAATTTCTAAGGGAGCTCCTCGTCGAATTTCCATTCGGGGAGGGATACGGTCTTGAATTGTTGCTTCTGTCGCACGAATGAGGGCCTTTGACCCTGGTTTCCATTCGTAGGAATCGAGATCTATCGTAACCATCAGTCCATTTCTCTTTCGCCCATATGTTGTTTTTCTTTCAAGATAAATAAAGCCTTTTATTGCTTCTGCAAACACATTATTTGCAAGGTAGGTATTCATGTTTTTTCTAATAGCTGCAAGTTTTTCGTCTCTTCCTGAATCTTCTAGGTAGACTTCTGGCAAGATCATAGAAAGGGTAGAGGGAGAATCGCCAACTATTTCGGCTGTTTTTTTCCAATATTCTCTATCTTGTGTATACTGATCGCATGCAATAACCGCCCATTTTGAGAGGTCTTGATTAGTTGAGGGGAGAAGAATCTCTGGTATTGAAAGCGTTGTATGTACCTGTGTGTTTGTCATATTGTGCATAATACGGAAAAAAAAGGAAGGAAACAAGTCCTTATCTGAACAAGTGTAACCTTCTTTTACTGCTGCCAAAATTGTTGAAAGATTCAAAAAGTCCTTTTGAAGGGGGAACGCACTTTTACCGAGCTTTTTAGAGATCAGCTTAAAATTAGTGTTTTATTTCTATAAAGCGGCTCCCCCACGTTCCAAAATCCTCAGTCCGAAGATTTTTTGTATCTAAATCTAATTATCTTTTCTTTCGTTAGAAAACAACTTTTCATCCCTAACGGACTTCCGGGTTTTTCCACTACCCCCTCGTGCATTTTGCATAAAACTGCAGCTAATAGCATTATTCTATTTTTTATCTCTGGAAAAAGTGGTCAATACGTATAAAATACCAGTATAACTCCTTGGGGAAAGCTCTGTTTCTTAAGGAAGGTTTATGAAAAAAGATCACTTATTCAAAAATGATGTGGATAACCCAGTATTTTGTCCAAACCCATCGTGCCCATATAATGCCCGAGACCTGGCCGCCTCAAGCAATTGGTTTTACTCATACGGCATGTACCACACCACAGCCAGAGGGAATATCCATCGATTTGTCTGTAAGCACTGCGGTAAAACCTGCTCAACACAAACTTTTTCTCTGCATTATTGGACTCA
>DATFIA010000164.1:0-6799 GCA_035270545.1 Treponemataceae bacterium
TTTCTTCAACGCTCAAAACTCCAGATCGAGCAGACAAGTAATCAAGGCGCGTTTTTATTTCAGACTCAGCAAAAGGTCCAACATACTCAGCGAGGTAGATAATACTTTTCCAGTCTTTTTCACGAACCAAAGTAACAATAAGAGGTTCTAAAATATCGGAAAACCATGCGGGATCTTTCCAAATTTGCGCTTTATCTTTTAATTCAGCTAATATTTCATTGCGTCGGCCATTTTTACCAGCCTCTAACCAATACCAAATACTGCTGTCATATTCGCGCGGAGTCTTAGCATATTGCAACGCGGTCAAAAACAGATCTCTATTTTCTTTTCGCTCTACAACAGTACCACCACGCTGAAAAAGACGTGAGGCATAAAAAAGAAATACATGAGCAATTTCTTTTCCACTTTCAGTTTCTGTTTTGAAAGCTTGCTCAGAAATCGATCGTAATAAGGACGCATCGGCGGAAGCATTTAGGGAACCATACAAAGCAGAAAGACCAATATCTGATAACAAAGGACGTGGATATTCGTTTGTAAGTCCATTTTCTTGAATATCTTCCAGTATCGAGCGGGCCAAAAGCCATGCTTGTTGGTAATTTTTTTCAAATACAGCCAAACGGACACGTAGGCAAAGAATATCTTGATTAAAAAATTGTAAGTCAGGTGGCGTTAGCCCAGAAGTCTCAGGTCTCTTTAGCTGCATTTTTTCCTCTAAGAGATTTACTGCAGATAAGGCAAGTTCAGGAGATAAAGGACGAGATAAAATCCATTCAATTGGTTTTTCAGATAATTCAGAAAACCGACCACTTTCAAACAATAACACTTCTCTTTTTTCTTGAAGAGCCGCTTCGCTTAATTCAGAAATTGTAAGATTTTTCTTTTTATCTCGAAGCATAGCTTCAATCCACAAAAGACGGGCTTCTGGGGTGCCTATTAAAGTTAATTCATATTGAGCAAGACTTTTCCATGGTTCTGGGCTTTTTTTAACTGCGAGAGTATAAAATGATAGAGCTTGTTCTATTCTTCCAGCTTTAGAAAGATGTAGACCAAAATAATAAGGAGCACTTTTGTCACCTAAAAGTATTTTGTCATACGAGGCTACAGGTATTGATTCTAAAAAATCATAGTTTTTTACTTTTAAGAATTCATGAATTTCAACAACAGGCAAACCCCATACATTATTTTGAACGCCTGTTGCAAAGCAAGAAGAACTAGAAAAAATAAAAAATAAAAAAAATCCGGACCAAAAGGCCCGGAATAAAGGCTTCATATTATTTTGGCGGTATATCGATGTAAGTTCCAGCAATAATGAGATTGGGGTTCTTTATCTTATTATAGGTAGAGATTTTCTTGTACTGCCATGGGTTTCTATAGTAAGAATCAGCAAGATCCCACAGAGTATCGCCCCATTTTATCTTATATCGAGTAACAGTAGAAGCAACTGCAACCGGTTGAACTGGCTCTACAACAACCTCTTGTACTAAAACAGTTTCTTCAAGATCTTCTACAGGAGGAGGAGTTTCAGCTTCTGGAAGCATTACAGGGTCTGGAGCGACTTCCACCACAGGAACAGATGGAGCTTCGATCGTAACAGGTGCATTCTTAGCAGAAGCTTCAAGCGTCCGGTTTAATAACATCACCTTTGCCGAAACAAAGAGAGCTAAAACAAGAGCTAAAACCCCAACCACTAAAATAAGAATGCTTACCCATGTTGGCAAAAATATGCCATTTCGTTTTTTTTCTTCTTCGTGTGTCATTTCAAATAATCCTTCAGGGGCATTTCCGGGAATTGCCTCTTCTGTAACAACAAAATGATGGTCCGGATCATCTCCAAGCGCAAGAGTACTCGGCATTGGTGTCAAATCAAAATCGGGAACATTATATAAACTTTCATTGTCAAGTGTTTCAAGCGATACATTCAGAACCTGACGTGAGCCTGAATCAAGATCTACAGCTTCTGCAGAAAGTTCATTATCAGCATCAAGTGAAAGGGTTAGCTCTATTGTTGGTTCACCTGAGGCTTTTTCGGCAATATCTTCTATTATAAGGGTTCCAACATATTCTGCATCATCAATTTCTCCGTCACCAGAGCGAAATAGATTAATTTGAACACTCGTTTGATCATCCCGTATGGTGGTGAGATCAAGTATCTTTCGAGCAGGACTACCTTCTTCTAGTACAGGAAAGAACTTGCTGTCTGCGAGTTTAATGCCTATCGAAGCGGTTGCCATTAAATTACCTCTTTTTATAACGTTATCTTTAAATACTTTAGTACGCAATACTTGTTCTTGTCAACGTAGATTATTGACAGGTGAAGTAATGCAAACCATAATGGAATATATGAATTCTAGTTTAACAATTGTGACGGTTATAATTACTCTCGCATCTACGATATTACTATTATCGTTGCTTGGACGAAAAAAAGACTCAAAAAGTGCAAAAAAAACTAAAACAAAAGACCGCGCTACTATTTTGCGAGATGCAAACAAACGTCTCGCCCAAAACCCACGAGATCCCGATGGCCTTTCCGCAATGGGAGGCATTCATTATCACGATCAAGACTGGGAAAAGGCATACACAGCTTACGAATTACTCATAGACCTAGCCTCAACTACAAATAAACTAGATGAATTCGAGTGTGCTCTTAGATTTGGCGTTTCTGCGGTAAAAACAAACCGTCTCCAAGAAGCAATGAGAGGCTTTCTTATTGCCCGAAAACTAAAACCAAATCATTTAGAAGTAAATTACAATTTAGGGTATATATGTTACCTACAAAAAGAATACGACAAAGCAATTCCACTTCTCAAACAAGCTCTTCTTACAGACACAGAAAATGTCCTAGCTCAGCGTTACATGGGTTTCGCCCTTCACAAAAGCCACCGGTACAGAGAGGCTCTCGCCTATCTTAAAAAGGCCCTTGACCTGCAACCCGATGACAAAGAAGCCCTTTTCGCCATGGCAGAAAGCCTTTTTGAATCCGGAGCTACAGACAGGTCTCTTAAAATATTTTCACACCTGCGACCAGACCCAGTACTTGGTCCACAGTCAGCCTTATACGCTGGAATAATACATGCTCAAACAAATCAACACCAAAAAGCCATTATAGATTTTGAAATCGGCCTTAAACATGAAATTATTCCAACCGATATAGCTAACGATCTTCGCTACAGACTTGCGGTAACTTATATTAAAACTCAAGATATTGGAAAAGCTCTTACTGTGTTAAAAGAACTTCAAAAAATAACACCTGGATATAAGGATGTACCCTCTCTCATTGTCCGGTATCAAGAACTCAATCAAAATAAAAACTTGCAAGCTTATTTACTCGCAGTACAAAGTGAATTTATTGGTCTTTGCAGAAAGATAGTTGTTCAATTCTTTCCTGGAGCAAAAGTAAAAATTACCGATATTTCTATGTTTGCTGACTATGCAGATATTATTGCAGAAATTGACACACCCAAGTGGTCAGATGTTGTTATTTTCAGATTTTTCCGCTCCCAAGGGACCGTTGGAGAATTATTGCTCCGCGACTTGCATGCACGCATTAAAGACATAAAAGCAGGTAAGGGAATTTGTATGTCTGCTGGAGTTTTTTCAGAAGAATCTCGCCGATTTACAGAAGGAAGACCACTAGACCTCTACGACAAAGATCGATTAAATAAAATATTAAACACACTCGATTCTGGAACGTCTCTTAGAGAATAACGAGGTTCCGCTCTTCCTCATCTAAAAAAGGCACTGTCAACGGAAAAAGCTTCCAGTGAACCCCCAGTGCCTTCATTTCTATATCAATTTTTTCTTTTTTAGCCTTCCACGCGGCAAGAATTCCGCCATCATTCAGCACGTTCAACAGTGTCTTTAACATAATTGCATCCAAAGGTCTAAAGGCCCTAAATGCAACAAGATCAAAGGTATTTTGAGGTGCTTTTTCAACTTCACTATTTATAACGGTAACATTTTTTAAGCCAAGCATTGCTCGGCAGTTTTCCAAAAAGGCACACCTCTTACTCATTCTCTCAATTAAAGAAAAAGAAATATCTGGAAAAATTATAGCTAAGGGGATTCCAGGAAACCCCGCCCCAGAGCCAACATCGGCAACCGAAAAGCGAGACACACCTTCAATTTGAGATTCACTTTTAGAATTTACACCCTGTTTTATTTCTATTTCCGTAAGTACAGAAATAAGCACTTTCCAAGGTGAAAGACTGTCTAAAATATGGCGAACAACTAAATCGCATTTTCCATGCTCAGAACTAGTACTCGCTCCTACAAGATCAAAAACAGCGTTAAATAATTCGAGTTCTTTAATATAAGCAGAAAGCTTCACAACCAAAGCAGCGCGACTGGGAACTAACCCAACCGCACCATAGTTCCGATCATTTTCTTCAAACCCAAGCTGCTTCAAGCCTTCTTCTAAAAGCTCCAAAGCAGGCAAGGGAAATTCTATAACACTTTTAGCCATTATTTTTTACGGTTTTTCAAAAGGTCAGCAAAGGGATTATAGGTCATACCGTCATCGGCGCTACCAGCTCCGCTAGAGCCGCCACGGGAGCCACCTTGGTAACCGCCGCTACCAGATCCACCGCCAGCATTACCGCGATAACCGCCACCAGCGTTAGAAGGTCGCCCTCCAGGAGCACCATCGGCACGTTTTGCAACAACAACTCGTTTTGTGCCAGTAGACCCCTCAGGGCGAGCACCTTCTGTTCGAGCTCCCTCATTTCGTGCTCCAGCTCCAGCATAACCGCCACCAGAGGCATCTTTCGCACCATCGGTGCGAGATTGGGTCTTACAACTCAAACTAATTCGGCGCCTATCCATATCGAGCCCAATAATGCGACATTCTTTTACATCCCCAACTTTTACCACATCCATTGGGTCTTTTACGTAATTATCACTCATCTCAGAAAGATGCAAAAGAGCTGTTTCTTTTATGCCAATATCAACAAAGGCACCAAAGTCTACCACGTTCTTAATTTTTCCCGTAACCATCATGCCTTCTTTCAAATCTTCAAAAGAAATAACGCCCTTTTGCATAATTGGTTTTGGAAAACCGTCGCGAGGGTCTCTATTAGGTTTTTTAAGTTCTTCAATAATATCGCTTACCGTCTGGTCCCCAAGAGAAAACTTAGTCTTAATCTCGGCCCTTACATCGTGCGTAACGTCTAGCTTATCGCTCACCAACTGATACACAACCCGAGCAGCCTCATAATTTTCTGGGTGAACCCAACTATTATCCAAGGGGTCGCTACTTTCTGGAATCTTCAAAAACCCCGCACATTGCTCATAACTTTTAGGTCCAAGACCGGGAACTTTCAAAAGTTCTTTTCGGCTCAAAATGTTCCCCGTGCTCTCTCTATAGGCGACAATTTTCTTAGCTACACCAGCTGAAATACCAGAAACATATTTCAGAAGCGAAAAACTCGCCGTATTTAAGTTAACGCCAACGTTATTAACAACGGAGCCAACAACAGAATCGAGCATCTCGGAAAGTTTCTTTTGGTTCACGTCGTGCTGATACAGCCCAACCCCAATAGATTTCGGGTCAATCTTAACCAATTCAGCCAGAGGGTCCTGTAAACGCCGTCCTATCGAAATAGCACCTCGAATAGTCAAATCGAGCTGTGGGAATTCTTCGCGCGCAACATCGCTCGCAGAATACACAGACGCTCCATCTTCATCCACAATAGTGTATAAAACAGATGGGCAATGCTCGCTAATAACAGCGGCAACAACCTCTTGAACTTCTCGAGTTCCCGTACCATTCCCAATAGCAACAAGCTGAATATCGTAATCTTTAATAGCCTTCAAAATGGCCGCAGCACCTTCTACAGCCTTATGCTGGAAAATAACAAAATCGCCTAAATATTTTCCATTTTCATCTAAGGCTGCACATTTCGTACCCGTTCTAATTCCAGGGTCAACACCCAAAATGCGAGTTCGCTTAATTGGCTGCTGCATAAGCAAGTTTTTTAAGTTTTCGCTAAACACACTAATACCATGGTCATCTGCCCTGTCCGAAAGATCAGATCGAATCTCACGCACAACAGCGGGAGAAAGCAGGCGAACAATACCGTCGCGCAAAGCCTCAGTAAAATACTCATTAAAAGCGGTATGTTTGTTTGCAATAATATCTATAGCTTCATCGACATCTACATCAATCTTAACGTCGAGCGCCTTATCGCGTTCCCCTCGGTTAATAGCCAACACTCGGTGCGGCTTAATCTGGTTCAACGCTTCCTTATAATCCCAATACATCTGGTACACCGATGTTTTCGCAGCCTCTTCGTCGCCCACACCAGTCACCACAAACTGACCACTCTTCCAATACCAATCGCGAATATCCGCTCTGTTTTCAGGTTCCTGAGCAACACGCTCAGCAATAATATCCATAGCACCTTGAATTGCTTCAGTAGCAGAGCCCACAGACAATTCCGCATTTTCTTCATCAGTTTTAACGAAAGTAAGAGCCGCAGTATCAATCGCAGCTTTATCGCTGGTCAGCATAAGATCGGCCAATGGCTCCAAACCGCGCTCAATAGCAAGCATACCGCGTGTTTTTTTCTTCTTTTTAAAGGGTGCCCAAAGGTCTTCAAGCTCAGTGAGCGTTTGAGCCTTCATAACATTGCCATATAAAATCTCAGAAAGCTTCCCTTGCCCAAAAATACCTTTCACTATTTCTAGCCGGCGGGTTTCCAAGTTATGATAACTCTTAAACAACAAATCGCAGTCTCGAACCTGTACTTCATCCAAAGAGCCATGTTGCTCCTTGCGGTACCGAGAAATAAAAGGGATCGTA
>DATFIA010000165.1:0-4791 GCA_035270545.1 Treponemataceae bacterium
ACCTAAAAATGCAATTTCCAAGCCTTGTCCCGCTCTAAATCTTCTTTGCACATCAAGACCTACAAGATCGCGATAAAAACTTAACGATTCTTCAATATCTTTAACGTGCAAAGTGCTCCAACAAAATTTCATACTTTCTCCTTAATCTCATTATGTTTTTTAATCATAATAATCAATATCCCTTTTTTTGTTTTATCTCTCTTTTCTTCCAAAACAAATTTCGAAGTGTCTCAATAGGCAAATCGCAGTTATTTCCCCCTTATCGCCGATATTACACTTGTACCGAATATTTGCTTATTCTTTTTCCACCGTCAAGACATCATCTGTCGGGGCTTTATCAGTAATTAAATTTTCGCCCAGTTCTGCAAACAACAAATCATACACGTTTCCAAGATTCAAATATCCGTCTTCGTAGTTAAGTATATCTATTATAGAAATACTATCGATTATCGATCCAATTGCGCTTCCTTCACCACCAACAAAAGCGCTTAGCTTTAAGTTAAGATTTGCAAAATGTGATATAAATTCCAGCAAACTTTCAGGGTCCGAGAAATCTATATTCTTTATCATATTGCCAATAACTGGTTTTGTTGACCAACGCTCTTGAAAACTTGATATTGCCTTAACCGAACCTAGTATACCAAGAAGTTGGTTATCTATTATATCCAACTGCCCTTTTTTAAACAAATTTTCCATAGCAGGTTTTAAATCTATAGCAATAACCTCTGGATTTTGTGCGTTCAATTTCCCAAACAAATCAAAGTCTGCTATCTTATAAAATGCTGTGTACAATGAATATTTTAACAATATTCCTTCGGTATCTGTTGTTTTATATCCCTCGTTGCCAATATAGTTAGCTCTAAGGAACTTCATTGCCACCGTCCAAACTGTTGTATAACCAGACTCTGGCAAGGAAATGCCAAACGATTGGCAAATTTCTTGCACGCTTTTGCCCGTTCCATCGTTATATATTGGCGTATCGAAAAAGTCGGTTATCAAATCTTTTCTTATATCCTCTGCAAGTTCAATTGTCGGTATTTCCGTCTTATCCAAACCAAGCGCGCCAAGCAAAGCTAAAACTGTATTTGTATCTAATTTTCTCATAACCTTTATTTTCATTCCGTTATCAACTATATATTCAGAATAAGCAGGTAAATCTTCCAGTATTTTTTCTTTTGTTTCCGCCGGAATAAGTTTTGGAATATATTCTTCTTTTAAAGCAGTGATATATTTTGTTGTCAACTCTTCTTTTTTCGGTGTTCCTTTAAAGAAACGAATAGGCATAGGGTAATTACTTAATGACGCAGTTTCAATATCAAAAATTTGCTTACCGTCTTCGCCATCTATTACCGCTATATCTTGACTATGCAAATGCCCTGTAAAGATGTATTTCACGTCATAAGTAAGCAATAAGTTACTTACTTCATCTTTTCTGTCTACCGTTACACTATTATTGTCAACTAAGCTTGTTAAATGAGAAGTTAAAGGAAAATGCATCATTGAAATAACTCTTTTCCCATCCTTTTTTGCCTTTGCTAGACTCTTTTCTATCCACTGAATTAAACTGTCTGACGTTACCGCGTCGTTCCTGCCTGAAACATATCCACCTTCTGGATTCATCTCATAAAAACTACAATCAATAGCAAGTAAACGGTATTCTCTATTTAAATTAGCAGTATACGACAAACTATCCGAATGCTTGTCTACAGCTTCATTATATCCAAAATCTGCATATATTGTTGCAAATTGCTTGGCGTTTACGTTATCTACATCTATTGGTATGGTTTCTTTATAAGAGCGCGAGTGATTGTTGATATCGTGATTGCCATTTATTACAAAACAATCAACTCCATTTTCTTCGGCTCTTTTTAATTGTCTGGCAACTGCCTCATGGGAGTCTTTCCCTCCATCGTCTGTCAAATCTCCCGACAGAAGTAGCACTTCTTGCTTTTGCTCAATTACCATATCGATGCCTTCTTTAAGCAAACCTTCCGAAAGCATTAACATTTTTTGTCCTTTTGCTTCTTGCTCGGCAAGAGAATCTGTAATTTCTGTTCCCATTTGCAATTCACTCAACACATGAGTGTCCGACATTACTGCTAAATTCAATTGACTTTCGTCAATTAAATAAGGAACACTTATAGCAACCGGAACTGCGACTAGTACAACTGCCGCTACTACCAAAATTATCGCCGTTATTTTCTTCTTTTTCATCTTTTCGCTTCCTTTATCAACAAACTATTTTGTATAACCAAATTCTTTCGAGATACTTTTTGCGGAATCCAGTAAAGAATTAATTGTTTTTTTACTATTTAAAATTTTCTTGTCACCGCTTGATACGCTGATTGCTGCAATAATATTCCCCTTATAATCATAAATTGGCGCAGCTATGCAAAACATACCATCTTCATGTTCGGCATTATCAATCGTGTAGCCTGTCTTTCTTGCTTGTTCCAGTTCTAATTTTAGGCTATTAGAATCTAATGTGTTTGAAGTATAACTATCGAATTTTGCAAGTGTCAAATATTTTTTCAAGTCATCGTCCATTCCCAGAAGCAAACTCTTTCCGAGACCGCTACAATATAAATCTATTGTTTTTCCAATATCAGAATACGCGCATTCAAAGCTAAACGGACGTATCTTTTCTATATATACCGCTTTGTTTTGATGCATTATAGCAATATGCGCCGTTACGTTAAATACGGCAACTAGTTTTTTCAAATAAGGATTTGCTATGTCTCGGATATCCAACGACCCGAGGTAATATTTAGCTAAAATAAGGAATTTATATCCTAACTTGTAAAGGTTGCCTTCCCCTTTCATCAAAAAGCCCTTTTCTACTAAAGCATTAAGATTGCGATGCGCGGTTGTTTTGGGTAAATTCAAATTTATAACAACGTCGCTCAAGGAACAACCGTTAGGATTGTTGGCTATAACGTCTATTATTTCATTAATTCTGTCTAAAGATTGGGAGCTTGACATTAAATACCTTTTATTTGTTCCGCTATACGGAACTAGGTTCCTTTTCTTTTTAGTATATCATATATGTATAAACGTGTCAATCGTCCAGTTTTTTGAAAATACCCTATAACCAAACCAACTCTTTTGAATAATATTTTTAGGAATTACCAATATGAGGTGGACATAACGTTGAGAGTGAACATATAGCTTTGAATGTTTAGAGTGAACTAAAATGCTTTATAGCGTAAACAAAAAACATATTTGATAGTTTTTACTTTGCTTTTTTGCAGTAAACCATATGAAAAGAAAAAGAACATCACAAAATTTGTGATGTTCTTTTTTGTGGCTCCCCCTGTCTGATTCGAACAGACGACCTAGCGGTTAACAGCCGCTCGCTCTAACCGGCTGAGCTAAGGAGGATTACGGCTCTTTGAGGGTGCTTGTTTTCTTAGGCGTTACTAAAAAAACAATATATTGTTTGCTAAATATATTACATTAGCATTGTTTCAAAAAAAATTCGGCGACGTCCTACCCTCCCAGGACGTGTCCATCCAAGTACTATTGGCGCTGAAGGTCTTAACTGCTGTGTTCGGAATGGGAACAGGTGGTACCCCTTCGCTATCGTCACCGAAATTTGTTGAATATGTTTTGTTTCACACATTCACAACTGCATACTATCCTTTCTCTCTTTCGTTGAAGTCAGACTCAAATTTACTGTGGTTTACTAAAGATTTGTTGTTCGTATTATTAAAACTAATCAACTTCACGATGATATATTCTGTCATCATTTTTGTGATCAAGCTTTCGACCATTAGTATCGGTCAGCTCCATACATTACTGCACTTCCACACCCGACCTATCAACCTTTTAGTCTAAAAGGGGTCTCTCGATATTGCTATCTTGGATATCTAATCTTAAGGTGGGTTTCACGCTTAGATGCCTTCAGCGTTTATCCCTTCCGTACTTCGCTACCCAGCTATGCCGTTGGCACGACAACTGATGCACCATAGGTACGTCCATCCCGGTCCTCTCGTACTAGGGACAGATCCTTTCAAATATCCTACGCCCACGATGGATAGGGACCGAACTGTCTCACGACGTTCTGAACCCAGCTCGCGTGCCACTTTAATCGGCGAACAGCCGAACCCTTGGGACCTACTTCAGCCCCAGGATGTGACGAGCCGACATCGAGGTGCCAAACCTCCCCGTCGATGTGAACTCTTGGGGGAGATAAGCCTGTTATCCCCGAGGTAACTTTTATCCGTTAAGCGACGGCATTTCCATGAACTACCGCCGGATCACTAAGTCCTACTTTCGTACCTGCCCGACATGTCTGTCTCGCAGTTAAGCTCCCTTTTGCCTTTACACTCTGCGAATGGTTTCCAACCATTCTGAGGGAACCTTTGAACGCCTCCGTTACTTTTTGGGAGGCGACCGCCCCAGTCAAACTGCCCACCTGACACTGTCCGCTGCCCGGTTATACGGCACAGCGTTAGAAACCCAATAATTCAAGGGTGGTATCCCAAGGATGACTCCACAGAAGCTGACGCTCCTGCTTCCAAGTCTCCCACCTATCCTGTACATGAATTACCGGATCCCAATATCAAGCTACAGTAAAGCTCTACGGGGTCTTTCCGTCCAGTCGCGGGTAATACGCATCTTCACGTATACTACAATTTCGCCGGGTCTCCTGTTGAGACAGCGCCCAAGTCGTTACGCCATTCGTGCGGGTCAGAACTTACCTGACAAGGAATTTCGCTACCTTAGGACCGTTATAGTTACGGCCGCCGTTCACTGGGGCTTAAGTTCAATGCTTCGCTTGCGCTAACA
>DATFIA010000166.1:0-2868 GCA_035270545.1 Treponemataceae bacterium
ATTCAAGTCTCGTTTTTGAAGAAATTCCAGGAATATATACTATATATCGTCTTTCTGAAAAGAAGGGTATTTCTTACATTGGTCTTTGTACAATTGGGGGAAACGAACTCGCTATACGTTATTACAACAAAGAAACAGGACTTGAATTACTTGTTTTAGAAACCTTTTATACTCAAAAAGATATTCAGAATCCTTCTCGCATGCACGCAGTTGAAGGTTCTGTGGAATTAATCCGGGGAGACCTTTCAAACCCAGAATCTTCTTTCGTCTTACCCATGGTTCTTGGCTGGGTAGATGAATGGCTTGTAAGTAAACATGAATTCGACAGCGCCCCTGAATACCGTACTGGAGAATCAAATTCTCATCTTTTTCAGTTTTGGATTCCACTCATACAGTTGCGCTCTGTTTCCCAAACACCTTTTGGTGATGTTTCTCTGGTAACAGTCGGAGTGACTTCTTCGGGAATAGATCCTGTCTTTTTTGAATGGAAGGGTAATCTTGATACTGGAATTAAAAAAACAGATAAAATAACCGAAAGTTCAGCAATTATTCCTGGTAAACCTAAAACAATTTCGATAGATATGCTTGATTTTGTAGTAGATTCAAACTGGAAACAGGATGCAGATGGTTTTTGGAATTTGGCTCTTTCTGGAAAAGAGGTTGCTCTTTTAATCGTGGATAGATTAGATATGAACCAGTTCAAAGATACAGATGTTTTTGATCTTATGAAGTTATATATACTAGGAACTGGGGGTAATTTTATTGCCGACGGTCTTTCTGTTTTTGCCCAGGATGATCTACCCTGTCTTTTATTTCGAGTACAAAATACAGAAACCGGTCAAATAAGTATTCAGTATCGTATATTTCTTTCAAGGGACGAACAGTTCTTATCTGTAATTGCTCTCGAAGTAGATGAAGAAATATACGAAAAAAATAAAGAATACTTTGACTCCATTATTTTTTAATTTTCAGAGTCTATTTCTTGTGAGAGCTTTGATTTCTTTTTGCTGTTACTTACACCTATCCATGCACTTATTATGAGAGTAGAGAGAACTGCGGCAATTATTGCTTCTGGTATTCCGTTTGCAACGAAGATAGCACTTATTACTGCCCATATAGTAACACCGCTTACTCCTCCAGTGAGAATTCCTGAACCATTTGTGAGAACAAGAGTTGTTAATACCAATACAGTGTGAATGAGGGTCCCACCAATAGAAGCGATTATGATAGCGGGCGTTCGTTTCCATTTAGAGATAAAATACCAAATTCCCCAAGTTGCAAGAGGAAATAAAATTCTGGGAAGAACTGAAACGAGGGGATTCCGAAATGCAATGTCGATTGGGGAAAGAGGTGCTATATTTGCCTGTATAAGACTAAAAATGCCGAAAATTGCACCAATACCTGTTCCAACAATTGGTCCTTCAAGAATAGCTCCAATAATTGCCGGTACATGAAGTACCGTTATAGAGGCTCCAGAAAACCAAGGAAAAAAGCCAAGGCGACTTATACCGAGAAAAACGGCTAGTCCGCCGAGAGCGCCAGTTATAACAAGTTTGCGAATCTTTTCCGATACATTTTTTTTCACGATATTTTCTCCTCTAATTTTAAAACACAATTTATCATGACAAAACTACGTGTTGCTGTCAAGATAAAAAGGGCTATCCAACAAATACTTGTCGGATAGCCCTTAGACGTATGAAATGATTCTAACGAACGTAGTTTCTATTAGAAGGTCATACCGCCAATGATAGTAATTCGTCCATCAGTAGCAGGAGTGAGAATTTTTTTAGCATGAGCATATTCTATAACAACATCACGAAGTGTTGTTGATGTGTTATATGAGCCAATGTTGTTTGCAAGTACTTTATATCCATCTCCACCACTCATGAGGTAATCGTTGGTAATAAAGGTGTATTCCTTTGCAGGATCAACACTTTCGCCTTTAATGGTAAGGTTTTTTAACACCCCTTTATCGGCACCAGCTGAATAGTCTATTGTGTATCGAGCTTCTGCAGAAACTTGTGCCCACGCACCTGCCCCCTGTGGAATTGAAGCGATAAACTCAAACAAAGCAATAATGTCTTTTCCTTTCATTGTGGTTAGGTAAACCCAGTTATCGAAAGGAAGCACTGTTGTAATTTGCTCTCGTGTAATTTTTCCTTCAGGAAGTTCTGTGCGGATATTTCCACCGTTGGTAAATGCAAAAGATGGGTTTTGATTAACTACCTCAGTGAAATACCACATAGCAGCATCGTTAACCATGTTTCCAAGAGCAATTTCTTTTTTTCGAGATAAACGATCTCCGAATTCAAATTTTGCGCTTGTTTCTGCTATAACTTCTTTAAGTGTAAGGTCTGCTTTTTCTTTATATGGAGCAATCATTGCAGCAACTTCAGCGTCTGGAGCAAAGGTTGCTTTGTCTTTAGAATTGATTGCAATTGGCTGCCATATAAAGCTTGTAACTTTTCCATCTACAATTTCAAAATGACCTTCACCAACAAATTTTCCCCATTCATTTGCTGAAACTATTGGTGTTGTTCCCACATATTTAGCTTCTGCAAGTTTTGTGTGTGAATGACCGTCTATAATAAGGTCAATGCCGGGTACTGCAGCTGCAAGCATTTCAGAAGTAGTTTGACCTTTTACTTCTTCTACCATACCCAAGTGAGCTGTTAAAATAACTATGTCACATTTTTGTTTTGTTCGAAGTTCTGTAACCATAGCCTTAGCTGTTTCAATTTCATCAGCGAAGGTTAGACTTTTGTCTGGGCTTGCAATTACAAGGGTTCTTTTTGTTGTCAAGCCGAAAACGCCAACGCGGAATCCATCAAAATCTTTAATAATGTAGGCTTGATCGAGATATTTTCC
>DATFIA010000167.1:0-4179 GCA_035270545.1 Treponemataceae bacterium
TTTGCTTGAAATTGATTATTGAATAAAAGAGGTGCGTCAACTCGTTTTATTGGTCTATTTTGTAGCCAGGAAGTGCCGTCACTAATACCCCACAAGGTTACATTGGTAATGTTTTTATGGAGATTTCTAAACGTATCAAAAAGTTCTTTGTATCGATACGCAACTTGAATGAGAAGGTCTTCGGGTACAGAGCCGTACGAAGTCAGATCGTCTGAATAAATACTGATGTCAAGTTCGGTTATATGATTTTCAAGACCCATGTCGGCGAACATTTTAATAGAATCGCTAATCTGATTCATAGGTGGATAATTAAGCTTAATATGAGTCTGGTGTCCTACTCCGTCGATTGGTACACCTTTTGCTTTCATCTCGGTTATAAGCTTTGCCATGGCCTCCCGTTTGGCAGGTTCTTCTGAATTGTAATCGTTTATAAAAAGTTTTGCTCTCGGTCCACCAGCTGCTCGTGCGGAGCGGAATGCGGTCTCAATAAAGTCTTTTCCTGCTATCTGGTACCACTTTGACTGGCGCATTCCGTCGCTTTGGCTTGTATCAGTTACTTCGTTAACGACATCCCATGAGCGAATATCATTCTTGTAGCGTGAAACAATTGTCGTTATATGTGTGTCGAGTCTTTGTAAAAGAAGCTTTTTATTCGCTGCACGTTTACTAGCGTTCGTTTCGTCTACCATCTCTTTTCCATTTTTGTCTAGAAAAAACCAATCTGGGCACTGTTCATGCCAACACAAGGTATGGTAGCGCAAAACCATATTATTTTTTTTGGCAAAGGCTACGATAGCATCGGCGTCATCCCAGAAAAAGACTCCTTCTGAAGGCTGGATGTACAAAGATTTCATGGCATTTTCTGCTACGATGCTATTAAAATGTTTAATAACGAGGTCTCCAATGTCACCTTGAATGTTTTGGGGATTAACTGCTGTTCCTACGGCAAAGTAGCCAGCAAATGAATCTTTGAGACTCTTTATATCTTTTTGAATTTTTATTGCAGATGCTGCAGGTGGTGGTGTTACCATTTTAATAATTATGTCATCTATATAAATATCGTCAGAGACAGAAGAGCTTTCTGCATACAAGGTAAGACTGTCTTTGCCTGAACTAAAGGAATAAGAGCCAGTTACCTGTACCCATTTATTATCTTTTACTTCTACTTGGGCGACAGTTACCCATGAGGTTGAACCACCTGTTTTTTCTTCTATGGAGAATTTAATTGTACTTGGAGGAGAGGGTGGCAGAGCAACCTTCATATAAGCGCTAAATTCATAAACAGCATCGCGCTTGAGAACCTCGACTAGGTTTATAGCGCTACCCATCCAGTTTGCGCTTCGCCCTACAGCAGAAAGGCCATAAGATCCAGAATGAGCGGCGGCAGATGTAGCTTCAACTTTTACACCGTCTCCCCGAGGTCCCCAACCTTGGGTTCCAGACTTCTCAAAGTCGTATACAAAGGTATCGAGCTTTGTATCTCCTAATGGCGAAGCTTGAGCAAAGGCGGCAAGAGGAATGAGTGCACACAGTGCAACAAGCACAATAAATAACACGGTTCGGCAAGAAAAGCAGAAAAACGGGTTTTTCATAGCGGTCTCCTAATCTATTACTACAAAAAGTGTATGTCTGCTTTTGAAGCCCTAATATAGGTGAAACAACCGAAATATTCTTCGCACTAGGGATTGAAGGGGCGCTGAGGTTATTTTGGATGTATTCACCCAAAATAACCTTAGCGGTCTCGGCTGTAGGCTCGGCTGCAAGCCGAGCTTACAGCCGGGACCAAAGCCCCGGAAAGCCCGCCGCGGTTCGCGTTAGCGAAACGCAGAGTGCCCAAATTCTTAGCCTCAATTATATGGTGAAAATTTCCATTAAAGCGTATGATTGGGGTGGAGGTGCAATATGGCAGGTTTTTCTACAGAAGGTGCGGTGTGGTGGAGTTTTGATACGGTTGAACAATTTATGGTGGATACATTTATTGGCTATGGAGTGCCGGCGGTAGACGCGAAAATTTGCGCTGAGGTTTTGATTACTGCAGACAAGCGAGGGATAGATTCTCATGGTGTTGGGCGGCTTAAACCCATTTACATAGATAGAATTAAAGAAAAACAGATTAACCCGGTTACAAAGGTGGATATTATTCGAGAGGGGCCAACGACGGCTGTGTTGGATGCTAATAATGGTATGGGGCAGGTAGTTTCTAAACAAGCTATGCTGATGGCGATAGAAAAAGCTAAGAAGTTTGGAATGGGAATGGTGGTTGTTCGCAATTCTAATCACTATGGTATTGCCGGTTATTATACGGGTCTTGCCGCAGACCACGGCATGATTGGTTTTTCTGGTACGAATGCTCGCCCTTCTATTGCGCCAACTTTTGGGGTTGAAAATATGCTGGGAACGAATCCCCTGTGTTTTGCTATGCCAACAGATGAACCTTTTCATTTTAATATTGATTGTGCTACCTCTGTTAGTCAGAGAGGCAAGATTGAAGTGTATGCAAGGCAGAAAAAAAAACTGCCTGCGGGCTGGGTTATTGGAAATGACGGAAGTATTAAGGTTGACTCTGTCGCAATTCTCGATGAGCTCGTTAAAGGCACTGCAGCTTTAACTCCTTTGGGTGGAATTGGCGAAGAAACTGGCGGATACAAGGGCTATGGCTGGGCGACTGTAGTGGAGATTCTTTCTTCGGCACTCCAACAAGGTGCTTTTTTGAAAGGTCTTTTGGGGTTTGAAGATGGAAAAAAGGTTCCATATAAGCTTGGTCACTTTTTCATGGCCGTGGACGTGGAAGCTTTTACGGACCTAGCTTCTTTTAAGAAGACTTCGGGTGATATTTGTCGCGCCTTGCGTAATTCAAAAAAAATGCCCGGACATGATCGAATTTGGACAGCGGGAGAGCCTGAGTGGGATGTATGGAATGAGCGAAAGGATAAGGGAGTTCCCTTGGACGAAGTCCTGCGTCAACAGTTCGACCAGATAAAAGGAGAATTGGGCATGAGTCACTATAGTTTTCCGTGGGAAATTCGACTTTAAGGAAAACACCCTATGGAAAATTTTCATTGAGTGAACTCATACTATAGGTATGAAAGACTGTAATGGCTACGGCCTATGGCTCGATTGTGAGCCCCTAAACCAAGAGATTGTCTCACTCTTAAAACCCATTTTCGCTAATACCTGTTTTCTGGGAACATCACCTATTCTTGATACTGCTTTTAATGAACTTAAGCGGATTTTTATGAATCTTCTAGGCATTGAAGATATTGATCGAGCTTGTTGCCTTAGCGACCCGAAATCGTGCTCTGCGGGGGTGACTGCAATAGTTGGACTACGCGGAGATATTATTTGTGCGCATCCGGGACTTTTGCCTCACTGGCCTGAGATACGAAGTGACGGGTACCGGCTATTAGCTCCGCAAGAAAAGGGCCTGCCTTTTCTTGCGGTCGCAGACAGTGAAAAAGGAATTCTTTACGCAGTTTTTGCGATTAAACGTCTCCTTGAAAGTGAAGATGGTATTCCTGCAAATTTAGATATTCTCGATGAGCCAAAAATTAGATACCGCATGCTTAATCACTGGGATAATCTAAACCGGTCTATAGAGCGCGGGTATGCAGGTGAAACACTATGGAACTGGGACGATCTTCCCCAAACTGTTGATCCGCGTTACACAGACTATGCGAGGGCCTGTGCCTCTGTTGGTATAAATACATCCGTTTTAAACAACGTAAACACTCAACCAGAAATTCTCAGTACTGAATATCTTAAAAAAGTAGCGTCTATTGCAGAGGTTTTGCGTAACTGGGGTATTACAACTTTTCTTTCGGTTAATTTTGGCTCTCCACGTTTTCTCGGGAGTCTCAATACAAGTGATCCATTAAATCAAAGTGTAATAGACTGGTGGTCGGCTAAAATTGATGAAATATATACTTTGATTCCGGACTTTGGGGGATTCCTTGTTAAGGCCGACTCTGAGGGACAGCCAGGGCCGTTTGCCTATGGAAGAACCCATGCAGACGGGGCTAATATGCTCGCTCGACCAATGAAGAAATATGGTGGAATTGTTATTTGGAGAGCCTTTGTCTATGGTCACGGTGAAAGTGATAGAGCAAAGAAAGCTTGGATTAACTTCAAGCCTCATGACGGAGAGTTTGAGCCAAATGCTATTATTCAGGTAAAAAATGG
>DATFIA010000168.1:0-23404 GCA_035270545.1 Treponemataceae bacterium
TCTGCACCTGGAAAAGAAACATCTAAGGTATTAGGCAAAACGTGCTCAGGATGTCCATTAATCCGTATGTCTGGAATTACAGAAAGGAATCCATCTCTAAGTTTATTACGCAGACGACGTGTATGAGTTTCGTAAAATTGCAAACCTTCTCGTGCAATTCGCGCTGCCTCCCCAAAGGCTATTATTGATGGAGAATTATACGTTCCCGCCCGTAATCCCTTTTCTTGATGTCCACCCTTAATAAAAGCCTCTATCGGGGCTCCTTTTTTAACATATAAGGCACCGACACCCTTTGGTCCATATAACTTATGAGCAGAAAGGGTTAAATAGTCAATATTTAAATCTTTAACATCTACCGGTATCTTTCCAACAGCCTGAACTGCATCTGTATGAAATAAGGCTCCTTCATTGTGTGCGAGCAAGGCTAATTCTTTAATATTTTGTATTGTCCCTATTTCGTTATTTGCCATCATTATAGAAACGAGTAAGGGTTTACTGGAAAGCAACAGATTCTTGTAAGAATCTATGTCTAACAGGCCATTTGAATCCACTGGAATAAGATTCACTATAAACCCAAGTTTTTCTAGTTTTTTTGCAGATTCCATGACACAGGGATGTTCTATTGCAGAAATAAGTATTGTCTTCCGATTTCCATACAATTCTTTTAAATGAGTCGATCTCGTAAGAGAGGGAGAAATCATAGTGTTAAAAACTGCATTATTCGATTCTGAGCCACCAGAGGTAAAAAGGATATCTCCGCCTTCTGCATTTATTAAAGCAGCAACGTATTCTCGTGCTGTAAAAATCTCTTTAGCAACAGACCTTCCATCTTCATGCATGCTAGATGCATTAGCAAAAGAGTCAAGATGAGAAATGAGAATCTCTTTAACTCGAGGTTCAAGTGGTGTGGTCGCATTATAATCAAGATATATTCGTGTATTCATAGAAATCAGGTAAAAACCTGCCCCCTCGATCAATTTTTTTTGCAGCCGTTTCGCTTAAGAATATACCAAATTGAAAACTGAATGCCAATGTTAAAAAAAATAAAGAAACTTCTTTCACAATGAATTTTGCAACAAAATCCAAAATATGTTAGAATCCATCAAATTACGGAGGTATCTTTTGTCATTAGTTATAGACAGCACCACCTTGCTACCTATTGGAGATCCAAATAGTTGTCCTCTTTCTCACCCATTACCCACTCATGAGGATGTACTTAAATCATTAGATACACTGATTTTATCTGCCTCGGGATGGAGAAAAGTCTTTGCTTCTTCTGGAAAAGATGAAGATGCATCTTCTGAAATAGGAAAGATACATTGTGTTATAGCAGCTCACATGGCGAATGTATTTGTAAATTACCTTCAAAATAAAATTAAACAAAGTAATAAATTTAAAATAGTTCTTGCGATGGATAGTCGACCAACCGGAACAGAAATTGCAGATATAATGTGCCGTGTATTAATTTCACGCGGGTGTGATGTACATTTCGTATTTATATCTGCAGCACCAGAAGCAATGGCCTATGCAAAACTATTTGACGGCTTTGTATATATTTCTGCAAGTCATAACCCTATTGGTCACAATGGTGTTAAATTCGGCCTAAATGACGGAGGCGTACTGCCGGGAAGCGAAGCCGTAAAACTAATAGAATTATTTACAAAAGACTGCACTGCTCCAGATTCAGTTATAAATGCATTTAATCTGGTCTCAGCATGTCCAAAAGAGGCACTAATACAGGTTTGGTCTAATACTGGTGTAGAAAAAAAACTCGCGCTTGAAACATACGAAGAGTTTTCTCGTGAAGTACTTTCGGGAACTAAAGATACTGAAAAAGCACAATCATTTTTTGATATTTTTTCCAACGCAGCTCTTATGCAAAAAAAAGAAGGAAAACCGATCTCAATCTTAGCCGATTTCAATGGAAGCGCACGAAGTTGTTCTATCGACAGGCCATTTTTTGAATCTTGTGGAATTCATTTTTTTAGTATGCATGAAAAACCTCGTGATATTGCACACCGAATTGTACCAGAAGGGGACAGTCTTTCTTTTGCTGCTAATGAAATTAATAATAAACGGCAAAATGGGACGACAGAAGAAGAAAAAAACATTGTGTTCGGATACATGCCAGACTGCGATGGGGACAGAGGGAATATTGTCTTCTGGAATGAAAAATCAGGTAAAACAGAAATTCTCGCAGCACAAGAAGTATTTGCACTTTCCGTTATTGCAGAACTTACTCATCTTGTGTACCTAGATCAAATTCAAATAACACAGGGGAAACCATGTGTTCCGCAGGCTGCAGTAGCAATAAATGACCCAACGTCGCTTAGAATAGAAGAAATTGCAGAAGCCTTTGGAGTGCATGTAGCTCGTGCAGAAGTTGGAGAAGCAAATGTTGTTAATCTCGCAAGAAATCTTCGCGAGAACGGCTACATTGTACGTATTCTTGGTGAAGGTTCCAATGGAGGCAATATCACTCACCCAGCGGCTGTTAGAGACCCTCTAAACACTGTTTTTGCACTCATTAAACTTCTAGTCATTCGAGATACGAAGGAAAAAAAAGGATTATTCCATCTTTGGTGCACTCTTTCAGGTAACGAAAAAGCATATCATGATTCTTTTTCATTTTCAGATATTTTAGAAACATTGCCACAGTGGGTTACTACTTCTGTCTATGAAAGTGATGCCATGCTTAAAATTAAAACACTTGATCATAGTAATCTTAAACGAAAATTTCAGACTGTATTTCTTACAAGTTGGGAATCAAAGAAACAAGAACTTTACGAAAAATGGGGATTTTCTGAATGGATAGCAATAAGCAATAATGGCACCATTCAAACAGAAGGCCTAAAAGACTTTGGAATATCTGGAAAAGGTGGACTTAAAATTCAATTTCTTGGAAAAGATACAAAACCCCTTGGGTATATCTGGATGCGAGGCTCAGGAACCGAACCTGTTTTTAGAATTCTAGCCGATGCTCGTGGAAACGATATAAAAGTCGAACGGATGCTTTTAGCATGGCTAACTGCTATGGTACTTGAGGCTGACGAAAAAATACTGTAGTATCAGATTTTAAGGAAGGATTCAATATGGGTGTACGCGGAGAACTCTTCACTACTGAGGTCTCGCTTGATAACCGAACCTATTTCTTCAATGTGAAGGAAAACAGGAATGGTGATGTATTTCTACAGGTTGTAGAAAGCAAAAATTTAGACGGAGCCGGCTTTGACCGACATGCTATTGTTGTTTTTGAAGACGATATGCAACGCTTTTTACAGGGGCTTGAAAGCACCTTGAGGTATATCGAAAAAAACCGGAAAACTAAGCAAAAAGATGCCGCAGAGCGCGGTGAAACCGGGAAAAAGAAAATTATACGTCGCAAATCTGATTCAGAAACAAAAGAATCAAGACCACGAGCTTCTAGTGGAGCTAACCGTGAAGAACCAAAAGCGCCACCTCGGCGTGTAAAGGTTATTAGTAAAAAAGACCAGAAAAAAATCTAGTCAAAACAGTGTAAGTTGGCCTTCACCTTTTAAATGAAATTTCTTTCGTTGTATTGGAGAAGGCCCGTTTTTATGTAAAATTGCTATATGGGCCTGTGTTGGATATCCTTTATGTTTTTCGTATTCATATTCAGGATATAACCAGCTATAACGAATCATCATACGATCCCGTGCCGTTTTAGCAAGAATAGAAGCAGCCATGACAGCCGGAAATAGACCATCTGCCCGCGGAAGGGCTTTCATATTTTTAAGGCTAATATCTGGACAATAAAGTCCATCTACAATAACTTCAATACTATTACAATCAAACAAGTCTCCTGCACGCTCCATCATATTAAAATAAGAACGTTTCATAGCCAAAAGAGAGGCTTTTAAAATATTCAATTGATCAATTTCTTCTGCAGAAGCCCAGCCAATTCCCCAAGCACTGGCATGAGTATAAATAGCAGTCATCGCTTCATTACGCTTTTTTTCACTCATCTTCTTTGAATCATTTAATATACTTACATCAAAGTCACAGGGAAGAATAACCGAGGCTGCACAAACAGGCCCAGCCATTGGACCTCGCCCAGCTTCGTCAATTCCACAAACATTCAATTCTGCTATTTTGCCTAGAATCATTTTTTTCCTAAAACATCATAAAAAATATTTTCAAAACCATATACTGAAACGTTTTGTTGTGTAGTGAAAGAACTTTTTTTATCTAACCAAATAGCAACAGGTAGTGATGTTTTTTTACCCTGACCCTTAAAAGAAACTGAATTTAAATGAATAAAAGATGACCAGGATTCTATAGCACGCCCGGCCATTAATGCGTTAACTGAAAACCCACTGTTTTCTATTTTCAATGTGCTATTTGTCAACGCTACTGCTGAAACATCGCGAGAAGAAGCTGTAAAAGTACAGTTTTCAGCTTTTAAAGATGATGATTCAATATTAAAAATTTGTGCAAAGTCGGTTGATTCTATTGAAAAAATAGAATTTTGACAGTCCATACTTGTATTTATTGCAGAAATTAAAGCACCTGAAAATTGGTTATTTCGAAATATTTGTACGTTATTTGCTTTTAATGCACTGTTCCTAAATTCGAGAAGCGAAAATCCGTCTCGATTTATAGGATATAATGTTTTAAGAATAACAGGGCTTGAATCTTGAATTATCTCAAGATTTTCTATAGAAACGGAAGAAGAAGAAAAACTTAAAGAAGCATTCGAGCCGAACAGAATTTTCCCTCCAGTACCAAGAAAAGATACATGAGAATTGAGGAAATGGGCTTTGACTAAAGCTGGGCTTCCTTGTATATAAAGCCGCCAAGTTTGGGAGCCTTTTACAAGTTCAAGAGCCGAATCTAGTTCTGTAAAAGGAGCTGTGGGTGAGCCATCTGCTTTACCTGTATTAATTACATCAGAATTGATATATAACGCATTTAAATCTATTTGAGTAGAAAAAGAAGTTACTTCACTTTTATTTCCTGCATCATCTTGGGAATAAAAATTAATTGTATAGTTAATAGGTCGATCTTTGTCTCCAGTAAGGATATAAGATTCATTTTCAGTCCTATATAACGGGGGAATAATCGATACCTTAATGGTATCTTCGCCCCGAGGTGTAAACTGAATTTCTTTTCGTGAAAAAGAAAGATCTTTTAGTAAATCTAAAACAGGCCTACGTGGAGATTTTCTGTCAATTTTAAAAGAAGCATACAATTCTCCATGAGAAATACCCTCATAAACTGCCAAAACTCGTACAGTAAAATAAGATTCTGCAAATAAAGGAACTTCAAAAAGGAGTCCACTGGATAAAGAGGGAGAATAAACAGAAGGTTTACTAGGATAATAGAGGCTTCCTGTTTCTATATAAAAAGAATAAGGAGAATCTGTAACCCCTAAAAAAACAGAGTTCGAATTAATTGAAGATAAAGGTAGACCTGTAAGCGATGGGCGTGCGGGCAAAGAAAGTTTTTGAACTTCACCTTTTTTAAATGATGGAGAATACCAAAACATTTCGGATTTCATTTCACGAGAAATAAAAATTGGTTCATAATATTTTTTCCACGTTTTTTTATCGAGAGAATAGAAAATAGAATATGAAGGATTAAAGCTGAGATAATTCCAATTGTGAATTTCCGGAGAGAGTTCTACTGTTTGTTCACTGTCTTTTATTTTTTCAGATAAATTTTGAGCCAAAGGTTTAGAGCCACTTTTACAAACCCATCTCCACGTGTTGGTATCATTTGAAAGTGTTAATGGATAATAACGAGATACATCTCGAATAGCTGAAAAAACTAACGATGTGTCCCCTGTAAAATAAGGACGCACACCGCCTATCTCGTAAACGTATCCAGAGGGAATATTAAACTCTCCAAATTCACCAAGCTCTAAAAAAGCACCGGAAGTATCTAAAGAACCAAATTCAGGATACGTCTTAGAAGTAACTGTGTATAAAATTTGAGTAGTATATCTTTTACCTTCTGAATCGATAGCCATTACACGCAAAGATACAACACCTTCATTTTCAAGAACCACAGGTCCAGTATAAAGAGTATCAAAAATTGAAGAGTCACTTTCGTTTACCGAATAATAGACCTCTACACCTGGGGCCGCTTCAATTAACAAAGCCTGCATATTAGACCAGGTTCCAGAAACAGGATTTAAAACAGTAAAAGGATTTTTATTAAAGTGTATATCTGTGGGAGAAGGAGAAGAAGAAGGACCGATATTACCCGCACTATCTATACCCCATGCAACTAAAGAGCTATTTAAGGGAAGAAAAAAAGGCTCGTTAGATAATAGGGTTCCTGTTCCTGAAGCACCAGAAACAGAATGAAACATACTATATTTAATAGTCCCCGGCTCATCAATTATCATTGAAATAATATATCCCCCATCAATTTCATTTATTATAAAATGGGGTGGCGATGGTGATTTGCGATCAATTTTCCAATAAAAAAGTTTTTTTTCGAGCATTATTCCCTCTGGATCTAGAGGGAATAATCGTGCTGTAACAAAAAAATTTTGTTCAGTATTTTCAGCAGTATTCAAAATAAAAGATTCCGAATATTCAAATTCAGGATCTTCATTTATGCTAACAGAAAGCCTGGTGCCTGATGGTATTGAAAAGGTAACCATTACAGGCTTAGAAAAAGTTCCTGGAGGAATGGACGTATTTATTCTGGAAGTTGGCAAAGCAACTAATTCAAGAAATACACCTAAGAGAAGCAGTATCCCAAAAACTACTTTTTTTATCACTCTACTCCTCCAGAAAAAATCACTTAGTTTTATTCAAAACCGATAAAATGGGACGTAGTTCTGGATCTGACTTAAAATAGTGTTCTTCAAGCTCCGCTTCACTTAATCCTATAAGTTCATGGCTAGCGTAATGAATCCAACAATCATCGTCTGGACAGGTTATTTCGTGTTTGCGACACCAGTAATCAGGTTGTATAGGCAATTGTTCTTCATGATACGAAAAATATTTATAGTCATGAACTGCTACCTTAATATCGTTTCTTGGAATACCTTTTTCAATTAAAATCTCAACTAAATGATTTATTGTCTTACCCGTATCAAAAATATCATCAATAAGAAGAATTTTATCTCCATGACGCAGATGTTCTGGTGAATAAGTCCATCCGTCTACCATGACACGATCTCTTTGGCGTATATCGGAATAAGAGCGTGCTACTACAGCAGCATATAGAACAGGATGCGCATCTTTTCGAACAATTTTAAAATATTCGCTTATAACATTTGCTAAGTATGCACCACCTCGAAGAGATACATAAATAACATCTGGAATGAATCCTTCTTGGTGAATTTTATAGGCAAGTTTTAGTGCATTATTTCGCACAGTTTCATATTTCAGAAATTCTTTATGCATGATATTAACCTCTCAATACTTCAATGTAACGTTTTTTATTCTAAAACTCAAGAGAAACGGCCTTGCTGTCATAAAAGACAACAAGGCCGTTTCATAGAATAATACAAGAGTTATTTAACGTTTATACCTCATGGTAGAAACCGTTTGTGCTTCTCTTAGTACATCGAACCAGATTTCTCGAGAAGATGTGTCAGATAATTTCCGATAAAAATCTGAAAGATTTTCAACTTCTTTATCGTTAATCTTGATGATTACATCTCCGGTTTGCAGGCCCATTACAGCTGCCGCACTTTTTGCTTGAACGCCAACAACTAAAATACCTTTTTGCTTTTTATCTAGCTTTAATTCGTTTCGAATATCGGTATTTAATGAATAGGGAGTAAATCCAGGCCATAATTTACTTGAATCAGAAACTGTCTTTTCATTTCGTTCTTCAATCTTTACGTTAAGTGTCTTTTCTTTTCCCTCTCGTAAAACGACAAAGGAAGCTGTTTGACCACTAACAAGATCTCCAACATCGCGAACCAGCTGTTCAACAGATTTAACCATTTTTCCATTAAGAGAAATTACATAATCTCCGGGAACTATTCCACCTTTATCTGCAGGGGATCCAAGAAAAACTTGTAAGGCAAGAGCGCCTTTTTTACCAGAAAGATTCAAATCGGTCAGAATAGTTTCGTCGCCAGAAACAAGTGAAACACCGAGCCAACCATAACGAACACGTCCACCTGATATAAAATCATCAATTGATTTTGCGACATTATTTATTGGAATAGAAAAACCTAAGCCTTGAGATCCGCCGCTAGAAGACGCAATCCAAGAATTAATACCTACGACCTCGCCGTAAATATTTATTAATGGACCTCCAGAATTACCTTGATTTATAGCAGCATCTGTCTGGATAAAATCGCTGATATTATTATTAGGACCACCATCTCGACCGACAGCACTCACGATACCTTGCGTCACTGACGACATGTAACCTAAAGGAGAGCCAACTGCAAAAACTATGTCTCCTGGTTGGACTGTATCGGAATTTCCTATGCGTGCTATAGGTATAGTGGTACTATCCGATTCGAATGAAACAAGAGCAATATCTTTTCTTTCATCTGCTCCAACAAGTTTACCAGGAACCTTTTTTCCGTCATAAAGATTTACCATTATTTCTTTTGCAGAACCTGCAACATGTTGATTAGTTAACACATAATAGGTTTTTCCTACTTTTCTAACAATAACACCAGAGCCAAGACCTTCTGCCTTGTATTCTCTTTTTGGAGAAGGATCACTTCCTTCTTCATTTTTTCCAGGATTACCAAAGAAAAACCATGGAAAACTATTTGCACCAGAACTATCTACTGTTTTTGTTTCGACTACATCCAAGGTTACCACAGCAGGCAAAATTGCCTGAGTAACATTTCTATTTGCCTTTTGCATTCCTTCTAAAAAGGAAAGAGATTCACTTGAAACCGTAGAAACTGTCAGAGAATCTGCATAAGCGGTTTGAGCTGATCCGGGATTTCGTGTACTAAAAAACACTACCAGCGAAAAACAAAATATAGCTGCAAACGAAACAAGAAAACCCCTAATAAATTTTTTTGTTTTATTAGTCATTTGTACCTCCAGAACAATATTCTTAGAGAATTAATAAAAATCTCCAAGTGCTTTATATATAAAAGCTCGTATCTCTTAATACTAAAATAATAAAATAACGCTCCATTGGTTACAAATAGTTTTATTCTTCGCCTACATTTAACATTGTTAACACTTCCGTGTGATCTTTAAAAACAGCAACAGTGTGTTCCATATGGCATGAAACTTTTCTATCTGTTGTAACTACGGTCCAATCGTCATCGAGAAGATCAACATCTCCAGTTCCCATGTTAATCATTGGCTCGATTGCAAGAACCATACCGGGAACTATGCGAGGATTAGGCCCTCTTTCGGGAACATTTGGTATTTGTGGATCTTCATGAACACTTAAGCCAACGCCATGACCACAATAATCGTAGACAACACCAAAACCAGCTGCGGTTGCAATATCATAGACAGCATGAGAAATATCGCCAATACGATTCCCTACCTTGCAGGCTGCAATACCAGCTTCAAGGCAACGTTTTGTTGTTTCTATTAATTCTTTTTCTCTGTCACTTATCGTCCCTACAGCCACGGTTACAGCTGAATCGCTGATAAAACCATTCAGATCAATGCCAATATCGAGAGAAACAAGGTCTCCATTTTTAATGATTCTTTTTTTTGAAGGAATTCCGTGAATAACTTCTTCATTTATAGAAATGCAGGCAGCTCCTGGAAAATCTTGTGAATACCAAGCTGGTTTACCACCAGCCTTTTTTATAAAATCCACACAAAAATCGTCCAAATCACCGGTTGTTACACCTTCTTTTACAAGAGGTATTAAAGCTTTATATAACCGAGCAAGTGCCTTACAAGACAAGCGAATGCCGTTTATTTGTTTTTCATTCTTTATTTTAATCATTCCATAACCCCCAATGTTTTTTTCAAATCCCGTATACCAGTAAGTTTTGAGTCAAGACGCAAAGCTTCTAGAAGACACAAACGCGCAGTATAAAGGTCTCCAATACGTTCATAACAAATAGCCATTAATTTTAAGATCCACGCATCTTCTTTTTTACCCAAACGTAATTCAAGAGCCGTTTCTAATGCATCGAGAGCAAGTTCATCTTGAATTTTACCAACGAGACGGTTTCTAATCGTATCTCGAATTAAAATAATAACCTCTGGAAAAAAATGCTTGAAATATGGTTTCTTTTGTTCCAAAAGAACAACTTCGCCAAGCAATACAAATGATTCTAGATAGTGAGAGCGAAAGCCCAGCTCTTCCGCTAAAATAAAACCACAATCCATAAAATCTTCTCGATCAAAATAACGAGCCAAATTAAAAGTAGGATTTTTTTCAAGTTGTAGCAGGTATTCACGAACAGCTTCTTCTTCTAGATCATGAAGCAAATCAAAAAAAATCAACTTAGCTCGACTTTCAGGATCTTTGCGCTCCATAAGCCACAACCGATAATCAAATCGCTGTATTGTACTAGTGCCTTCCCTATATTTTCTGAAAGCTGCATAGGTTGCATCAAACTCAGCCCGTCTTCCTGGAGCAGATAACGTTTGATAGGCGCTAATAAGCTCTTGCATCCGCGCAACTGAATCCGGATTTTGGGTTGCATTTACGGGGATATCGGGGTGTATAGCTTTTGCTTTTAACCTAAAGGCTCTTTTAATCTCGGCGGCAGAAGCCGATGAGCGAACTCCGAGAATTTGATAACAATCTTCCACAGGGATTATCAGCCTATAAAGGAGCCGGCATACGAAGCATGTGCTTCATCTCGAAGAACTTCAAAGTAATCGAGTTTAACGCCTTGGGATTCAAGAATCTTCATAAGCTTTTTACATGTTTTTGTAGATGAAAAGCCAAATTTAATAACCAATGCACAGCCTTTCTTTCCAGAAATAGACCCAGATGAAGAAAGAAATTCTGAAACACGAGGAGGAATCTTACTTCCAAATAAAGCACTTGGCTTAATAACGACTGCTATGTAATCGTACATAGTAAGTCTTGTATTTGTGATGTCTTGAAGGCCATTAATAAAATCTATTTGATGGCCCTTTGAAGAAGCAGAGATAGACAATTTTTGTAGTATTGATTGTGCTTTTTTATTTTGTTTATCACAAAAAGAAATAAGAGCAACACGCATATGATTCTCCTGAAAAAATAAGATTAAGCTAGTTTATACAGTTGTTCGATCATACGCTCTTTTACAACAATAACAGAGCAACGTGCATTAATTAAAATAGTTTTAAATGTAAAAGAGGACAGTTCTTTTTGATCTGTATTATCATGATCGAGACCACCGACCAAAATAACATCTATATGTTTTTCCTCTGATGCTGCAATAACTTCAGACCAAATAGCACCACGGCGCAGTTCAGTAGAGATTTCTACACCTTTGGCTTTTCCAAGTTCATCGACATAGGCCAAATATCGTAGTCCATTTTCTTCAAGACTTTGTTCGTATTCACGACTCTCTTCTTCAATAAAAATGCGGTTTAGCGTAAGTTGTTTAATAGTAGCAGTGTCTATAACATAGACAGCATTAACTCGACAACGATAGAGTTTAGCCATAAGAATTGCATACTTTACGGCGTTAATTGATGCTTCAGTTCCATTTACCATTACCAAAATATTTTGAAAAAGGGGTTTAATCATATCAAGCTGCCTCCACTCCTAGATTTGAGAGCCTTGAGAACAAAAACACTTTCTCTCTCTCGTTCCTCAAGAACACTCTCTATATACACCTTAGTTTCCTGCGTTTGAGGGATCACTTGCTTATCGAGGGCATTAACACGCCTCTGAGTTTTCTTTACTTCGCGTGCTAATCTCCAAACGATGGTTCTAATAGAAGCCATATCGGTAAGAAGGCGTAAGAGCTCAAAAAAGTCTATCATGACTCTGTCACAATCTGCAAACGAATTTAAATAAGAATATGCAAGCCGTCTTTTTGGAAGGTCTACAGAAATACTTGAAAAAGTCATTCCCGCAAGAATAACACGCTTTTCTTGAAGGTCAAAGTCATATGAGATAGTTTTCGCTAATCTCTCTGTACGATCACGGCCAACAGCCATAAACATTCGTTTTAATGATGGATAGGCTCTAGCAATTTGCTTATCGATATCGGCCTCAAGTAATTTTACTTTTTCTACCATCTGCATAAGTTCCATAACCAAAATTTCTCGTTTTTGTTCAAGAAGTTCATAACCATCTTTAGCAATGGTAAGCTGCTCTTTCACAGCGAGGAGATTTGATTTTGTAGGAGCGAGAGGGAGCCGGGCCATTATCAGATATCCTTTGCTTTAACCGCATCTATAGTAGATGCATCGACTGCTGCTTGCATATATTTTTCAATATATTCAGGTTTCAGTCGGTACAATTCACTTCGAGGAAGAAGAGACATGAGACTCCATCCAATGTCGAGAGTTTGTTCTATGGAGCGATTTTCAAACTCACCTTGGGTTAAAAAATTATGTTCAAATAACTCGCCAAAACGAAGATATTTTTTATCTGCATCCGCAAGTTCTTCTTCTCCAATAATTGCCGCAAGATTACGAATACTTTTTACCTTTGAGTAGGCCGCAAAAAGCTGACTCGAAACATCTTTATGATCTTCGCGCGTCATGCCTTCTCCTATTCCATCTTTCATAAGACGAGACAAGCTAGGAAGACCTGCAACCGGTGGATATATACCCTTTTGTGTTAATTCACGATCGAGTACAATTTGACCTTCGGTTATGTACCCCGTAAGATCCGGTATGGGATGACTAATATCATCGTTGGGCATTGTAAGAATTGGAATTTGAGTAATAGATCCAGAAGAACCTTTGATTTTTCCGGCTCTCTCATAGAGTTCCGCAAGATCGGAATACAAGTACCCCGGATATCCTTTACGACCTGGTACTTCACCACGAGTAGTGGATATTTCTCGCAAGGCCTCACAGTAGTTAGTCATATCTGTTAAAACAACTAGTACGTGTTTTCCTTTTTCAAAGGCAAGATATTCGGCAGCAGTTAATGCACAGCGAGGTGTTATAATTCTTTCAATCGATGGTGCATCTGCAAGGGATAAAAACATAACAACTCGCGAAAGAACACCAGATTTTTCAAAAGTGTCTATAAAGAAACGAGAAACGTCATACTTAATACCCATTCCAGCAAAAACCATTACAAACTCTTCGTCCGCAGCTAATATTTTAGCCTGTCGAATAATTTGTGCAGTCAAGCGGTTGTGAGGCAAACCGTTACCAGAAAAAACAGGAAGTTTTTGACCACGAATAAGCGTATTCATTCCGTCAATTGCAGAAATACCTGTTTGAATAAAGTCACGTGGATACACACGAGCGTATGGGTTTATAGGATTTCCATTAACGTTGAGTTTTTTTGATGAATACATTTCTGGATATCCGTCTATCGGTTTTCCAAGACCATTAAAAATACGTCCCATTAAGCCTTCAGATACACGTAATTCCATTGGAGTTTCAAGAAACTCAACAGAAGTATCATCAAGGCTCAAACCTGAAGTTGAGCCAAAAATTTGTATTACACAATATGCATCAGAAACATCTATAACCCGTCCAGTACGAACTGCGCCAGAACTATCTCTCACAGAAGCAATTTCACCATAAAAAATATCTTCTCGACGTTCTACTATAATAATAGGACCGTCAACTGATGAAACACCTTTGTATTCTACTCCTCTCATATCATCTCCACCTTCCGGTACAACCGCTCCAGTTCATCGAGTTGTTGATTCATTCGAGTTTCAACCCCTATAATTCCGGAAATATCTGAATTGGCATACGTTGTCTTTATTCTAATAATTTCCTCACGGCATGGCAGATTAACTATTTTTGATAGCGGTGCGCCATTTTTTATAATGCCAAGGGCACGCTTGTTAAATGCCATTATAATAAGCAAAATAAGTATTTGTTTTTCTGGAACAGAAAACATATCAATTTCATCAAACGCATTCTGTTGCAAGAAACCATTTTTAATCATCTCTGCCACAATCAAAACAATTCTCTCGGTGTCGGGAAGAGCATCGGGTCCAATAAGGCGAACAATTTGCTGTAATCGCTGCTCACGCTTAAGAAGATCTAAGGCTTGAAGGCGAACGTCGTTCCAACGAGGATCGAGTTTATCCCACCAAGGTTTAATTTCTTCCGCATATTCAGAATAAGATTCGACCCAACCAATAGCCGGATAATGACGCGCATTCGCAAGTTCTCTGTCGAGTGCCCAAAAACAGCGAATAAAGCGCTTGGTATGCTGTGTTACTGGCTCTGAGAAGTCACCACCGGGTGGAGAAACAGCACCTATAACAGAAATAGAACCTATTTTATTACACAAGGCAGTTACACGACCAGCTCGTTCGTAAAACTCAGCCAAACGAGTGGGAAGATATGCTGGGAAACCTTCTTCCGCGGGCATTTCTTCCATACGACCTGAAAGTTCACGCAAAGCTTCTGCCCAACGACTTGTAGAGTCAGCCATAACAGCAACATGCATACCCATATCTCGAAAGTATTCTGCCAAAGTTATCCCTGAATACAAGGAAACTTCTCGAGCAGCTACTGGCATATTTGAAGTATTAGCAATAAGAATTATACGCTCCATGAGAGAGCGTCCTGTACGCGGATCTATCAATTGAGGAAATTCGGTTAAAACGTCGGTCATTTCATTTCCGCGCTCACCACATCCAATATACACAATAATGTCAGCATCACACCATTTTGCAATCGCATGCTGTGTCATTGTTTTTCCAGTCCCAAAACCACCAGGAATTGCTGCAGTACCACCCTTTGAAAGAGGGAAAAAGACGTCTATAACTCTCTGTCCGGTAATAAGCGGCTCAGAAACAGACATTTTTGTAGAAAAAGGCCGTGGTTTTCTTACAGGCCAATAATGTGCAAGATAAATTGGTTCATCGAGCTCAGTTTTTGCTATTACTTCATCAATTGTATATTCCCCTTCCTCAGCTAGCCAAGAAAGAGTATGACCTTTGACTAAAGGCGGAACCATTATCGAGTGAAGAACAGAACTCGTTTCTTGAACGGAGCCTAACACTTTTCCCGGTGCAATAGACGCACCGATTGTAACAGAGGCAGAAGGAACAAAAAGCCATTTTTTTTGTGTCTCAAGGGGCTCATTTCTCTCACCCGGCATTAAAAATGCGTCAGAATTTTCATAAATTTTTTCAAGAGGGCGCTGAATACCATCATAAATAGTGCCTAAAAGCCCAGGTCCGAGACGAACCGATAAGGGTCGCTTATAACAGACTACTTTTTCACCAACATGCATTCCTGTAACATCTTCATAGACCTGTAAAGTAGCTATACCTTTTTTTAAGCGTATAATTTCACCTATCAATGCAGAATTGCCAACATCGACTACGTCGTAAAGACCACAGGAACCAAGACCTTCAGCATATACAATCGGGCCAGAGATGCGTTGCACCGTGCCCTGAACAATTTCATTTTTCATAACGGCAAACTACCTCCTAACAAGGCTTCTGCAAGTTCTTGTCGTTTATTGGAAAGAAGATCATTGACTATTTCTTCCCGAGTTGCCCGGCATACAATTAGTTTATCTGATGATACAAGATAAACGCCGTCTGAAAAACCGAGGACTTCTGCAGAATTCAAAGTCAAACAGATAAATTCAGTGACAATGCCAGAACCAAAAACACTCTCGAGAAAGATTTTTATTTGTTTTTCAGAATAACCAATATAAGAAGCTGTTACCGTATGTCCTACAAGCACGGGCTTAAATTTTTCGAGTAATTTTCGATATATCTCAAGCCGCTTGTTTTCACCAATATCATTAAACCAAGAATCAAGGGCAGATTTAACAGAAGTATCGGTAAAAGAAACGAGACGCCTCTGTTTAATTAAAGGAATCGATGCTTCTGCATCCCTTACATAGGTTTGCAAAAGGTTAGCATACTCAGCCTCTTTCTCTTGCGTAACTGCTTCAATACGAGCTGCAGTTTCTGATGCCAGTTGCGCACATTCTGCATCACTTGCCTTGAGAATTTTGTCTGCCTTTCGGCGTGCGTCATCCTGTATCTCACGATCCAGAATTTCTGTTGAACGTAGTTCTTCCATATTTTACAAACCCACTCTTATACGTGAATACCGATTGCTTCCCGGATGGAATCGGTCAAGGACTTTTTCCCACTCAAACGGCCATGAAGTCCGGGAACTTCAACAATAAGTGGATAATCTATTCCCATTTGCCAGTCACGAACTTCTTCTTCAAGCATGGCCGCAACTTCTTCGGTCAAAATGAGAACTTTTGCTCTTTCTTCTGCCACGGGAGTACCACCCGAAAGGAGGGCTCCCCGGCCAGTGGCGCGGTAAAATGCATCTAAAGACTCTTCACGGGTGCCGGCTACAGTTCCGTCGACACCAACTAATGAGAAGCCCAGGACTAATTCTCGCTCACCAATTACAAAATATTTCAAACCAATTTTCCGTAATCAATTACAAAAGAATGATAAGAAGGGCAACAAGGAAGCCCCACAAACAGATTCCTTCTGCCAGACCGACGAAAGGCAGCGCTTTTCCTGACAAATCAGGGTTTTCACTCATTGCACCCATTGCAGCAGCACCAATACGACCAACAGCCATACCACCTGCTACGCATGCAATACCAACAGAAAGAGCAGCAGCAAGATATTTAAAAGCTGCCACAGATGAAGCTACAGCAGCAGGAGCACCTGCTTCTTGTGCAAAGATTGCACCTGCAACACACAAAGTCAAGAAAGCAGCTGTAACTATTTTTTTGCGATTCATTTTCATACTCCTTATTTTTTCCAGTAATCTATTGTTTCTGGACTATTCCCTGTATTTAAACCTGAAAGGTAAAAATTCCTTTCCTGTTTCTGAAAAAAACTTCGAGAAAAACTCATAGTATTGAAGACGTATAATCTGAATTGTCACAATTAAACCTTCAAGCACTATGATAACGACATTTCCTAGAAGTCCAATTATTAACCCACCAGCAGAAAAAGAACCTCCAACTAAATCAGTCATAGTAAAAATTATAAAACTAAGAACTGCATGGGAGAGTGCAAACGCTCCAACACGCAAGAAACTGACCGAGTTAGAAATAAAGGTAGAAACCACTTCGAGGATTTCCACGATACCTTCAATTATGGCTGAAAACAAACCATTTTCAAGGGCTGGATGATGCCCTTCTATGATTCGTGTAAAAGGTTCTGCAAAAAAAATTCCAATTAAAGGAATCGTTATAGCAACAATGTCGAACCATTGAATACCACCACCGCCTACAGCAATACGGATTGAAGCAAAAACTACATACCAAAAAAAAGCGGCTCCACAAATACCTGTTTTACTAAAAATTGCCTTAGCAGGCCTCTTTAACGAAAACTGATTAATTATGTTTATTATTAAACCAACTGAATTAATTATAAACCCTACAGCAACCGTAAAGCCAAAAAACATAATGAGTTTATCTAAAGAATCTTTAGTTGGCATGATGTGTAGAATATGATCTTTAGGTTCTCCAAAAAAGCCAGTAACCCAGCGATTAAATGGCTTTAGAATGTCTGAATTGGCAAAAACCTCACCGGTTAATAGTCCCATTATCATACTGGAACAACCAATAGCAATAAATATTGGACCAAATTGATTAGATTTTTTCAAAAATGCAACTTTTTTTGAAATCAGTAGAAGTCCGATAGAGAAAAAAACAAAACCTTGTCCAACATCACCAAACATTATTCCAAAAAGTAACGTAAAGAAGAATGCAACAATGGGAGTCGGATCAATGGTACCGTATAAGGGCGCTCCATAGCTAAAAACCATACGCTCGAAACTTTTAACAAAAGCGCCATGTTTGTACTGAACCGGTACTTTTTGTTTTCCGTTTCTAATTGAAGGAACTTCTTCTGGGTTATAGGTTCGAATAGCGACTCGACCCTCTGTTAATTCATCCAAATCGTGCATAACGACAGAGCTATCTGCGTGAGAAATCCAACCCATTACGCGATACACAAGCTGTGTAGACTCAAGACTTTCGCGTACTTCTTGCACTTGAGAGCCTAAAGAAAAAGTCTGAAGTAAACCAGAAAGCTCAGCTGAATGGATTTCTGCAAAACGTGAGCGTTCTAAAGACAAATCAGAAAGAGCTTTTTCAGCATCTGAAACTTGGTTTTTTAAACCTTCGAGTATATCGTCAGGAACGCCAGTAAAGCCTTCCGGTATTTCAAGTGCAACAAAACCAAAACGTTTTAATTCGGTATCCAATGCAAAGCGACCTTTTTTTGACGCAGCCGCTAAGATTCTAGTATTATCATCTCCTAAAGAGACAATAACAGCTCTCTCCCCTACTGCAAATTTCAATTCTTCAAAAACAGAAGGATCAATTTTTCCAATACGAAAGGTTAAAAAAGTAACATGTTCAAGTTCGCTATAAGCAACTTTTAAATTAGAAAAAGCCCGAGCTTCATCCCAAGCAGATCTCACACGTTTTTCATATTCAGCAGCTTCTAATTCACGGGTGCGAAGATTTTCAACTGAAGAAAGTAATTCTTGAGCTAAGGCAAAGTCTTTATCCGATGGAAGAGATGTGGAGGGAGAAAAATCATCAACATCCGCAAGCATTAAATAATTACGGCATGATTGAAGCTTATCAAAAAGATCCTTGTTCGCGTTAGGTGTATTTTCTGCTGTGTAATCAGTTTCATTTTGAATCTGAAAATTAGCATGTTTACCAAGATACTCAAGCACACGATCAATATCTTGTCGAAGGATCATCAATTCGATGAGCTTCATGACAGTCGTTTTAAACATTCTTGCTATCCCCCATAAATTCATACATTTCGTCTTCTGTAGCGCCTAGGCGCAAACCTTCTGCTGCAATACGTATCATCTGTTCTTCAAGTTGTTTTATTTTGAAAAAACAAACTAAAACTCCTGAGGTAAAAGGATTTAGATGGAAGCCTTTTAAGGCTAAACGATACAATCGTTTATCTGCGGCCAATTGAGCCCATCTGGGATCTAAAGACCACGGAATCCCCTCTTCATGAGGATTCAAAAGGTCTTTGAAACTCCATGAAGCCCATTCATCCCAAGAATCAACCGGCAAAGACAAAATTGATATTGCAGGCTGGCACAGGCGTTCTACCGTTTTTGCATCAGAATCCACAAAAGCAAGCAAAGGCATTATTTCTTCAGGACTCGAATTATAATAGACTTTTAATCTCATTGCCCAAACTATATTTTGAAGAATAATTTCTTCTGCAATTAAGCCTTCTACCGAAGAGCGGTCTTTACCAGTTAGCATAAAAACAGATGCCCATAACGACCGGTAATATTCATGATCTAATTTACTTTCCCATTCAATTTGTTCATCAATTTCGGGAATCCTATTATACCAAGAAACAGGGGTACCTTCTGTCATTGCAGCAATATCTGGCCATTTTTCATGATTAAAAAGACTGAATTTTCCAATAGAAACCATAAATGGTGGTTGAGTAGAACCCATGGAAAGAGAAGAAATGATAGATTTAAGATTACTATATTCAAATAAAGAAAGAAGTGCTTTTACAACCGGATCTGGTTTATCATACACAGAAAGAAGATCAACTAAATCAGATGCTATACGTTGTGATGCTTTTCTCTCGAGTAATAAAGCGAGCATACTTTCAGGAACAAGAGGAACTTCATCTTCAAAAAGAAGAGCCCAAAGATCATGCAAGCGCTTTACTTCGAAAAGTTTTTTTGCTCTTTTCCCAACATAGGAGCGGCTATACATACCGCAAGCTTTTGAATATACAAATGCATCTGCGCCAATTCTATCCATTTTTATTGACCAGAGTAAAGCGAATTTAAATAGGAAGCAAAAGAAGACTGGGACTTCGAAATTGCAGATAAATGTGAATCAAAATCAGCTAATTCAGTATCACGTGCCTTATCACAAGAGAGCTTCCCTTCTGCAAGGTGAGATTCCATTTGTGAAATAATTTTTTCATAGGCTGCTCTATATTGCTGATCAGCTTTTTCTTTTGCTAAAGCTTTTCGCTTATCAGCTTCCGCTTGAGCATCTAAAAGCAAATCATAGGCAAGGCGTTCGACATCGATAAGATGGGCGATGACATCCTGTTCAATCATTTCAACCTCCTACAATACGGTCTAGAAGAAAAAGTGATTTTTCCTTACAACATCCGAATCAAATCTCCACACTACATGGAGGTTGTTAATATATCTTCAAACTTACATATAGTATTGTATATGGAATCGGCGTCTTTTGCAGACATAAGGGCTGTATAAAAAGCCGGATCATCGAGAAGAACTGAAAGAGTTCTAAGAGAGCGAAGTTGGGTCGAATAATCATCGTGCGTAGAAAAAAGTAAAAAGATGACATGAACGGGCTGTCCATCCATAGCATCGTAGTCGATGCCCGCTTTGGAAATCCCGATTATTCCTTTCGCACTAGAGATAGAAGAAAGTCTAGCGTGAGGGACTGCAATACCAGGCTTCACTCCAGTTGTTTGTTTCGATTCTCTTTCTCTCACAACCCGTAGTGCATCCGCTCGGGACACAGAGGGAAATTTTGAAACAAAAAGATCTATTAATTCTTCAAAGGCTTCTTCTTTTTCCTCACTCTCCATTGAAGCTATAATAAGAGAGGGAGAAAAAATACTATCTAAAACCATGTTTCCCATATCAGTTTATTGTTCTACATTTACTGATTCGGGGGTTTCTGTAGCAGCATCTAATGCTGGCTTGTCTTGATTAAGAAACCACTCAGTATCAGTTGATTCAAGCTGTGCCTGACGGGCAGCTTCTTCAACACCCTTACCACTTGGACTTTTGTTAACAAAAGCCAAAAAGAAGGCAGATAGGAAAAAAAGCGTTACGACAACATACGTTGTCTTTGTAAGCACATTTGCAGAGCGAGATCCGAATGCCGAATTGCTTCCACCGGCAAAAATACCGCCCAACCCATCACCTTCCTCGTTCTGAAGAAGAACAAGTGCGATAATAAGAAAACAAATAATTACAAACGCTACCAGCAGAATAATACTAATTATACCCATAGTTGACTCCAAAAAATAAATCAGACCTTACTATAAAGCAAAATCCTGTCTTGTGCAAGCAAGAATCAAAGCGGTAAGATCTTCAACCCTACCGCTATAGACTCATTTCTTACCTATAAGATTACTTACACAGAGCTATTGGCTTAAAAGTATCAGCCTTGAGAGCTGCACCGCCAATAAGTCCACCGTCAATGTTTTCTTTTGCAAGAAGCGCTTGGGCATTATCTGCCTTCATAGAACCACCATACTGGATAACCATAGCATCGGCTGCTGGTTTACCATACATATCTGCTATAACGCCTCTAATAAAGGCATGAATAGCATCTGCGTCTTCTGGAGTGGCTGTTTTACCAGTTCCAATCGCCCAAACTGGCTCATATGCAATAGTAACTTTTTTTAGAGCTTCTGCAGAAACACCTGCTAAACCGAGACGAGTCTGATTTTCACATACAGATTCAGCCTTTCCAGCTTCTCTTTCTTCAAGAAGTTCACCAACACAGAGAATTACTTCCATATTGTGAGAGAGAGCAAGTTTAACCTTTGTGTTTATCATAGAATCAGTTTCTTTGTACGTGTGACGACGTTCTGAGTGTCCAAGAATAACAACAGAAACACCAAGGTCTTTTAGTTGTAAAACAGAAACTTCTCCAGTATGAGCGCCCATCTCGTCTGTACTCATATTTTGAGCACCAAGGAGAATATTTGTCCCCTTTACGACTTTAGAAACAGCATCGAGAGCGGTAAAGGAAGGGGCTATCATATACTTGTTTGGCCCACCAGCGAGTTCTTTAACCAACTCGGAAGCTAAAGCAACAGACTCAGACGTTGTTTTGTGCATTTTCCAGTTACCGGCAATAAAATTTTTGCGCATAAAAATCTCCTATAAAAAAATAAATTACTTTGTTTCGAGAACAGCAATTCCTGGAAGGGTTTTGCCTTCGAGAAACTCAAGAGATGCTCCACCACCGGTAGAAACATGGCTCATTTTATCTGCTAGGTTAAACTTGTTTACGGCTGCAACTGAATCTCCACCGCCAACAACACTAATTGCACCTGCTTCTGTAGCTTGAGCTACAAGATGAGCAACTTCTGAAGTACCTTTTGCAAAAGCTTCAAATTCAAACACACCAACTGGTCCATTCCAAACAATAGACTTAGAGGAAAGAATGATTTCTTTATAGATCTCTAAAGTCTTGGGTCCAACGTCCATTCCCATTAAACCGTCTGAAATATCAATTCCAGAAACTGCAACTGGCTTAGCATCGGGAGAAAAAGAGTCGGCGCATACATGGTCAACGGGAAGAATAATCTTCACACCTTTTGCAGCAGCAGCAGAAAAAAGACTTTTAGCGGTATCAATAAAATCATCTTCAACTAAAGACTTTCCAATTGTATGACCCTGAGCCTTAAGAAAGGTATATGCCATGCCACCACCAATTATAAGGGCAGACGCATTTTTAAGAAGGCTTTCGAGTACTGCAATTTTAGAAGAAACCTTCGCTCCGCCAATAATTGCTATCATTGGTTTTGGAGGATTAGTGACCATCGGTTCAAGATATTTTACTTCTTTTTCCATGAGAAAACCACCAACATTTACTTTCATAAACTTAGCAATTGTTGCAGTTGAGGCATGAGCGCGATGCGCAGTACCGAAGGCGTCATTTACAAAAATATCGCCATAGGTCGAAAGCTCTTTTGCAAGAACTTCCTGAGATTCAATATCCTTTGCTGTTTCTTCTACATGAAAACGAGTATTTTCGAGCATAAGAACGCCACCTGCAGGAAGACTATTAATCTTTGCTTTCTGGCCCATGCAGGAGTCAGCAAAAACAACAGTCTTACCAAGCTTTGCTTCTAAATAAGCAGCTACTGGCTTCATACGGTTTTTTCCTGCAATAAATTTTTCTTTATCGAACGGCTTTCCGTCTTTATCAGCTTTTTCTTTTGCTTTTTTTGCATCTTTTGCGGGATCCCCGAGATGGCTCATTAAAACAAGAGACGCTGGTTCTTGGGATAGAATGTATGTAATGGTGGGAAGAGCCGCCATAATACGGGTATCATCCTGTACTACACCATCTTTCATCGGTACATTAAAATCAACACGCATAATAATGCGTTTACCCTTAAGGTCTACATCTTTAACTGTCTTTATCATGGATAAATCCTCCTGAAAATTGAATACACAACTATTTTCATTAAATATACAATCTATAAAAATATAGCAATTTGAATCGCTCTTGTAAATACCGCAGACCATATACGTCAAACCGTTGAACAAAAAAGGTAAGTATTCTATAAAGTAGCAATGAAACAATCACTTTTAATGAGAATACTAAAAGCTCTCGGTTATTTTATGCTGCTTTC